>NZ_JBDGKY010000015.1:0-116613 GCF_057656135.1 Lysobacter sp. Soil_N_23
GAGGGGGTGGGGTGTATTTCGCGAACAGTTAACGGAGCGAAGCGGAGGTTCGCGGAATACACCCCACCTCCTCCCCCTGCACACGACGCACACCCCGCACGCCAAAACAGTTTGCCCCGCTACTGGGCGCGGGCGTACCGGCCAGGCGCCTGGCCGACGTGCCGGCTGAACGCAGTGCTGAAGGTGCTGGCCGAGCTGTAGCCCACGCGTTCGGCGACCTCCGCCAGCCCGAGCGAGCCCACGCGCAGCAGATCCTTGGCGACGGCCATGCGCCAGGCCAGCAGGTACTCCATCGGCGGCAGGCCGACGGTGCGGGTGAAGCGTTCGAAGAATGCCGAGCGCGACAGCGCGGCCTTGCTGGCGAGCTCCGCCATCGTCCACGGGCGGGCAACGTGGCCGTGCATCTGCCGGATTGCCGGGGCCAGCCGCGCATCGGCCAGGCCGCGTAGCAATCCGGGCGGGGCGTCGTCGCCGGAGGTCGAGCGCAACGCCTCGATCAGCAGCACTTCGACCAGGCGTGCCAGCAGCAGGTCGCGTCCCGGCCGATCGTCGCCGGCCTCCTCGCCGACCAGGCGCACCAGCAGCGAGAGCCGCTCGATCCCGCGCACGTGCATCACGGTCGGCAACAACGGCACCAGCAACGATGCATCGGGCGATCCAAACACGAAGTAGCCGCCCAGCAGCCGCACGTCGGGCTTGCCGCCGCGCCTGCCGTGGCGGACCTCGCCGGTCGGCGCAGGCGTCAGCTTCGGGTCGATGTGCACCGGTTGCGCAGGGTCCAGACTCGACATCGTGAAGCCTGGCGTCGCCGGCAACAGCACGAAATCACCGGTCTGGAGCACCAGGTCGGGATGGCCATCGACCGCCAGTCGGCAACGGCCGTCGAGAACGGCACAGAAACTGGGCTGGCCAAAGTCGCTGTAGCGCACCGCCCAGCGCCCGGCGCCGCTGATGCCCTTGGAGAACACCGCGCGCGGCTGCAGCAGCGCGATCACTTCGGAGAGCGGGTCCTGCATGTCTGGACGCTCGCAAATTAAATGCGGACTTCAGATGGTAGAGAGTCCTGAAAGCTTCCGCCATCGTATTCACCGTCAATTCCCCCTCCGACGGACCTTCCATGAAAACGGTACTCATCACCGGCTGCTCCTCAGGCTACGGCCTGGAAACCGCGCGCCACTTCCACGCCCTGGGCTGGAACGTCATCGCCAGCATGCGCACGCCCAGCGAGGACGTGCTGCCGAGATCCGACCGCCTGCGCGTGCTGCAGCTCGACGTCACTCGACCTGACAGCATCGCCGCCGCGATCGGCGGGTGCGGATCGATCGATGTGCTGGTCAACAACGCCGGCATCGGCCTGTTCGGAGCCTTCGAAGCAACGCCGATGACGACCGTGCGCGAGATTTTCGAGACCAACGTCTTTGGCGTGATGGCGGTGACGCAGGCGGTGCTGCCGCAGTTGCGCGAACGCCGGTCGGGTGCGGTGGTGAACGTCACCTCGAGCGCGACACTGGCGCCGATGCCGCTGGTGGCCGCCTACACCGCGAGCAAGACCGCGATCGAAGGCTTCACCGCATCGCTTGCCCTGGAGCTGGCCGAATTCAACGTACGTGCAAAGCTGGTCGAGCCGGGCTACGGGCCGGGCACGCAGTTCTCGGCCAACAGCGGCTCGCGCATGGACGGACTCATTCCCGAAGCGTATGCCGGGTTTGCGCAGCGCACGTTCGCCTCGTTCATGCAGCCGGCGGCGGTAACGCTGCCGACCGATGTGGCCAAGGTGGTGTGGCGTGCCGCCAACGATGAGAGCCGGTCGCTGCGTTTCGCAGCCGGCGCCGACGCGCTGGCGCTGGCGGGTTCGAGGTGACTGAGGGCGAGGACGCCATGTCGTCCGTAATCATGTAGTCCGTAATGATGATCCCTTCACCACCGGGCCGTACGCTGGCGAGGTGCTATCGGCGCAGGTGAAAACGAAGAGGCGTCTGCGTCCGGCATCCGCGGTTGCCGGGCTGCTGGTGGCGTTGCGCGTGGGGCAACTCGTGGCCGGGTCCGGCAGCGAGCCCGACTGCACACAACGGCTGTTGCAGGAACTGGGGTGGCGTTTCGTTGCGGCCGATGTCGCCGCGATCGACATCCGCCCGGGCACGCCCTGCGATCGAGCCAGCCTGGCCGAGGCCATGGCGGCCGGGGACCTCGTCGTGCGGGTTCCCCACAACCTCGATGCCGCCGCCAGGAGCCGCCTCGGCGAGGAATTGCTGGCGCATCCCGCGACCCATTGTGCCTATGCCTTCGCGCTGGGTACGGCGACGCGGCGCGCGGTCGATAGGCTGGTGGCAAACCGCGGCTTCCGCTTCTCGTCCGTGCAGATGGGATGGATTGGATTCGGGCCGACCGGCGCGGCGCATGACGGCTGGAAGGCGATCACGACGTTCGGCCGCGGCTACCAGCCCAGTGGCACGAACTCGCGCGCGATCGAAGCCTTCTACACGGGGCAGGTACGCGGCGAATGCGGCGTCGGCCGCCAGGTTGCACAGTACGCGACGCAGGCCGAGCTCTACGGCATGGATGGATTCGATGCCGAGTTCGCCGCCGACGAGATCGTCATCGGCACGTTCAACCGGCTCAATTCGACGCGCAGCATCCTGGTCGGATCCTCCGCGGGCGACTTCATCCGCGACGGACGCGCCGTGCAGGCGTCGCGGCAGGGACGCCAGGCGTTCATGGGGCTTCCGGGCTTCATCTTCCACGTATTCGATCGCAGCAAGCTGGACGATCTCAACAATCAGGCCGAGAACTTCGTGGTCTATGACCTCAGTGCCGATGCGGCGGTAGCGCTGCGTCAGCATGAAGGACTGGAGTTCTACAACGAACGCAATCGCGAGGTGTGGTCGCTGGCGAGGTCGATCCAGGCACGCAAGCCGCGGCGCTACTTCGAACGCCTCTTGTTCGAGCACGATGCCACGCTGCGTGCGGAGCAGTCTGCAACGACACAGGCCACGCTCGAACAGATCGACTTGCTGCTTGGCGATCCGTTCTATCGCGGCTTCCTGGTCTATGTGCACAAGCAGGGTGTGAAGCCGGCCGGCTTCCATATCGCGCGCCTGCTCGACCGCAATCCGCGTACGCCGTTTCGCATCGAGCTGGCGCTGCACAACCTGCACACGACGTTGTACCAGCGCTATGTCGACTACCGCCTGCGCGAGTGCGAGCGCAGCTCGCCGCAATCATCGCCCTGAATGCTCACGGGGCAGGGCCAAGCGTGGTTTCGATGATCGTGCGCAACGATGCGGCGGGCGCACCTGCTTCTTCGACGATGCCGCGCGCGCACGCCTGCACCCGCGCCTGCCCGCACAGGCCGACGTAGTTGTTCCAGTAGACATCGAGCTCGCGGTCGACCGGGCGCACCGTCACCACCACCGAGTAGACCGTGCGACGCCCCATGTCGTTGTCCGGATCGAGCGTGGCGATCTTCAGGCGGATGCGCGCACCGTTGGTGGCATCGACCGGCACCAGGTCCGTGGACTGGCGCAGTTGCTCGGCGATGGCGTCGACGAACTGCCGGCCGACGGCGTCCACGGCAGAGGCCGAGACATGGACAGTGACGGGAGCCTCTGGCACCGGAACGTCCGCGGCCGGTGGCGGCTCCACCGGTTCTGCGGCGGCAGCAGGTTCAGTGGCAGGTTCGGCGGCTGCCTCCGGCACGACTTCCTGCGCATGAGCCAGCGCCCCGGCGCATACCAGCACGATTCCCGGCAATGACGATCGCAGCATGATGCTTCCCGACGCGGGCCCCTGATGAGGCTAACGTCGTGTGGGTCGATTGCAGGTAATCGCAGCCGCCCTCCCGGCGGCAGGGCCTGCAGGAGGGGGGCAGGAGGGCAGCGTGAGGCAGGCCGTCAGGCGGCCGCGTCGAAGCCTTCGCGGGTGAGATTGGCCGGCGCGCCGTCGGTGCAGGCCACGTCATCCTCGATGCGGATGCCACCGTAGGGCTTGAAGGCCTCCACGCGCGCCCAGTCGATGCTGTCGGCGTGACCGTTGGCCTTCACTTCATCGAGCAGCATGTCGATGAAGTAGATGCCCGGCTCGATCGTGACCACCATGCCCGGCTCCAGCACGCGGGTCAGGCGCAGGTAGGGATGCCCGTCGGGCCTGGCGATCGTGCCGCCGCTGTCGGAGGCGGCGAAGCCGGCGACGTCATGCACCTGCAGGCCGATGCCGTGACCGATGCCGTGCGGGAAGAACGCGCTGCTGACGCCGGTGGCCAGTGCGGCTTCCGGCGACACCTTGATCACGCCGAAGTCCTTGAGGATCCCCGCCAGCGCCAGGTGCGCATCGACATGGATCTGCTTGTAGTCGCTGCCGGCGCGAACCTGGTCGCACATCTTCAGCTGTGCGGCGTCGACGGCGTCGATCATCGCCTGGAACTCGCTGCCGGCATCGAGCGCATGGCTGCGGGTGATGTCGCAGGCATAGCCGTGGTGCGCGGCGCCGGCATCGATCAGGAAGCTGCGCAGGGCGCCGGGCGGAGTCAGGTCGCGGTCGGTGTAGTGCAGCACCGCGCCATGCTCGTTGAGGGCGATGATGTTGTTGTAGGGCAGGTCGTTGGCGTCCTGGCCGGCGGCCTGGCAGTACACCAGGTGGATGCCGAACTCGCTGGCACCGGCGCGGAACGCGCTCTCCGCGGCGCGGTGCGCGCGCACGCCGCGACGGGTTGCCTCGCGCATCATCGCGATCTCGTACGGCGTCTTGTAGGCGCGGTGGTACTCGAGATAGTTCACCACGGGTGCCGGATTGTTGGGCACGAACGCGCCGAGCGCGCTGAGGGGTTCACCGAGGATCGCGCAGCGCGCGGCGTTGCCCGGCAGGTGCTGCAGCGCCTCTTCGGGCTTGCGGATCACGACGATGTCGAAGTGATCGGCCCAGTAGCCGCTCGGAGCCGCCGGTACGACGTGCCAATAGTCGAACGGCTGCAGGAACACCAGCCTGGGCTTCTGCCCCGGCGTCGCCACCAGCCAGCTGCCCGGTGCGCGCGTCAGCGGCAGCCAGGCCTTGAACTGCGGATTGACCGCATACGGATAGTCGCGGTCGTCGAACACCTGGTAATGCGAGGTGCCGCTGGGGATGACCAGGTGGTCGAATCCGCCGCGGGCCAGGGCCTGTTCGGTGCGGCGGTGCAGTTCGGCGAGGTGCTGCGGGTACAACGTGGCAAGCGTGCTCATGCGGATACGGCGAGGGGGCGGAGACCGGCCCATTTTGCCGCATTGGTGCGGCAAGCGGCGTTACCGTGATTGCCCGTTGCCGTCGTCCCGGCCCCCTGCGGGCGCCGCATGAATGCGGCTGCTGCGCAGTTCAGGCCGGGTGACCGTTGCCCGAGTCCAGCCAGTTGCGCAGCTGCTGCAGCTCGCTTTCAAGCATGGTGATGAAGCGGAAGCCGGACCAGGTCTGGCCGGGCGTGCTGGTCTTGTCCTGCCACAGCAGGTGCGCGCCCACTTCGATCGGCGAGGCCTGGTGCGGCGTGCCGCGCAGGTTGAAGCGCAACTGGTACAGCGCATCGTCGACCAGCGGCGCGGTGGCGATCAGCAGCATGCCGCTTTCGGAGAGGTTGCTGAGCTGCCCGATCACGGTGTCGGTCATGGTGTCGACCACCTGCACCGGCTCCTGGATCGAGCGGCGACGGGCGCGGCGGAATTCTTCGTTCATGCGCGATCCTTGCCCTTGCAGGCGTGGCCCTTGCAGGCGTGGCAGGCGTGCCTGGTTGCGGTGATGTCGTGGCCCATCAGGCTTGCGCCTGCTGTGGTGCGGCCGGACCGGAGACGAAATTGCTCAGCGCGCTGACGACCGCGTTCCAGGCCCGGTCGACCAGGCGGCTCTTCTCGACGGTGACGATGCGCGCGCGTCCGCTGGCCATCTGCCGCGCCAGGCTGTCGAGCGACTGCTCGCCGACGCGCTGGCCGCGCTGGTTGACGAACAGTGCGTTGTCGGTGAGCGGGCTGAACCAGGAAAGCCTGCGGCGAATCACCTCGCCCGGCGCGTCGAGGTCGAACTCGAACCACGTGCCGAACGGCAGGGTGCGCAGGTGTTGCCAGCATTCCTGCTCGTGCGGATTGCGCGGCTGCAGGTCCTGCGGCCGCGCCGCCTCGTCCTCGCCCAGTCGCGTGCGTGACTTGAGCTTGAGCGCCAGCTCGGTGCGGGTGGCGGCATCGTCGTTGGCGGCGTGGCCGGTGGTCAGCTGGCGCGAGATCGCGCCGGCATCGTCGACGTGGTAACCGACCTGGGTCAGTGCCTGCTCGATGTCCTCGCCCAGCGGCTCCGGTGCCGGTGCGCGGTTCTCGACGGTATTGGCCGCGATGATCTGGCGGGTGGCCTCGAGCTGGCGCTGCCACTCCTCCGATTCCTCGCCGTGGCGCAGCAGGGTCAGGGTCAGCACGTCGGTCCAGGCCTGGGTGAGCAGGGTATGGACGAACTTCGGCAGCTTCTGCTCGTTCAGCGCCTGGGTGATCGCTTCGGTCGCCTGGTGCTTGGCCAGCACCAGTTTTTCCTTGCCGCGGGCGGCCTCGACGTGGCGACGCTCGGCCACTTCGGCCTTGCGCGCCATCAGGCGCAGGTGTTCCTGCAACTGCTGGTTGGCCGACTCGAACACGCCGTCGTCGCCGTCGTAATGCTCGACGACGTGGTCGACCGCGCGGCGCAGCTGTTCGTTGAGCGCAGGGTCGGCTTCTTCCTTCGGCAACCAGTGCGCGCCGGCTTCGGCGACGGCATTGAGCAGCTGGCGTGCCGGATGCTCCTGGCGCACGAAGAACGCCTGGTCCTGCAGCGCCAGGCGCAACAGCGGCACCTGCAGGCGATTGAGCAGCGAGGAGACCGCCGCGTCGTTGCGAAGCTCGCGTCCGATCTCGTTGTAGAACTGGTCGAGCAGTTCGAACGTGTCGGCGTCCTCGCGCGTCAGCGCGGCAGCTTCGCCACGCTGTTGCCGCGCCTGCGCGAGCAGGGTCTGGCGGACGTCGTTGAGGTTGCGCGGCGGCGTCAGGTGCGCCGGCATCGACTGCAGCCCGGCCAGTGCGCTGGAGACGTCGTGTGCCGAAAGCGTCGGTCGCTGCGGGCCGGTGTCGCCACCGGTGCGCAGCTTGTCCATCAGTTCGCGGCGACCGTTGAGCAGGTTCTGCAGCGAGACGTAGGAGTCGTGGTCGTCGCCATGGTGCGGAACCGGCTGCCCGGGCCAGGCGGTGTGCGGACGTTGCGGATCGAACAGGGGACTGCTGGCGTCGGCGCCGCGACGCGGCACCATCGAATCCTCGCGTTGCCCCCGGACTTGTCCCTCGTCCTGACCTTGTCCCTGACCTTGACCCTGCGCGTGCCCCTGGCGTTGTGCCTTGCCGCGGCTGCGCACCGGCACGAACGACAGGCTCGGCAGCACGTTCTCGCGTGCGAGCAGGGCGTTCATCGTTTCGACCAGTTGCGCGTAGCCGGACATCACGTGCTGGTCGAACACCTTGTACAGGTGCAGCCGGGCCTCGGGCGTGATCTGCAGTGACTGCGTGGCCTCGGCCAGGATCCGGCACAGGTGGTAGGGACCCACGGGCAGGCGATCGGCGTCGAAGGCCGGGGCGCCGCCGAGGACGCCGAAGCGCTGGCCCAGCAGCAGCAGCGGCAGACCCGCGCGTGCTTCGTGGCGAATGGCGATGCTGCGCAGCAGGTTGGCCTCGTCGGCCTCGCCGTCGTCGACCAGGCGCAGGTCGCGGAAGGTCGGCAGGGCTGCGGGTGTTTCCGATGTCGGGGTCGGGTCGCGGACCGTGGTCAGTTCGCCTTCCAGCAGTGCCAGGAAGTGCGGAACCAGGTCGGAGCGGTTGAGCCGCGCAGTGCGCAGGGTTTCAAGGTGGGCGGCCTGCTGCGCCGACGTGCGCGCCTGGTCGGCATGCTTGAACAGCTGCTGCTCGAATTCGCCGAGCATGTGCTCGAGCTGGCGCGCCATTTCATCCGAGACCAGGGCATACAGATGCTCCAGTACCCGGCGAACCCGCTTTGGCAACGCCGCTGACGCCAGCGTAGGCCGAGGGATCGAACTGCCAAGAGGTTCGAACGTTGCGGACATTTAGGGGCACCCTGTGATCGGGACGATCATGCATTGTCCCCCCGCGCCCCGCCAGCCTCCCGCCCCAGCGGTCCCTCAGGGAGCGACCAACTGTTGTAACGGCGTGGGCGGCCGCCAGCGGCCAGCTCGAGCCTGCGTACGGGCGCTCAAGCTACTTGGCGTGGTCGACCATGACGCGTTGCGCCAGGTTCGGACTGTCGGGGTCAGCAATGGTCTCGCTAGCCCCGTCGTCTACCAGGGCGTCATCAACTAGGAACAGCTCGACCACGTCGTTGGTGAAACGCCGCCCGAGCTCGGTCGGACGTACCCGGTCGCCATCGATTTCGAGCCAGCCCTGTGCGCTTGCAGCATCGAGTTGCGCAGCGATCGCGCTGCGCCCCAGGCCGGTGCGGGCTTCGAACGCGGCCAGGCTGAAGCCCTCGACCAGGCGCAGCGCGTTGAGCATGTATTCGAAAGGACGTCGCGCCGGTTCGACGCGGTCGTCGCCGCCGATCGCACCGGCATGTCCGGCCTGGACCAGGTACCGGGTCGGGTGCTTGGTCTTCCAGCGCCGCAGCACGGTCTGTTCGGCGCCCAGCGTCAGCTTGCCGTGCGCGCCGGCGCCGATGCCGAGGTAGTCGCCGTACTGCCAGTAGTTGAGGTTGTGCAGGCACTGCCTGCCCGGTTGCGCATAGGCACTGACTTCGTACTGGGCGTAGCCGGCGGCGGCGAGCAGGGCCTGGCAATGCTCCTGCATGTCCCAGCTGGCGTCGTCGTCGGGGATGCCCTGCGGCGGCCGCGCGGCGAACACGGTGTTCGGCTCCAGGGTCAGCTGGTAGTGGCTGACGTGCGTGGGCTGCAGGGCGAAGGCGCGTTCCAGGTCGTGCTCGGCCATCGCCAGCGTCTGCTGCGGCAGCGCGTACATGAGGTCGAGGTTGAAGTTGTCGAAGCCGGCATCCTGGGCCAGCTTCACCGCCGCCTCCGCCTCGCCGCTGTCGTGGATCCGGCCCAGCCGCTTGAGGCAGCCGTCATCGAAGCTCTGGATGCCGAAGCTCAGGCGATTGACGCCGGCCTGGCGATACAGCTCGAAGCGGCCATGCTCGGCGGTGCCGGGGTTGGTCTCCAGGGTGATCTCGCACCCCGGGACGAAGCGCAGGCGGCTGCTGGCCTGCTGCAGGAAACGATCGATGTGCTCGGGCGGGAACAGGCTCGGCGTGCCGCCGCCGAAGAACACCGAGTGCACGTTGCGGCCCCAGGCCAGCGGCAGGTCGAAGTCGAGGTCGGCCAGCAGCGCGTCGATGTAGGTGTCGAACGGAAGCGCGCCGCGACCCTCGTGCGAATTGAAGTCGCAATAGGGGCACTTGCGCACGCACCAGGGCAGGTGGACATAGAGCGACAGCGGCGGCGTGGTCAGCGACATGGTGCTTTGAGACATCGTGTTCTGTGGCATCGTGCTCAGCGTGTGGCGCCGACCAGCAGTTGTCGCAGCGCGGCCAGTGCGCGGCCGCGGTGGCTGATGCGGTTCTTCAGTTCCGTGTCCAGTTCGGCCGCGCTGTGGCCCTGCTCGGGATCGAGGAACACCGGGTCGTAGCCGAAGCCGCCATCGCCGCGGCGCGCGTGCAGGATGCGTCCGGGCCACGTGCCCTGCGCGATCAGGGGCTGCGAATCCTCGGCGTGGCGCAGCAACACGATCACGGCGTAGAAGTGGGCGCCGCGCTGCTCGTCGGGGACGTCCCTGAGCGCTTCGAGCAGCTTGTCGATGTTGGCGTCGGCGTTGCCATGGACACCAGCGTAACGCGCCGAGTACAGGCCGGGCGCGCCGCCCAGTGCATCCACGCACAGGCCCGAGTCGTCGCCCAGCGCCGGCATGCCGGTTTCGCGCGATGCCTTGCGCGCCTTGAGCAGCGCGTTCTCGACGAAGGTCACGCCGGTTTCGTCGGCGTCGCCGACGCCGAGTTCAGCCTGGGTCACGAACTCGATGCCGCTGCCACCGAGCAGCTCGCGGAACTCGCGCAGCTTGCCGGCGTTGCTGCTGGCGATCACCCATTTCATCGGCAGGGTCATGCTTTCAGTTCCAGCAGGTCCCAGCGATTGCCGTACAGGTCCTCGAACACGGCCACGGTGCCATAGGGTTCGAAGCGCGGCTCCTCGAGGAACTTCACGCCACGCGCGCGCATGGCGGCATGATCGCGAAGGAAATCATCGGTGTGGAGGAAGAAGCCGACGCGGCCGCCGGTCTGGTTGCCGACATGCGCACGCTGGCTGTCGTCGCTGGCCTGGGCCAGCAGCAGGGCAGTCTGCGCGCCCTGCGGGGCCACGCGCACCCAGCGCTTGCCGTCGCCCAGGTCGATGTCATCGAGCAGGGCGAAGCCGAGTGCGCCGATGTAGAAGGCGATGGCTTCGTCGTAGTCGCGCACGACGAGGGTGACGTTGGCGATGGTTTGTTTCATACCAATCCGATATTGGAGAAAGCCCCTCTCCCGCTTGCGGGAGAGGGGTTGGGGTGAGGGCAGCCGCAGCATCAACGCAAGAGCGCCCTCATCCGCCCTTCGGGCACCTTCTCCCGCAAGCGGGAGAAGGGGGACTCAACCCGCCAGGGCTTCGCGCTGCTTCGCCACCAGTTCGGCGATGCCGGCCTCAGCCAGCGCCGTCAGCGCATCGAGCTCCTCGCGACGGAAGGCATGGCCCTCGGCGGTGCCCTGCAGTTCGATGAAGCCGCCGCCATCGTTCATCACCACGTTCATGTCGGTGTCGCAGTCGCTGTCCTCGGCATAGTCGAGGTCGAGCACCGGAACACCGCGGTAGATGCCGACCGACACCGCCGCGACCGCGCCGAAGACCGGGTCGCGGGTGATTTCGCGGCGCGACTGCAGCCAGCGCACGGCATCGACCAGGGCAACGTAGGCCCCGGTGATCGCGGCCGTGCGGGTGCCACCATCGGCCTGCAGCACGTCGCAGTCGAGGGTGATCGTGCGTTCGCCGAGCAGCTTGCGGTCGACGCAGGCACGCAGCGAGCGGCCGATCAGGCGCTGGATCTCGAGGGTCCGGCCGCCCTGCTTGCCACGCGCGGCCTCACGATCGCTGCGGGTATGGGTGGCGCGGGGCAGCATGCCGTACTCGGCGGTGACCCAGCCTTCGCCCTTGCCGCGCAGGAACGCCGGGGCCTTGTTGTCGATGCTGGCGGTGCACAGCACGCGGGTCTCGCCGAAGCTGACCAGGACCGAACCTTCGGCGTGGCGCGTGTAGCCGCGCTCGATGCGGACTTCGCGCATTTGCGCGGGCGCCCGCCCGCTGGGGCGGACCACGGTCGGCGCGGTCTGGCCGGCGGAGGGGGCTTGCGGCGTGCCGGTCGTGGCCATGAGGAGGGTGATTACCGTTATTGGGGCGCGCGAGTTTACCATTCGCACCCTGCCAGCCCTTGGATTCGACGATGATCCGCAGCATGACCGCCTTCGCCAGCGGCGAACGCGTCACCCCGTGGGGCACGCTCGGCTGCGAGCTGCGCTCGGTCAACCACCGTTTCCTCGAGCTGGGCGTGCGCCTGCCCGACGAACTGCGCGCGCTGGAACCGGCGCTGCGCGAGCGCGTCGCCGCCCGGGTCGCCCGCGGCAAGATCGACCTGGCGCTGCGCCTGCGCACCGCCGATGGCGACGGCGCGTTGCAGCTCAACCCCAGCCGGCTGCGCGAACTGAGCGAGCTGGCGCTGGACCTGGAAGCGCGGTTCCCGCGCCTGCAGACCGATCTGACCCAGCTGCTGCAGTTCCCCGGCGTGCTGCAGACCCAGTCCGCCGATCCGGCGGCGCTGCAGGCGCAGGCGCTGGAACTGCTCGAACAGGTGCTCGACGAGTTCATCCGTGCCCGCGAGCGCGAGGGTGCCAAGCTCTCGGCGGTGATCATCGAGCGCGTCGACGGCATCGCCGCGATCGCGGCAGAAGTGCGCACGCTGATGCCGATCATCCGCACCGGCCAGCGCAACAAGCTCGAAGCACGCATGGCCGATCTCGCCCAGCCGCTCGACTCGGGCCGCCTGGAGCAGGAACTGGTGATGTGGCTGCAGAAGCTCGATGTCGATGAGGAGCTCGACCGGCTCGATTCGCATGTCAGCGAAGCCCGCCGCGTGCTCAAGCTCAAGGAAGCGGTCGGACGGCGCCTGGATTTCCTGTTGCAGGAATTCAACCGCGAGGCCAACACCCTTGGCTCCAAGTCGGTCGACGCCCGCAGTTCGGCGGCGGCCGTGGAGCTGAAGGTGCTGATCGACCAGGTCCGCGAGCAGATCCAGAACATCGAATGATCGAAGCCCCTCTCCCGCTCGCGGGAGAGGGGTTGGGGTGAGGGCAGGTGCGCCAGCAGAAGCTGCCCTCATCCGCCCTTCGGGCACCTTCTCCCGCCAGCGGGAGAAGGGAAAAAACAGCAGGATCCAATCACTGATGCGCGGAACCCTTTTCATCGTCGCGGCACCGTCGGGCGCCGGCAAATCCAGCATCGTCAATGCAGTGCTGGCACGCGACCCGAACATCTGCCTGTCGATCTCGTTCACCTCGCGCCAGCCGCGGCCGGGCGAGCGTCATGCCGAGCACTACCACTTCGTCAGCAAGGAAGAGTTTGAAAGCATGGTCGCGGCCGGCGACTTCTTCGAGTCCGCGCTGGTGCATGGCGACTGGAAGGGTTCTGCGCGGCAGTCGGTCGAACCGCAGCTGGCGGCCGGCAAGGACGTGCTGCTGGAGATCGACTGGCAGGGTGCGCGCCAGGTCCGCGCCAAGGTGCCCGATGCGGTCAGCGTGTTCATCCTGCCGCCCTCCCGCAAGGCGCTCGACCAGCGCATGCGCAGCCGCGGCCAGGACAGCGAGGAAGTGATCGCCCAGCGCCTGGCGGCGGCGCGCGAAGAGATGTCGCACTACGGCGAGTTCGACTTCGTCATCGTCAACGAGCTTTTCGACACCGCGGTCGACGAGATGTGCGCGATCTTCATCGCCAGCCGGGTCCGTCGCGACCAGCAGGTGGCGCGCCACTCGCGCCTGATCACGGCGCTGCTGGCCGACGAGTGAGTTTTGCCCCCTCCAGCCTCCGCTGGACGCAGGTGGAGGGGCAAAAGCCGGGCTGCCGTGGACCGCGGGCCTGCTAACTGATTGATTTACAACGATCCGCTTGCTTCGCCCCCGCGGCGCGACTACACTCTGCGGTCCCTTACAAGCCTGTATGGACGGCCCGCCGGCCGCCAGGAGTCCCATGGCCCGCATCACCGTTGAAGATTGCCTGGAAGTGGTCGACAACCGCTTCGAACTCGTCATGATGGCCGCCAAGCGCGCCCGCCAGCTGGCCAATGGCGTTGATCCGCAGCTGGACAACAGCGAAGCCAACGACAAGCCGACCGTGCTGGCGCTGCGCGAAATCGCCGCGCGCCGCATCGACACCGATTACATCGACGCCGTCGAGAAGGCCGAGCGCGAGCGCAAGGAGCGCGAGGCGCTGGAATGGGCCGCCGCTGAAGTGGTTGCCGACGACGACTTGTCCAAGGGCGACGACTGATCCGCCCCTGAGACACGCTCGCGGGCCGGTTTCACCGGTACCGCGAACTGCACGGCCCCGCCTTGGCGGGGCCGTTTGCATATGTGCCCCCCGCCTTGGCGGGGCCGTTTGCATTCCAAGAGGCCGCTGATTGCACAGCGCGCCGCCGCACGCGTAGATTCTCTCCATGAGCCCCGCAGAGTCCGCGATCAGCACGCATCCCGCCGTCGTCCTCGACGACGCGGATGTGCCGGACTATGTGCGCGAGCTGGAAAACGCCGCCGAATACCTGCCCGAGCCGCAGCGCCAGAGCCTGCGCCGGGCCTGGGCGATCGGCGCCGCCGCGCATGCCGGGCAGACCCGCAAATCCGGCGAGCCGTACATCACCCATCCGGTGGCGGTTGCCAAGGTCCTGGCCGACCAGGGCCTGGACGTCGAAACCCTGATCGCGGCGATCCTGCACGACACCATCGAAGACACGCCGCTGACTCGCGACGGCCTGGCCAGCGAGTTCGGCGAAACCGTGGCCGAGCTGGTCGACGGCGTCACCAAGCTCGACAAGCTGCAGTTCCGCGACCGCCAGGAGGCGACCGCGGAAAGCTTCCGCAAGATGCTGCTGGCGATGTCGCGCGACCTGCGCGTGATCCTGATCAAGCTCGCCGACCGCCTGCACAACATGCGCACCCTCGGCGCGCAGGGCATGGAGGCGCGCCACCGCATCGCCCGCGAAACGCTGGAGATCTACGCGCCGATCGCCCAGCGCCTGGGCATGAACCTGATCAAGGCCGAGCTGCAGGACCTGGGCTTCCGTGCGCTGCATCCGTGGCGGCACGCGGTCATCGAGAAGCGCCTGCGCACCCAGCCGGTCGTGCGGCGCGAATCGCTCGTGCAGATCGAGGCGCAGCTGGCGCAGCGCCTGGCCAAGGAGCGGGTTCCGCACCGCCTGGTCAGCCGGGTCAAGTCGCCGTGGAGCATCTACACCAAGATGCGCTCGGAGCACAAAACCTTCGCCCAGGTGATGGACGTGTTCGGCTTCCGCGTCGTCGTGCGCACGGTGCCGGACTGCTATCACGCGCTGGGCGTGGTGCATGCGGCGTACAAGCCGCTGGATTCGCGCTTTCGCGACTTCATCGCGATCCCGAAGGCCAACGGCTACCAGTCGCTGCACACGGTGCTGTTCGGGCCGTATGGCTCGCCGATCGAAGTGCAGATCCGCACCGAGGAAATGGACCTGATCGCCGAGCGCGGCATTGCCGCGCACTGGTCGTACAAGCACGGCGGCGACGGCCCCAGCAGCGCGCAGAGCCGCGCCCACAGTTGGATCGCCAACCTGGTCGAGTCGCAGCGCTCGACCGGTTCGTCGCTGGAGTTCCTGGAGAACGTCAAGGTCGACCTGTTCCCGGACGAGGTTTACCTGTTCACGCCCAAGGGCGACATCATGTCGCTGCCGCGCAACTCGACGGCGCTCGATTTCGCCTACGCCGTGCACACCGATGTCGGCAACCGTGCCGTGGCCGCGCGCGTGGACGGCAAGCTGGTGCCGCTGCGCACGCGCCTGGCCAGCGGCCAGCGCGTGGAGATCATCACCGCCAAGTCGTCCTCGCCGAAGCCGCAGTGGCTGGAGTTCGTCGTCTCCGGCAAGGCGCGCACGTCGATCCGCCAGCAGCTCAAGCAACTCGAGCACGAGGATGCGGTGCAGCTGGGCCATCGCATGCTCGACCGCGCGCTGGAAGCGTTGGGCATCTCGCTCGACCGCGTTCCGGCGGTGCGCATGGAAGCCTACCTGGCTGAGTTCCGCTACCCGCGCCTGGAAGCGCTGCTGGCCGACATCGCCCTGGGCAACCGCATGCCGCAGCAGGTCGCGCAGGCGCTGGCGCGCGAGACGCCGGGCAAGCCGTTGCGATCGAAGGACCTGCCGCTGCAGCCGCTGTCGCAGGACAAGATCCTGATCACCGGCGCCGAGCGCGGCGTGATCAGTTTCGCCAACTGCTGCCTGCCGATTCCCGGCGACGAGATCATGGGTTACCACACCGCCGGCAAGGGCATCGTGGTGCACCGCCTCGATTGCCCGAACGTGGCCGACTACCGCAAGTCGCCCGATCGCTGGGTGCCGATCGGCTGGGACCGCCAGGTCAGCGGCGATTTTGCCGCGGCGCTGCGAATCGAGGTCGACAACCGGCCCGGCTCGCTGGCACAGGTCGCGGCGGCCATCGCCGAAGCCGAATCGAACATCGATCGCGTCGAGTACCTTGACCGCGATGCGAACGTGGCGGTGATGCGTTTTGCGATTGAAGTCAGCGGCCGTCGTCACCTCGCCGACGTCATGCGACGCGTGCGGCGGCTGGGCGTGGTGCTGGGCGTGCAGCGGATGTAGCCGCCTGTTGCTAGCATTGCCCTCTGACTTCTAGAGAGCCACCCCATGTCCCGCCAGATCATCCACACCGACAAGGCCCCCGCCGCCATTGGCCCGTACTCGCAGGCCGTGCGCGCCGGCGACACCGTCTACCTGTCCGGGCAGATCCCGCTCGATCCGGGTACCGGCCTGCTGGTCGAGGGCGACATCAGCACCCAGGCACGGCGTGCGTTCGAGAACCTCAAGGCCGTGTGCGAAGCCGCCGGTGGTTCGCTGTCCGATGTGGTCCGTCTCGGCCTGTACCTGACCGACCTGGGCAACTTCGCCGCGGTCAATGCGGTGATGAGCGAGTTCTTCAAGGCGCCGTATCCGGCGCGCTCGACGATCGAAGTGTCGGGGCTGCCACGCGGTGCGGGTTTCGAAGTCGATGCGGTGATGGTGCTGGATTGATCCAAGCCGCACCTGCAATCCCCAAGAAGCGGGCCGTCATTCGGCCCGTTTCTTTTGACTGTGCGGTATGTGGGGGAGGAGGTGGGGTGTATTCCGCGAACCTCCGCTTCGCTCCGTTAATTGTTCGCGAAATACACCCCACCCCCTCCTTCCCAACGCTGCAATTGTTCTATTGACCTCGCGTGTTGGTACTCGCGCGATGTCCGCGCGACGTGACTGCAAGGGTCGGACTCGGGCTGTAGCGATACGGGGCGGTGTCCGTGCCTTCGCTCGGTCGGGAGCTCGGGCCCGGACGCCCGCGAAAGGATCAGGTGGTTTCAAACCCGCCATGGAGCAGAGTCACTGGGTTCCCGCCTTCGCGGGAATGACGGGCAAGAACAACGTCCATGGGTTCCCGCCTTCGCGGGAATGACGGGCATGGGAGCAACGACGCTGGGTCCCCGCCTTCGCGGGGATGACGGTGGAAAGCCCCTCTCCCGCTTGCGGGAGAGGGGTTGGGGTGAGGGCCGCCGAAGACCGAGCAACAAATCCCCGGCCCGGCGGACGGCGCCGCTCCGCAGACGCAGGCCCGACACGCACCAGAGGTTGTCTCAGCCCTGCGCCCGCATCTCCCTCGGCGCCACGCCCGTCCAGCGCTTGAACGCGCGTCGGAACTCGCGCGCGTCCTTGAAACCGACCGCCGCGCCGACGTTGGCGATGCTCAGCTTCTGATCGCTCAACATGGCCCGCGCCGATTCACTGCGGACGCGGTCGTGCAACTCGCTGAAACTGGTCTGCGCCGCCTGCAACTGGCGGCGCAGCGTGCGTTCGGTCAGGTGCAACGCCGCGGCGATGTCGACCAGGCGCGGGTTGTCGGCCAGGCGCTGCAGCAGCAGTCGTTCCACCACTGCTACTATTTCGCTGCGTGGCTGCCCCGCCGGCATCTGCTCATCGCATAGCGCCAGCACGCGCTGGGCACTGGCGGCGTTGCCGGCCGGCATGGCCGTCTCCAGCCAGCGCGCGTCGATGACCACGCGATTGCGCGGGCAACCGAAACGCACCTCGCAGTCGAACACGCGCGCATAGTCGTCGGCATAGTCCGGAGCGGGATAGGCCAGTTCCAGCACCGTCGGCCGGAAGGCCGCGCCGAGCAGGCCGCGGCAGAGCATCAGGCAGCTGGCGAACAGCTCCTCGCACAGGAACGGCTCCAGCTCCGGATCCGGGGTGCGCATGCTGGCGACCATGCCAAGGCCGTCGGTGCCTTGGATGTCGAGCTCGAGTTCCATCATCGCGCCGGTGATCGGCGCGTAATGGACGCCGAGCTGCAGCGCCTCGGCGAAACGTGGCGCGGTCAGCATGGCCAGGCCGAGCAGGCCGAAATGGCCGATGTTCTGGTGCTCCCCCAGGACCAGTCCGGGACCGCGGATCGGCAGGCTACGCACCGCGCGGCGGATGATCTGGCAGGTCTGGCGGTACGACAGGTAGACCGGAGTCTCGCCGTCGAACTCCGCCGGCCCCAGGCGCAGGCCGGCGAACCAGCCCTCGCAGCCCATGCCGGACTCAGCAGCCATGGTGACGAGTCCGGCAACGATGCCGCTCTTGATGTTGGCCACGCTCTGGCGCGGGTCGTCGTGGTCGATTGGTTGCATACGCTTGCGTAGCTTGTCCGATTTGCCCCCCGGAGTATGCCGGGTTTGCCCTCCACCGGCGTCCTCCGAAGGTCACAGACTGCGTTTTACTTCTTCCCCCTCCGCCATGCGGCCGGGGAAGGCCGCCGGGACAGTCTGGAATGGGGACGGACGCAAACCTTATGAAGCGCATCACTCTCAGCATTGCAATCGCAGTTGGCATGGCGGGCCTGGCCGGCTGCCAGAAGCAGGAGGCCGCAGCCCCGGCCGCCGACGCCGAGTACCAGAAGGTGCTGATCGGCCGGCTGCTCGACGCCAAGGCGGGCGACGTGATCGAAATTCCGGCCGGCCGCTTCTCCTTTGATCGCAGCCTGAGCCTGCGCGTGGACGGCGTGACCATCCGCGGCGCCGGCATGGACAAGACCATCCTCAGCTTCAAGGACCAGAAGGCCGGTGCCGAAGGCCTGCTGGTCAACGCCGGCAACTTCACCCTGGAAAACCTCGCCATCGAAGACAGCAAGGGCGATGGCCTGAAGGTCAACGAAGGCGAGAACATCACCATCCGCGGCGTCCGCGTGGAATGGACCGGCGGCCCCAAGACCACCAATGGCGCCTACGGCATCTACCCGGTGCAGACCACCAACGTGCTGATCGAGGATTCGGTCGCGATCGGCGCGTCCGATGCCGGCATCTACGTCGGCCAGTCGAGGAACGTGGTCGTGCGCCGCAACCGCGCCGAGCGCAACGTCGCCGGCATCGAGATCGAGAACTCGATCGGCGCCGACGTCTACGAGAACACCGCCACCGACAATACCGGCGGCATCCTCGTGTTCAACATGCCCAACCTGCCGCAGCCGGGCCACACCACCCGCGTCTATCGCAACAAGGTGATCGCCAACAACACCGGCAATTTCGCCGCCAAGGGCGCGGCCGTGGCCAGCGTGCCGGCCGGCTCGGGGGTGGTGATCAACTCCAACGACAAGGTCGAGATCTTCGACAACGACATCGCCGACAACCAGACGGCGAACGTGATCATCTCCAGCTACTTCTCCACCGGCTACATGACCGAGAAGGGCGTGGCCAAGGCGTTCGATCCGTATCCCGAAGAGATCGCCATCTACGGCAACCGCTTCAAGGGCGGTGGCGACAAGCCCGACGGCCTCGACCTGAAGGCACTGCGCGTGGCGATGTTCGGCCTGGGCGGCCGCCTGCCGGACGTGCTGTGGGACGGTTACGTCAACACCGCGCGCCCGGGCGGCGCGCAGGTCTGCATTGACAACGGTGCCGCGGAAACGCTCAACGCCGACGGCCCCAACAAGTACAAGAACCCGAACCTGGTGACCGAAGCGGTGCGCTGCAAGCTGCCTCCGCTGCCGGTGGTGACGATGCCGGGCGATATCGGAGCAACGGCAACGAAGGCGGTTCCGACGGCATGAAGCAATTGTTCGTGATCGGCGCGGCCGTGATGCTGGCCGCGATGTCGCTGGTGGGATGCAAGCGCAGCCAGGAGCCGGTGCAGTTCCATGCCACCGGCCATCCGGAAAACCTCAGCGACTGGCACGTGCTGTCGGTCGCCGACGGCCACCTGCGCATGAACGAGGGCGTCGAGCCGTACGCCCTCAACAGCGCGTTGTTCAGCGATTACGCGCACAAGCTGCGCACGCTGTGGCTGCCGCCGGGAACCAAGGCCACGTACCAGGATTACGAAGCCTTCGACTTCCCGGTCGGCACCATCATCAGCAAGACCTTCTACTACCCGCGCGCAGGCAACGGTGAGGCAGTGTTGCGCGTGGCCGAGACGCCGTCGGAAAGCCGCGACGGCCTGGACCTCTCCAAGGTCCGCCTGATCGAGACTCGCCTGCTGGTACGTCGCGAGAAGGGCTGGGTGGCGATGGCCTACGTGTGGAACACGGCGCAGACCGAAGCGGCGCTGGCGCGCGCCGGCGACTCGATCGCGATGACGCTGCACAAGCCCGACGGCAGCGGCAAGCAGGCTTTCAGCTACATGGTCCCCGACGAGAACCAGTGCGCCGGGTGCCATTCCACCAACAACACCACTCGCGTGCTGCATCCGATCGGCCCGAAGGCGCGCCACCTCAACCGCGAGGATCCCTGGCATCCGGGAAGCAACCAGCTCGCGCGCATGGTCGAACTCGGCCGTCTGCAGGGGCTGCCGCAGTCCGGCGTGCCGCGCAATGCCCGCTTCGACGACGCATCGGCCAAGCTCGGCGACCGCGCGCGGGCCTACCTCGACGTCAACTGCGGCCATTGCCACAACCCGAAGGGACCGGCCGATACCTCCGGTCTCTGGCTCGACGCCGGCACCACCGATTCGCGCCGCCTCGGCTTGTGCAAGCCGCCGGTCGCGGCCGGGCAGGGCACCGGCGACCACATGTTCGACATCGTGCCGGGCCGCCCGGACGATTCGATCCTGGTCTACCGGATGGACAGCCTCGATCCAGGTGCGATGATGCCCGAGCTCGGTCGGGGAACCGTGCATGAGGAAGGCGTTGCCCTGATCCGTGACTGGATCGGAGCATGGCTGGGGAGTTGCACCGATACCGAGCAGAACGTCGCGATGCAGTCGCGATGATGCAATCGCAATGAAGTAACCACTGCCGTGCGGTCCGCTAGAACGTGGGCTGCCGGCGCCAAAACAACAAGAAAGTCATTGGGAGGGGAGTTCCGATGTCGCCACGCAAGAGCAGGCTCGCAATCAGTCTGGGCCGCGCACTGTCAGGTCTGGCTTTCACCGCGGCAATGCCGCTGGCCATGGCGCAGACCGCCGACGCACCCGCGCCGGTCAGCGCCACGCAGCTGGACACGATCACCGTCACCGCGCAGAGCCGCGAACAGGAACTGCAGGACGTGCCGATCGCACTGCAGGTCGTCACCGAGCAATTGCTCGAGGACGTCGCCGCCGAGGACCTCGGCGACATCGACAGCTTCGTGCCCGGCCTGCAGATCAACAGCCTGCAGCCGACACAGCCGAGCTTCCAGCTGCGCGGCATCGCCACCGACGACTTCGGCATCGGTACCGATCCGGCGGTCGGCGTGTACGTCGACGGCGTCTACGCCGGTCGCGGCGGCGGCGTGCTGCTGCCGTTCACCGACCTGCAGCGCATCGAAGTGCTCAAGGGCCCGCAGGGCACGCTGTTCGGCCGCAACACCGCCGCCGGCGCGATCGCGATCATCACCACCCGCCCCGAAGACCAGAACGGCGCGCGCGCCAAGCTGCGCCTGGGCAACGACAACAAGACCTACTTCGAGGGCATGGCCAACGTTGCCGTGAGCGAGGACTCGGCGTTCCGCTTCAACGGCATCTTCAACCACAGCGATGGCTGGCTGCAGGATTCGGTGACCGGGGAAGACCTGGCGCCGGAGAACAACTGGGCCACGCGGGCCTCGTTCCAGACCCGGTTCGGCGACAACACCCGCGCCTGGATCACCTGGGACCACGAGAGCCTGGACCAGCTCGGCCAGGCCACCACCGGCGTGGTGCCGATCCCGGCGTTGCCGATGCTGCCGGCCGCACCGGCCGACCCGTCGCAGTTCCTCGATCCGCTGAAGATAGCGACCGCCACCGATGCGCAGGGCAACGCCGAGACGCGCACGTTCGACGGCGTGACGATGATCGTCGACCACAACTTCGGCTGGGGCAGCCTGACCTCGACCTCGGCCTGGCACCAGTACGACTCGCTCAACCGCGTCGAGGAGGACGGCACCAACCTCAGCTACCTCTACGTCGATTCGACCAACACCGAGAGCAACGAGAACTTCTACCAGGAGTTCAAGTTCACCGGCAGCACCGACCGCATCGACTGGTCCGCCGGCGTCAGCTACTTCCAGGAAGAGGCCGACCAGACCAGCGAAGTCAACGCGCTCACTGACTCGATCGACACCATCGCCAACAACATGGGACTCGCCCCGGGCGGCCTGTTCGGCCCGATCACCCAGGTCGCCAACATGTTCGGCATCCCGGTCGACCTGACCGGCCTGCCGTGGAACGAGAAGTTCGTCAACACGCTCGACACCAAGGCCTACGCCGCGTTCGGCGACGCCACCTGGCACGTCAACGACAAGCTCAACCTGACCGCCGGCCTGCGCTACACCCGCGACGAGAAGGACTTCACCTGGTTCAACGATCACCGCAGCGCGCCGGAGCTGGATGCGCAGCTCGACCTGCTCGATTCGATCGGCTTCTTCGATGCGATCGGCCTGCCCAAGGAGATGTTCATCTTCGACGTCGCCTTCATCGACCCGCCGGCGATGGCGAACAAGGGCGTGCTCAACCGCGCCAAGAAGTCGTGGGACGACTGGAGCCCGCGCTTCGTCGCCGACTACCACTTCGCCGAGAACCTGATGGGCTTCGCCTCGCTGGCCAAGGGTTACAAGGCCGGCGGCTTCAACGCGCTGCAGATCGGCAGCGAGTTCGAGAACGAAGACGTCTGGAACTTCGAGACCGGCATCAAGCAGTCGTTCCCGGAGCAGCGCCTGGCCTACAACGTCTCGGCCTTCTACTACGTCTACGACAACCGCCAGGCCGTCACGCTGGACATGACGACGGCCATTCCGCGCTTCGTGGTCAACACCTCCGACCAGGAAGCCTACGGCGTCGACTTCGACCTGCGCTGGCAGGCCACCGACGGTCTCGGCTTCGACTTCAACGCCGAGTACCTGGATTCGACCTACAAGTCGTACATCAACCCGCAGGGTGTCGACCTGGCCGGCGAACCCAGCGGCGCGCCGAATTGGTCGTTCGCCGCCGGCGCCAACTATGTCTGGCACCTGGGCGATGCCGGCGACATGCGCGCCTCGCTGCGTCACTCCTACGTCGGCGAATGCCGCAGCAACGACGAGTCCGCCAGCCTGCTGGGTTGCGGAACGGGCGCTGGCGCGATCGACATCGGCGAGGCGCAGAACCTCACCGACGTGCGCCTGGGCTGGACCTCGGCCAGCGGCCATTGGGGTTGGGCGCTGTACGGCAACAACGTGTTCGACAACCAGTACGTCAACTCGCTGGGCACCTACGGCATGACCGTGCTCGGCACCGTTGGCGCGCGCATGACCCAGCCGCGCCAGTACGGCCTGGAAGTCAGCGCGAAGTTCTGACCGGGAGGCAAGGCCTCCACCGACCCCGGCACCTCGTGCCGGGGTTCAGGTTTTGCGGCGATCCGGGCATCCTTGGCGGATGCCGACACGCAAGGGCGGAATTGCCGTCGCTCTCCATCACCAGCAACCGATCAGCAGCCTGCGCGGCGTTGGCCCGCGCGTGGCCGAAAAGCTGGCCGCCCGCGGCCTGACCACGCTGCAGGATCTGTGGCTGCAGTTGCCCCGGCAATACGAGGACCGCACCGCACTGACTCCGATCCGCCTGCTGCAGCCCGGCGTGGCGGCGCAGGTGGAAGGGCGGGTGGAGGCGGTCGAGCGTGGCTTCCGTTACCGGCCGACGCTGCGCGTGGCGATCGGCGACGACTCTCGGGCGACGCTGGTGCTGCGCTTCTTCCATTTCCGCGCGGCCCAGGTCGCGCAGTTCCAGCCGGGCGCACGCGTGCGCTGCTACGGCACGCCACGACCGGGCCAGAACGGCCTGGAGATCGTCCATCCCAGCTACCGCATGCTCGACGAGGACGCCGATGCCGAACTGGGCAGCAGCCTCGATCCGGTCTATCCGGCAATTGAGGGCATTGGCCCGGTATCGCTGCGCCGCCTGATCGGCCTGGCCCTGGATCGCCTTCCCGACGAGGCGTCGCTGGAACTGCTGCCGCGCGAGCTGCGCGACGGGTTCAAGCTGCCGTCGCTGCGCGAGGCGCTGCTGACCGTGCATCGGCCGCCGCAGGACGCCGATGTCGCCGCGCTCATCGCCGGCCGCCATCCGGCGCAGCGCCGGCTCGCGCTCGAGGAATTGCTGGCGCACCACCTCAGCCTGCGCCGCCAGCGCATCGCCCAGCAGGCCCATGCCGCGCCGGTGCTGCGCAAGACCGCGCTGGCCGGGCGCCTGCGCAAGGCGCTGCCGTTCGCACTGACCGGCGCGCAGAAGCGCGTGTTCGACGAGATCCGCGCCGACCTCGCCAGGCCGCATCCGATGCTGCGCCTGGTCCAGGGCGACGTCGGCAGCGGCAAGACCGTGGTCGCGGCGCTGGCGGCGATGCAGGCGGTCGAGGCCGGCAAGCAGGCCGCCTTGATGGCGCCGACCGAACTGCTGGCCGAGCAGCACCTGGGCAACCTGCGCGGCTGGCTCGAGCCGCTGGGCGTGCGCGTGGCCTGGCTGGCCGGCAAGGTCACCGGCCGCGCCCGCGCCAAGGTGCTGGAAGAGGTCGCCTCCGGCGAGGCGCAGATGGTCGTGGGCACGCATGCGCTGATGCAGGAGGGCGTGGCGTTCCGCGACCTCGGCCTGGCCATCGTCGACGAGCAGCATCGCTTCGGCGTGCACCAGCGCCTGGCGCTGCGCGACAAGGGCGTCGGTGGCAACGGCAACGGCGACGCGATCGTCCCGCACCAGCTGGTGATGACCGCCACCCCCATTCCGCGCACGCTGGCGATGGCCGCCTATGCCGACCTCGACGTATCGGCGATCGACGAGTTGCCGCCGGGGCGCACGCCAGTGCAGACCGTGGCGCTGAGCGCCGAGCGTCGCCCGGAGCTGGTCGAGCGCATTCGCCGCGCCTGCGCCGAGGGCCGCCAGGCGTACTGGGTCTGCACCCTGATCGACGACAGCGACGAAGTCATCGCGCAGGCCGCACAGTCCACCTTCGAGGACCTGTCCAAGCGCCTGCCCGAGCTGCGCGTCGGCATGGTCCACGGTCGCATGAAGGCGGCCGACAAGCAGGCGACGATGCGCGCCTTCAAGGAAGGCGCGATTGACCTGCTGGTGGCGACCACCGTCATCGAGGTCGGCGTCGACGTGCCCAATGCCTCGCTGATGATCATCGAGAACGCCGAGCGCCTGGGCCTGGCCCAGCTGCACCAGCTGCGCGGCCGCGTCGGCCGCGGCAGTGCCGCCTCCAGCTGCGTGCTGCTGTACCAGTCGCCGCTGTCGCAGATGGCCCGCCAGCGCCTGGAGACCATGCGCGAGACCAACGACGGCTTCGTCATCGCCGAGAAGGACCTGGAACTGCGCGGGCCCGGCGAACTGCTCGGCACGCGCCAGACCGGCCTGGCCCAGTTCCGCGTCGCCGACCTCGGCCGCGACGCCGACCTGCTGCCCCAGGTGCAGGACATCGGTGAACGCCTGCTGCGCGAATCGCCGGAGCTGGCGCAGCGCATCGTCGCGCGCTGGGTGGGCGGGGCGGTGCGCTTCGCCGGGGCGTAGGAGCGAGCTTGCTCGCGATCGGGCGTATCCCGCGGCAAGGCCCGATCGCGAGCAAGCTCGCTCCTACGGGGCTGTGTTTTGGCCTTCCGACGGTCAGAAGACTGCTGGGGTGCCGGTCGGTCCTGACCCCACAGTGGCATCATGCGCAGTCCGACCCTTGGTCGTCCCGCCGTATTCCGTGATTGCCGATCCCGCAAACGAGTCCGCTGTCCGCCAAGGCGCCCAGCCGTTCATTGCCGCCGATGTCGGTGGTACGCACGCGCGCCTGGGCCTGGTCCGGGTGGGAGCCGACGGCAAGGTCGACGTGCTGCAGTACCGCCGTTATGCCTGCGCCGAGTACCCGAGCCTGGCGGCGATCCTGGACCATTTCGCCGGCGAGTTCGCAGCCGAGCGCACCCACGCCGTGGTGGCGATCGCCGGTCGCCTGGAAGGCGACACGCTGATCAACAGCAACCTGCAATGGCCGGTATCGGTGCGCAGCACCCGCGAGGCTGCCGGGGTTACCCACCTGGCCCTGCTCAACGATTTCGAGGCGGTGGCCTGCGCCATGTCGTACGTCGATGCGGCGACGATGACGCGGGTGTGCGGCCCGGAGCGCGCCGGCAACGGCCCGGCGCTGGTGCTGGGCCCGGGCACCGGCTTCGGTGCCGCCCTGTGCCTGCCCAGCGCGCAGCAGCACGCCCCGTTGCGCGTGCTGGCCAGCGAAGCCGGGCACGCCGCACTGGCCGCCGGTACCGCGCGCGAACTCGACCTGGTGCGTCATCTGCTGCAGCGCTGGCCGCACGTCGACAACGAACGCGTGCTGTCGGGTCCCGGACTGGTCAACACTTATCAGGCCCTGTGCGAACTCGACGGCGTCGCGCCTGCGCTGGACAACCCCGAAGCCATTGCCGCTGCGGCCCAAGCCGGTACCGACGCGCGCGCGGTGGAGACGCTGCAGTTGTTCTGCGCGCTGCTCGGCAGCCTCGCCGGGGACCTTGCGGTCACCTTCGGCGCAGACGCGGTGTACCTGGCCGGTGGCATCCCTGCGCAGATCCGACCGTTCCTGCTCGACAGCCAGTTCGCTGAGCGCTTCCGCAACAAGGGTGTGCTAGGCGAGGTGCTGGCGCGCGTGCCGGTGTGGCTGGTCGACCATGGCCAGCTCGGCCTGGTCGGCGCCGCGGCCTGGTACTACGAGCGCCATTCCGGCTTCTGAAAACGTGATCTGACAACGCGGTAGGAGCGAGCTTGCTCGCGATCGGGCGTCGCCCACACGATTACGCCCTATCGCGAGCAAGCTCGCTCCTACAGTACGGAGTGCCATGACCAATCGCCGACAGTTCCTCCAGTCTTCCCTGCTCGCCGCCGGCGCGCTGGCATTGCCCAATGCAGGCGCCGCTCCCGCGACGAATCGTGCCCGCGTCGTATCAACGTGGGACTTCGGCGTCGGCGCCAACGCTGCCGCATGGCGCGTGCTCGGCAACGGCGGCAGCGCGCTCGATGCGGTCGAGGCCGGCGCGCGCTGGGCCGAGGCCGACCTGTGCAATCCAACCGTCGGTCGCTGCGGCAATCCCGATCGCGATGGCGTGCTCACCCTCGATGCCAGCATCATGGACGGCGACGGCCGCTGCGGCGCGGTCGCCGCGCTGGAGGACATCGCCCATCCGGTATCGGTGGCGCGCGCGGTGATGGAGAAGACGCCGCACGTGATGCTGGTCGGTGCCGGCGCGCAGCAGTTCGCCATCGCCCAGGGCTTCGAGAAGACGCCGCTGCTGACCGACCAGGCACGCCAGGCCTGGCGCGAATGGCTCAAGACCGCGCAATACACGCCGCAGATCAACGCCGAGCGCCAGCAGCGCCCGGGCGACAAGAGCAACCACGACACTCTCGGCATCCTCGCCCTCGACGCCAAGGGGCGCCTGGCCGGCGCCTGCACCACCAGTGGCATGGCGTGGAAGCTGCATGGCCGGGTGGGAGACAGTCCGATCGTCGGCGCCGGCCTGTACGTCGACAACGAAGTCGGCGCGGCCACCGCATCGGGTGTTGGCGAGGAGATGGTGCGCAACGCCGCCAGCTTCCTCGTCGTCGAACTGATGCGTCAGGGTCGGTCGCCGGCCGATGCCTGCCGCGAAGCGATCGAGCGTGTGGTGCGCAAACGGCCGGAGGCGAGCAAGCAGCTGCAGGTGTGCTTCCTCGCGCTCAACCGCGACGGCGAGGTTGGCGCGTTCGCATTGCACAAGGGCTTCGTCTACGCGCTGCACGATGGTGGCAAAGGGCCGCACGAACAGCTGCACGAATCGGCCTCGGTCTACACGACGGAACAGAAATGAGCCGGCCATTGCTGGAGATTGCCGCCAATTCTCTGGCCTCGGCCTTGGCGGCGCAGGAAGGCGGTGCCGACCGCGTCGAGCTGTGCGAGAACCTCGGCGACGGTGGCTGCACGCCGTCGTACGGGACGATCGCGCTCGCACGCGATCGCCTGCATATCCCGCTGTACGCGTTGATCCGACCGCGCGCCGGCGACTTCCTCTACGACGCCCTCGAGCGCGAGGTCATGCTGCGCGACATCGAGTCGTGCGTGCGCCTGGGCTGCGACGGCGTGGTCATTGGCGCACTCGCCGACGATGGCTCCGTGGACGAGGCAACCTGCCGCGAATTGATTGCGGCTGCAGGCACGCTGGGCGCCACCTTCCATCGCGCCTTCGACGTCGCGCGTGACCAGGCGCAGGCCTTGGAGGCGGTGATCGGGTTGGGTTGCGAGCGGGTGCTCACCTCGGGCGCGCAATCGACTGCGCCTGAAGGCGCCGACGCGATCGCGGCGCTGGTGCGGCAGGCCGATCGGCGCATCCGGGTGATGGCGGGCGCGGGCATCAGCGAGGACAACCTCGCCGAACTCGTCACCCGCAGCGGCGCGGACGAATTCCATGCGTCCGCGAAAGTGCTTCGCTCCTCGCGCATGCATCCCGTCAGCCAAGTCATTTCAGGCCTTGATGCGCACTGGCTGCAGAGCGATGTCGATCGGATCCGGGCCCTGCGTGCGGTGCTCGACGCAGCCTGACGTGCAGGCGTGTCATCTTCCCGGCCATAATCGGTCCATGAGCGACAAGATCCCCCTGCTGATCGATACCGACCCGGGCGTCGACGACGCGCTGGCCCTGCTGCTGGCCTTCAACGATCCACGCCACGACGTCGTCGGCCTGACCATCGCCGCCGGCAATGTCGGTCTGCGCCACACCGTGGCCAACGCACTGAAGTTGTGCGAGGTCGCCGACGTCGACGTACCGGTGTTCGCCGGCTGCGCCGGTCCGCTGCTGCATCCGGCGCCGGATGCGGGCTACGTGCACGGCCAGGATGGCTTCGGTGATGTCGGCTATGAGCCGGCGCGCCAGAAGGTACAGGCCGAGCATGCCGCGCTGGCGATCCTGCGCTTGTCGCACGAGCATGCCGGCAAGCTGCTGCTGGTCGCACTGGGGCCTCTCACCAACATCGCACTCGCCCTCAAGCTCGATCCGACGCTGCCTGAGCGCGTGGCGCGTTTCGTCGTGATGGGCGGCGCCGTCACCGGCCACGGCAACATCACCCCGGCAGCCGAGTTCAACATCTACTTCGATCCCGAAGCGGCGCACATCGTCTTCGAGGCCTTCGCGAACCTTGATCTGGCGGACTGGGAAGGCACCATCGCCCACGGCCTGCATCACCAGTGCGTGGAGCAATGGCTGGGCGCCGATTCGGAGCGCGCGCGCTTCTACGAGCGCATCTCGAAGAAGACCCGCGAGTGGTCGGCCGACCGCCGCGGCGATTACTGGCACTCGGCAGACGCCTTCGCCATGGCCTGCGCCCTGGCCCCGGATGGGGTGCTGGAAGAGGCGCGGCGCCCGCTGGCGGTCGAGCTGGGCCATGGCCATGCCCGCGGCATGACCGTGGTCGACTGGCAGCGTCAGAGCGGCCGCCCGGACAGGGCCAGGATCGTGCTGCGCTACGACCAGGCCCGCCTGGAGGGCCTGATCCGGGATGCCCTTGCCGCCGTTTGATCCTGGCTGAAATCCGGACTTGCCCGGGCGGGGCGGGGCCGCTATACTTCCGCGCTTTCCCGCTTAAAGATTGGTGAGTGCCATGAAGGCCGGCATCCATCCCGAATACCGCGAAGTCGTGTTCCAAGACGTGACCACCGACTTCCAGTTCCTGACCCGCTCGACCCTTGGCAGCAAGGAATCGATCAAGTGGGAGGACGGCAATGAGTATCCGCTGATCAAGGTCGACATCAGCTCGGCTTCGCACCCGTTCTACACGGGCAAGCACAAGATCATGGATACCAGCGGTCGCGTCGACAAGTTCCGCAAGCGCTACGCCCAGAAGTGATCTTCCGGGCCGTGCTTCAGGCACGGCTTTGCCGAGAGGTCATGGTGAGCGACGCGGTGGATCTGCTGTAGCAACGACTGTCGAAAGGCTGTCGCTGGAGCCAGGGATCTGTTGCAACAACGGCTGCCGAAAGGCGGCCGTTGCCGTTTGCGCGGAGCGCGCCAGCAAAGGCAGGGCTGCACGAACGCCGTCCGCTTCGGTCAGACCACACAAGCCACGGCTGCCGCAAGGCGGCCGTTGCCGTGTCTGGCCATTGGCGCCGACGGTCGGCCCGGCTACAGCCGGTGGCGCTGCCCCAGGCGGCGCGAGCCCCCGTGGACGCGACGCACCGTTGCGATCGCGGGGTGCAAGCCGACCAAAGTCCGAGCCTTGGCTCCAGGGCGTTGTGCGATAATTCACTATCGCGGTTCGGCCGAGTTCTGCCGTGACCCCGTGCCCATTTGTGGCCCACTCGTGCCCGGCCTGCCTCCGCGGCAGGCATGCAGACTTGAGGAGTGTTTCGTGTCCGATTCCACCAAGCCCGGTCCCAACAAGTTCGACCAGGTCTCCCTGACCGCTGGCGACAAGACCGTGACCCTGCCGGTCCACCATCCGGTCCTCGGCCAGCCCTGCATCGACATTGCCAAGCTGCCGAAGGAAACCGGCGCTTTCACCTACGACAACGGCTTCACCGCCACCGCCAGCTGCAAGTCGGCGATCACCTACATCGATGGCGATGCCGGCGTGCTGCTGTACCGCGGTTACCCGATCGACCAGCTGGCCGAGCATTCGAGCTTCCTCGAAGTGGCCTACCTGCTGATGAACGGTGAGCTGCCGAACCAGGGCGAGTTCGCCAGGTTCGAGCACGAAGTCACGCATCACACGATGATGCACGAGGCCTTCCGCACCTTCCTGTACGGCTTTCGCCACGACGCCCATCCGATGGCGATGCTGGTCGGCATGCTCGGTTCGATGGCGAGCTTCTACCACAACGATCTCGACCTGGAAGATCCGGAACAGCGCCGCCTGGCCGCGATCCGCCTGATCGCCAAGGTGCCGACGATCGCCGCTGCCTGCCATCGTTATTCGATCGGCTGGCCGATGCGCTATCCGAAGAACAACCTCGAATACACCACGCGCTTCCTGCACATGATGAAGGAAGTGCCGAGCGAGCCGCTGGAGCTCAGCCCGGTCGCCGCCAAGGCGCTGGACCTGCTCTTCATCCTGCACGCCGACCACGAGCAGAACGCCTCGACCTCGACCGTGCGCCTGGTCGGTTCCACCGGTGCCAACCCGTACGCGTGCGTCGCCGCCGGCGTCGCCGCGCTGTGGGGTCCGGCGCACGGCGGTGCCAACGAAGCCGTGCTGAAGATGCTCGAGGAGATCGGCCGTCCGGAGAACGTCGGTTCGGCGGTCGCCAAGGCCAAGGACAAGGAGTCGGGCTTCCGCCTGATGGGCTTCGGCCACCGCGTCTACAAGAACTTCGATCCGCGCGCCAAGATCATCCGCGAGATGACCCACAAGGTGCTGGGCGAGCTGGGCGTCAACGATCCGCTGCTGGAAGTGGCGATGAAGCTGGAAGAGGCGGCGCTGAAGGACGAGTACTTCGTGCAGCGCAAGCTCTATCCGAACGTCGACTTCTACTCGGGCATCATCTACAAGGCGCTCGGCATCCCGGTGGAGATGTTCACGGTGATGTTCGCCATCGCCCGTACCGCTGGCTGGGTCGCGCATTGGCTGGAGCAGCAGAACGATCCGGAGAACAAGATCGGCCGTCCGCGCCAGATCTACGTCGGCTCGCCGCAGCGCGACTACGTCGACGCCGGCAAGCGCTGAGGCTTCGCCCGCGCACATGGCCGGCGTTCGCGCCGACGCAACGACAAAGCCGCGGCCACACCGCGGCTTTGTCGTTTTCAAATGGCTGGTCTATGTGTTGCTGGCCGGCGATGTCGTGCTGTATGCGCTGTATGGCCGCGTCACCGAGCTGATCGATACCGCGGCGTGGTTCGTGCTGCTGCTTCTGTTCGAGTGGGAGACCGGCGGTTGGCCGTTGCCGCGTCGCTGGCTGCCGCTTCTGCATGGTGTTCGTGCGTTGGCGTCTGTCGCCGTCGTGGTCGCGGTGGTCGGCTATGCACTGGAGCGGGTCTGGCTGGACTTCGCCAACGAGGTGGTCTGGCTGGGGGTGATCGCGCTGCTCGAGCTGGAGGTTCGTCTTCCGCCGGGTGCGTTGCGTCTGCACCAGCTGCGCCGTATTGCCGCCTCGCTGCTCTACCTGGCGCTGGTCGGTTTCATGCTGACCTGGGCGGCGATGGGCATTGGCGGGCAGGATCCGCACGCCGCCTGGCTGGATACCTGGGATGCGCTGTTGTGGCTGGTCGCCTTCGTGGTGATCGAACTCAACGTGTTCGGGTTCACTGGTGCTTCCGGCGCTGCCGCGCGCAGGGCGATGCGGGGTGGGTAACGCCCCCGACACCTACGGCGTCGTGTCGCCGTTCTCGTAATCGAGGATCTCGTCGTCCGCCAGCAACTGCCGTAGCTGCGTAGCGCTGGCGCGCTTCATCGGCTTCTCGTCGGTGTTCGACAGCGGCGCCTGGCGCAGGATGTCCAGGGGCAGCACGGTGAGATCGAAGGTGATGTCCTCGGCGCTGAAGATGTACACCGGGAAGTCGCCGGTGCGTTCGCGATCCAGGCGCAGGCGGCGGCTGCGCGCTTCGGCGGGAATGCCATGCTGCTCCAGGAAGCGCGGCGGTGCATCGGGGTCGTCGCTGTACAGGTGCAATGCCACCGGGCTGCGCGTATCGGCGGTGCCGTCGAGCACCGGGCCGACCAGGCGCGGCTCGAACGACTTGAAGAACTCGAGCGCGCGCAACGCCGACTCGCGGCGCTGGCGCAGTGCCGGGATGTTCTCGCGCTGGAACAGCCGCTGGTACTCGCGCAGCGCTTCTTCGATCTCGCGGTTACGCGGCAGCGAGGCGTCGTCGAAAATGCCCAGGCGCTCGGCAGCCTTGAGCTTGGCCTGGTGGTAGTCGCGGATTCCGCCTTCGGCCATCAGCCGGGCGGCCTCGTGGGCGAGGCGGTGACGGCGTTCGCGGGTGCGTGTCTGTGCGTGCAGGTTGGCGTGCTGTCGGGCGTGTGGCATGTCGACCTCCGCATCTGGCACGACGTCGGCGACCGGTTGCGCCGCGGCCGAAACTGCACCGGCAGCAGAAACCTAACACGTTTCATCGCGCCTGGAAGTTACCGCTTCGGGCGTATCGGTGATGTTCATTTTGCCCGCGCAGCATGAACCAATGCCCTGCGCCGGGTGGGCGGAAACGACGACGCCGGGCGAACCCGGCGTCGTTTGTTGCTTGCTGGTGTTTGCGAACCAGGGGGCGAATCAGAAGATGTCGAACTCTTCCTCTGCCGGCGCCGTCTCGGCCGGGCCATAGTCGACGTAGCTCTGCATGCGCTCCAGATCTTCGGCCTTGACCCATTCGACGATGCCGCCGCCTTCGCCCGGCACCAGCGCGCCGCTGGCCGACACCGACACCTTGACCATGCCTTCGGGCGGCTCGTTCAGGGAGATCGGCTGGTCCTTCAGCGCTACCCGCATGTAGTCGATCCAGATCGGCAGCGCGGCCTTGCCGCCGTATTCGCGGTAGCCCAGCGACTTGTAGTTGTCGCGGCCGACCCAGACGGTAGTGACGTAAGGGCCGCCGAAGCCGGAGAACCAGGCGTCGCGGTGGTCGTTGGTGGAACCGGTCTTGCCGCCGACGTCCTCGCGTTCGAGCACCTTGGCCGCCGTGCCGGTGCCGCGCAGGACCACGTCGCGCAGCATCGAGTTGATCTGGTAGGCAATGCGGCTGTCGATCGCGCGTGGCGCCAGCACCAGGTTGCTGGTGTCGATCTCGGCTTTCTTCGGCTCGTCCTTCGGCTTGCTCTCGGCCGCGGCCGCCGGGGTCGCATCCGGGCCGAGATTGAAGCCATCGACCACCGTGGTGGTCTGCACCGCCCTGTTCGTTGAACCCGGGTTGCCGCCGCAGGCAGGGCAGGCGATCGCCGGTTTTTCCTTGAACACCACCGCGCCTTCGCGGTCCTTCACCTCGTCGATGAACCACGGGGTGATGCGGAAACCGCCATTGGCGAAGGCCGCGAAACCGCGCGCGACCGACATCGGCGTCAGCGAGGCGGTGCCCAGCGACATCGACAGGTTCGGCGGCAGTTCGGCTTCGTCGAATCCGAAGTGGCTGATGTACTTGCGTGCGTAGTCGACGCCGATGGCGTCGAGCAGGCGCACCGACACCAGGTTGCGCGACTGCACCATCGCTTCGCGCAGGCGCATGGGACCGGCGAAGTTGCCGCTGTCGTTCTGCGGGCGCCAGATATGGCCGCGACGGTCCTTGAACACGACCGGCGCATCGAGCACCACCGAGGCCGGGTTGAAGCCGCGCTCAAACGAAGCGGCGTACAGGAACGGCTTGAAGCTCGAGCCCGGCTGGCGTCGCGCCTGGGTGGCGCGGTTGAACTTGGCGCCGGCGAAGCTGTAGCCACCCGACAGGGCGCGCAGTGCGCCATTGCCCGGCTCGAGTGAGACCAGCGCTGCCTGTGCCTGCGGGATCTGGTCCAGGCGGTAGCCTGGTGCCGGCATCGGCCCGGTCTGGCCGGGCTTGGCCGGCGGCGGGTCGATGCGCTGCACGCGCACCAGGTCGCCGCGCTTGACCAGGCTCGCCGGGCTGCGTCCACCGAAGCCCTGGTCGGGGCCCAGCTCGATCTCGCTGCCGTCGGCCAGCACCAGTTGCACCTGGCTGCCGTTGCTGCCGGTGACGATGGCGGGAAACAGCGAAGCCTGCGCCGGAACGCCGCGCAGGCGATTGCGCAGCGAGGCCGCGTCTTCGCCGGCGGCAAGGTCGAAGTGCTGTTCGACGCCGTGCCAGCCGTGGCGTCGGTCGTACACCGACAGACCGTCGCGGATGGCCTGGTCGGCGGCGACCTGCAGGACCGGGTCGATGGTCGTGGTGACGTGGTAGCCGCGGGTCAGTGCCTCGGCACCATATCGGGCCACCATCTCCTGGCGGACCATCTCGGCCACGTACGGCGCGTAGACCTCGACCGGACGCTCATGCGGCGTGGCATGCATCGGTGCGGCCTTGGCCTGGTCGGCCTCGGCCTGGCTGACGTAACGCAGGTCGGCCATGCGTTGCAGGATGTAGTCGCGACGTTCCTTGGCGCGCTCGGGATTGCTGAGCGGATTGCCGCTGGAGGGGAACTTCGGAATGCCGGCGAGCGATGCCATTTCGTCGAGCGTGAGCTCGCCCAGCTTCTTGCCGTAATAGAACTCCGCGGCAGCGCCGACGCCGTAGGCGCGATTGCCGAAGAAGCTCTTGTTGAGGTACAGCTCGAAGATCTCGTCCTTGCTCAGCTCGCGCTCCATGCGCATCGCCAGCAGCATTTCGGCGAGCTTGCGCGTGTAGCTGTATTCGTTGCTGAGGAAGAACTGTCGCGCGACCTGCTGGGTGATGGTGGAGCCGCCGGGAACGCGACGCGCATCGGTCGTGGCCAGCAGCCAGACGGCGCGCCCGATGCCCTTGAAGTCGACGCCATGGTGCTTGTAGAAACGCGCGTCCTCGATCGAGATGAAGGCCTGCTTGAGCCGCTCGGGGACGTCCTGGATCGAGATCGGATAACGCCGGGTCTCGCCGAACAGGGCCATCAGGCGGCCGTCGCGGGCGTAGACGTACATCGGTTCCTGCATCTCGACCGTGCGCAGGGTCTCGACGTCGGGTAGCTTGGGGGCGACGAGGTAGTACAGGGTGCCCAGGGCAATGGCGCCAAGCAGGGCCAGGCCGGCGGACGCGATCAGCGCCCAGCGCAGCAGGCGGCGGAAACGGGGCATCAAGGCAGGTTCCGATTGCGGGTGTAGTGGCCGTGGAGTATAGATGAGCCGGGGAAAGGCACTTGAGCGGGGCAAGGGCGGGGCGGACGGGCCAGACGGGGCAGGGCTGGCCAGCCGTTGAAGGGGCGGAAAGTGACGCAGTAAGGCAATTCCGAACGAAACGGTTGCCAGGCTGCGCAAACTTCGATATTTAAAGCGGGGTCACACGAAGCGCACGTAAGCGCCTGTGACAAGGGGAGAATACCGTGGGGATTGTCACAAAAAGCCAGCCGGCAGTCGTCGGCGTGGACATCAGTTCGACTGCCGTCAAGCTGTTGCAGCTCTCCCGGGCTGGCAACCGCTACCGCGTCGAGCATTACGCGGTTGAACCGCTTCCGCCCAATGCCGTGGTCGAGAAGAACATCGTCGAGGTCGAGGCGGTGGGACAGGCGATCAAGCGCGCCGTCGCGCGCTCTGGCACGCGGGCCAAACATGCCGCCGCCGCCGTCGCCGGCTCCTCGGTGATCACCAAGGTGATCCCGATGCCGGGCGATCTGGACGATGACGACCTGGAGTCGCAGGTCGAGCTCGAGGCGGTCAACTACGTTCCGTACCCGATCGAAGAGGTCAATCACGACTTCGAGGTCCTGGGTCCGATGCCGGGCAGCCCGGACATGCTGCAGGTGCTGCTGGCCGCCTCGCGCTCGGAGAACGTCGAAGTCCGCGCCTCGGCGCTGGAGATCGGCGGCCTGACGCCCAAGGTGATGGACGTCGAAGCCTTCGCGCTCGAGAACGCCTTCGCCCTGGTGGCCGACCAGCTCGGCGGGCCGCGCGACGGCCTGGTCGCCCTGGTCGATTCGGGCGCAACCATGACCACGCTCAACGTCCTTCGCCAGGGCCGCAGCCTGTATGCCCGCGAGCAGGTGTTCGGCGGCAAGCAGTTGACCGACGAAGTGATGCGCCGCTACGGCCTGAGCTACGAGGAAGCCGGACTGGCCAAGCGCCAGGGCGGACTGCCGGAGAGCTACGAGGCCGAAGTGCTGGAGCCGTTCAAGGAGGCGATGGTCCAGCAGATCAGCCGCCTGCTGCAGTTCTTCTATGCCGGCAGCGAGTTCAACCGCGTCGACCAGATCGTCCTGGCCGGTGGCTGCGCCTCGATCGCCGGCATCGCCGAGATGGTCGAAGAACAGCTCGGCGTGCCGACCACGATCGCCAACCCGCTCGCCCACATGACCCTGGGGCCGCGCGTGCAGGCGCACGCCCTGGCCCAGGATGCGCCGGCGCTGATGATCGCCTGTGGCCTCGCCCTGAGGAGCTTCGACTGATGGCACGCATCAACCTCCTCCCGTGGCGCGAAGAACGCCGCAAGCTGCGCCAGAAAGAATTCGCGGTGATGTTCGCGATGGCGGCGCTGGGCGCGGTGTTGCTGTCGTTCGTGATCATCAGCTACTACAACGGCCAGATCGACGGCCAGAACGAGCGCAACACCTACATGCGTGACCAGATCACGCAGGTCGACAAGGCGATCAAGGAGATCGAGGAACTCGACAAGAAGAAGGCCAAGCTGCTCGCACGCAAGGAAGTGATCGAAGAGCTGCAGGCCAACCGCTCGCAGATGGTGCACCTGTTCGATTCGCTGGTGCGCACGATCCCCGACGGCGCCGTGCTGACCTCGATCAAGCAGGACAGCCAGACCCTGACGCTCGAAGGTCGCGCCCAGTCCAACGCCCGCGTCAGTACCTACATGCGCAACCTGGAAAGCTCCGGCTGGATGACCAAGCCGGACCTGTCGATCATCGAGGCCAAGGGCACCGACAAGGGCCTGCCGTACATGTTCAAGCTGCAGGTCCAGCTGGCCAACCCGAACGCGCCCAAGGACGAGGACGGCGACGGCATGCCGGACGCGCCGGCGGCATCGACCTCGCAGATCGCGCAATCGGCTGACGCCACCGCCGCCGGCACCGCACCGGCAGCTGCTGCACCGGCCGCGCCGGGCGCAGCCGCCGCACAACCGGCAAGCACCCCGGCTTCCGCGCCGGTAGCGACCCCCGCCAACGCGCCGACGGCGCCGGCTGCAGCGCCGACCAAGGGAGCGGCGTCATGAGCAAGAAGAAATCCATCAAGCTCAACGAACTCGATTTCAACAACATCGGCTCCTGGCCGCAGCAGGCCAAGCTGGGCTTCTGCGTCCTGGTCGCCCTGCTCATTGTCGGCCTGGCCTGGTACCTGTTCGTCAGCGACAAGCGCACCGAACTGGAAGGACTCGAACGCCAGGAAGCGGAACTTCGCACCGAGTACGAGACCAAGCAGGGCCGCGCCGCCAACCTGGAACCCCTGAAGCAGCAGCTGGCACAGATGGAGCAGCAGCTCCAGCAGATGCTGCGCCAGTTGCCGAGCAAGACCGAGATGCCCGACCTGATCGTCGACATCTCGCAGACCGCGCTCGCCACCGGCATCACCAACGAGCTGTTCCAGCCCGGTGGCGAACAGCCCAAGGAGTTCTACGCCGAGAAGCCGATCGCACTGCGCATGGTGGGCAGCTACCACCAGTTCGGCGGTTTCGTCAGCGGCGTGGCCTCGCTGCCGCGCGTGGTCATCATGACCATGCACGACATCTCGCTGAAGCCGCGCAGCAAGGAAGCCGGCGCCGCGATCACGCCCAACAGTCCGCTCGAACTGGCCGGCACGGTCAAGACCTACCGCTACCTCGACGAGGATGAAGTGGCCAAGCAGGAAACGGCCGCGGCCGGCAAGCAGGGGGGGACCTGAGATGCGCGCAATCTCCATTCGTGACGGCGCGGCACCGCGTGCTCTGAGCAGGCGCGCGCTGACCCTGCTGGCAGTCGCCCTGGTCCTGGCAGGCTGCTCGCGCGGCATCACCAGCACCCCAGGCGAGTCGCCGAACCTGGAAAAGTGGATCGCCGAGGTCAAGGCACGCCCGGCGCCGCCGCTGGATCCGCTGCCGGTGATGCAGCAGTTCGAGACGTTCGAATACAACGCCTACGCCATGCGCGATCCGTTCAGCACGGCCTTCACCGACGAGGATGGCAGCAATGGCCTGCGTCCGGATTCGGCGCGCCGCAAGCAGACGCTGGAGCAGTTCCCGCTCGACAGCCTCGACATGGTCGGTACGCTGGGCCTGGGCGGTGGCGTCGTGGCGCTGGTGATGGCGCCGGACAAGGTGACCTACCGGGTCCAGTCCGGCGCGTACATGGGGCAGAGCGACGGTCGCGTGACCGGCGTGTTCGAAGACCACATCGAATTGGTGGAACTGGTGCCGGACGGCGCGGGTGGATGGCTGGAACGCCCGGCCACGGTCGCGTTGGAAGATCAATAGGGATTGGGGGATAGCAACGATGACCGTTTTCAACACACGCATGCGACCGGCCCGTCGCCCGCTGCTCTTGCGCAGCGGGTCGGTGGGTCTGATGGTCGGCGCAATTGCCGCCTTCAGCGCCGTCCACGCCGCCGCACCCGCCACGACACCGGCCACGGTCGCACCCGCGGCCAGCGCCGATCCGGCCAAGCAGCTGCCGGGCACCATCGCGGTGTCCAACATCGACTTCAAGCGCGGCACTGACGGCTCCGGCCGACTGGTCGTGAAGTTCAGCGGCGACGGTGCCGCGCCGGACCTGCGCAACCAGGGCTCCAGCGTCGTCATCGACGTCGGCAACGCACAGCTGCCTGCATCGCTGCAGAAGCCGCTGAACGTGGTCGACTTCGCCACGCCGGTGCAACGCATCGACGCCCGCGCCAGCGGCAAGGGCATGCAGCTGGTGCTCAACACCACGGGCAACTTCGAGTCGATGGCCTACCAGACCGGCCGCGAGTACATCGTCGAAATCGTGCCGCGCACGGGAGCCGCCACCGGCCGCGCCGTGGGCGCCACGGTCGACGGTAAGCCCGCCGCCACCGGTGGTCGCACCTACAGCGGCCGTCCGGTCACGTTCAACTTCCAGGACATTCCGGTTCGCACCGTCCTGCAGCTGATCGCCGAAGAGTCGGGCCTGAACGTCGTCGCCTCCGACACGGTCACCGGCAACATCACCCTGCGCCTGATGAACGTGCCGTGGGACCAGGCACTGGACATCGTCCTGCAGGCCAAGGGCCTGGACAAGCGTCGCAGCGGCAACGTGGTGTGGGTCGCCCCGCAGCCCGAGATCGCCAAGTACGAGCAGGACAAGGAAGACGCGCGCATCGCCATCGACAACCGCGTCGACCTGGCCACCGAGTATGTGCAGATCAACTACCACAACGCCGGCCAGATCTTTAAGGCCTTGACCGAAGCCAAGGGCATCGGCGGCGGCGGTGGCGGTGGTACCGGCGGCAGCAACCAGGACAGCGGCTTCCTCTCGCCGCGTGGTCGCCTGGTCGCCGATGAGCGCACCAACACGCTGATGATCAGCGACATCCCGAAGAAGATCACGCAGATGAAGGAGCTGATCCACGTGATCGACCGCCCGGTCGACCAGGTGCTGATCGAAGCTCGCGTCGTCATCGCCACCGATACCTTCGCCCGCGACCTGGGTGCCAAGTTCGGCATCAGCGGTGCCAGCGGCAAGGCGGGTGACCGCAGCTCGGTCGGTTTCGGCGGCAACACCGACGCCGCCTCGGCCAATGCCGGCTCGCGTGCGGACGCGGTGCAGAGTGGCGCCAACGCCTTCGACGTGACCCGCTCGCTGATGAGCAACCTGCCCGCCGCTTCGGTCACCAACCCCAGTGCGCTTGCCCTGTCGATCCTCAACGCCGGTTACCTGCTCGATGTCGAGCTGTCGGCGATGCAGGAGGAAGGCCGTGGCGAGGTGATCTCCAACCCGCGCATCGTCACCAGCAACCAGCGCGAAGCGGTGATCCGCCAGGGCCAGGAAGTCGGCTACGTGACGATCTCGCCGCAGCAGGGCGGTAACTCGATTCCGATCCCGAACGTGCAGTTCAAGGACGTGCTGCTGGAGCTGAAGGTCACCCCGACCATCACCCACGACGGCCGCGTGTTCCTGAACATGAACGTCAAGAAGGACGAGGTCGAGGGCTTCACCAATACCTCGATCGGCCAGGTCCCGCAGATCGCCAAGCGCGAGGTCAACACCGCCGTGCTGGTGCAGGACGGCCAGACCGTGGTCGTCGGCGGCGTCTACGAGTTCCGCGATCGCAGCGACATCTCCAAGGTTCCGTTCCTGGGCGACGTGCCGTTCCTGGGCAACCTGTTCAAGCGCAAGGGCCGCAACAAGGACAAGGCCGAGCTGCTGATCATGGTCACGCCGAAGGTGCTCAAGGTCGAGCAGCGGTAAGTTCTCCGGTTCTCGCGATTTGACGGAAAGCCCGGCGAAAGCCGGGCTTTCTGCGTCATGGTCGCCATTGCCGCGAAGGCGGCCAGGGGTACCTGTCGCTGAATGGGTGACGGCGCTGCTGAACCCCGCCGCCGAACTTCGGTCAAACTGGTCCTGCCCCGCATTCGAGACCCCCATGGACCGCCGCAGCGACGACCTGCCCCGTGTGCACGATGCCTTCCGCGCCCTGCGCGAGGCGCTTTCGGCCGAGATCGTCGGCCAGGCGGCGCTGATCGAGCGGCTGCTGATCGCCCTGCTGGCCGACGGCCACCTGCTGGTGGAAGGCGCGCCGGGCCTGGCCAAGACCAGCGCCATCCGCGCGCTGGCGGCGCGCATGGACGCCGAGTTCGCCCGCGTCCAGTTCACCCCGGACCTGCTGCCGGCCGACCTGACCGGTACCGAAGTGTGGCGGCCGCAGGAAGGGCGCTTCGAGTTCCAGGCCGGGCCGATCTTCCATCCCATCCTGCTCGCCGATGAGATCAATCGCGCGCCGGCCAAGGTCCAGTCGGCGCTGCTCGAAGCCATGGGCGAACGCCAGGTCACCGTGGGGCGCGCGACCTACGCGCTGCCGGCGTTGTTCCTGGTGATGGCCACGCAGAACCCGATCGAGCAGGAAGGCACCTTCCCGTTGCCGGAAGCGCAGCTCGATCGATTCCTGATGTACGTGCGCATCGGCTACCCCGAGATCGCCGCCGAGACCGAGATCCTGCGCCTGGCCCGCGAGCGCGCGCGCGTAGCCTTGCACGCACCGGCGCCGGTGGTCGAGCGCATGCCGCTGTCGGATGTCTTCGCTGCGCGCGCGGCCGTGCTCGAACTGCACCTGGCGCCGCCGGTGGAGCGTTACCTGATCGAACTGGTGCTCGCCTCGCGCGATGCCGCGCGCTACGACCCGGCGCTGGCTCGGCGCATCGCCTGGGGCGCGAGCCCGCGCGGCTCGATCGCACTGGAGCGCTGCGCGCGTGCGCACGCATGGCTGGCCGGCCGCGCCTTCGTGACGCCCGACGATGTCCGTGTGGTCGCGCCGGACGTGCTGCGCCACCGCATCCTGCCCAGCTACGAGGCCACGGCCGAGGGCTGGGACGGTGATCGCCTGGTGGCCGAACTGCTGCAGCGGGTGCCCTTGCCCTGAGCCGATGGCCCGGAGTGGATGCGATGACTTCGATGCGCAATGGCGACGACGACGCGGTTGCCGTGGGCAATGGCGTAACGCCATCGCTGGCGGAGCTGGTGGCGCTGCGTTCGGTCGTCACCGCGCGTGGCCAGGCACGCCGTGGTCGCTTCGGCGTGAGCGGGCATGCACTGTCGCCGCTGCGCGGCCGCGGCATGGAATACGCCGAGTCGCGTGAATACTCCAGCGGCGACGACGCACGCCACATCGACTGGCGACTGACCGCGCGCACCGGTCGCGCCCATACCAAACTGTTCCAGGCCGAGCGCGAGCGGCTCAGCCTGATCGTCGCCGATACCGCGCCGGCGCTGTACTTCGGCACCCGCGTTCGCTTCAAGTCGGTGCAGGCGGCGCGCGCGGGCGCAATCGCTGCGTGGGCGGGCGTGCGCGACGGCGATCGTATCGCTGCCCTGCGCGGCAGCCGTGCCGAAGCGCCGGTGGCGCCGGCGGCAGGGCCGCGCGGTGCGCTGCGCGTGCTCGATGCCCTGGTGCGCTGGTATTCGCAGCCACCGTCGGACGATGCCGGACTGGATGTCGCCCTCGATCATGCGCAGCGACTGCTGCGACCCGGTGCGCGACTGCTGGTGCTCGCCGATGCGCAAAGCGTGGCAGCCATCGCGCAACGACGCTGGCCGGCACTGTCCCAGCACCATGAAGTGATCGTGCTGCTGTTGACCGATCCATTCGAGGACGCGCCGCCGAAATCGCCTTTGCCGTTCCAGAGTCACGACACCCAGGGCCGCGACACACGGATCGAACTCGACCTGGCCTCGGCCGCGCAGCGGCAGGCCTGGCGCAACGAGTTCGCGCGACCGATGGAACAGGTGCTGGCGCAGCTCCCGGCTGCCGGTGTCCGCGTGCAGGCGCTGTCGACGCAGATGGCCAGCGAATCGTGGCTGCCACTGCTGGGCCGCAACCGGCCGCTGGTGGCGTGATGGGTGGCAATGCGCTGGTCCTGCGCGACATCCACTCGCTGCCGGCGCCGCCGTGGTGGCCGCCGGCACCGGGATGGTGGTTGCTGGCGGCGGTGCTGCTGGCGTTGATCGTGGCCGTGGCATGGGTCATGCGGCGGCGGAGCCGCCAACGTCAGGCGATCACCGAATTGTTCGATCGCAGTGTCGACGCCGCCGGCTCACCTGCCGCGCAGGTGGCGGCGATGTCGGACCTGCTGCGTCGTGCCGCGCGCCGTCGTGACGCCGGGGCCGACCGCCTGCAGGGCGAGGCATGGCTGGCGTTTCTGGACGCGCAGACGTCGTCGCGGCGAGGTTCCGCGACGACCGAAGAGTTCAGTCGCGGCCACGGCCGCCTGCTGCTCGACGGAGGCTATCGGCGCGATGTTGCCGCCGCTGACGTACAAGCACTGCGGACGCTGGCACGAGCCCGCTTCCTGCAATGGATGGGCGCGCAATGATCGATTCGCTGCTTGCCCCATGGCACTGGCTGGTCGATACCTTCGCCTGGCCGTGGTGGTTGCTCGCGCTGCCGCTGCCGTGGCTGGCGCGATGGTTGCTGCCGCCCGCGCGCGGCAGCGTGGCCGCATTGCACGTGCCCTACGGCGAGCGCCTGCAGCGTGTCGCCGCGGCCGGTCGTCGCGGCTTCGGCGGCAGTGCCGGCGCGCTGGCCTGGCTGGGCTGGATACTGCTGTGCGTGGCCGCGGCGCGGCCGCAACAGCTGGGCGAAGCCGTGCAACCGCCGCAGGCCGCGCGCGACCTGATGCTGGCGCTGGACCTGTCGGCGAGCATGCGCGAGCCGGACATGGACCTGGGCGGGCGCACCGTCGATCGTCTCACCGCCGCCAAGGCGGTACTCGCCGATTTCCTCGATCGTCGCGGCGGCGACCGCATCGGCTTGATCGTGTTCGGTCGTCGCGCCTATGCGCTGACGCCGCTCACGCTCGACCTCGATTCCGTCCGCGAACAGCTCAACGACAGCGTCATCGGCCTGGCCGGGCAGGAAACCGCCATCGGCGATGCCATCGCCCTGGCGGTCAAGCGCCTGCAGGCACGACCGGCCGAGCAGCGCGTGCTCGTGCTGCTCACCGACGGCGTCAACACCGCCGGTCTCCTCGACCCGGCCAAGGCCGCGCAGATCGCGCGTGCCGAAGGGGTGCGCGTGCACACCATCGCCTTCGGCGGCGAAGGCTCGATGTCGCTGTTCGGCGTGCCCATGCCGATGCCGGGCGCCGGCGATGAAATCGACGAGGCCGGCCTGCGTGCGATAGCCAAGACCACCGGCGGTCGCTTCTTCCGCGCCCGCGATACCTCGCAGCTGGTCGACATCTACGCCGAGATCGACCGGATCGAACCGGTCCGGCAACCGGGGCAGGCGCTGCGCCCGCGCATCGAGCGCTATCACTGGCCGCTGTCGGCGGCCTTTGCCTGCGCCTTGCTCGCCTTCGCATGGCCGCGGCGGAGGCTGGCATGAACCTGCCCGTCGCGCTCGACATCACCGCGCTCGACATGGCCGCGCTGCACCTTCTGCGCCCGCAGTGGCTGTGGGCATTGCTGGCGCTGCCGCTGCTGGCATGGTTGTGGCGATGGCGGCGGCATCGCGCCAGCGTCTGGCACGACGCCGTCGATGCGCACCTGTTGCCGCACCTGCTGGCGCAGCGCGGTGATGCGCGTGCGCGCTGGGCGAGCGGACTGGCTGCACTGGCGTATGCGGTCGCGGTGCTGGCACTGGCCGGACCGAGTTGGCGCCAGGTCGCGCAACCGTTGTGGGAAAGCCGGGCGCCGCTGGTGATTGCCCTGGATCTGTCGAGCGCGGCCACGGCCGCGGACGTGCCGCCATCGCGACTGGCGCAATCGCGCGCAAAGATCTCCACGCTGCTGCGCGAGCGCGCCGGCGGGCAGGTGGCGCTGGTCGCCTACGCCGGCGATGCCTTCACGGTCGCACCGTTGACCGAAGACACGGCCAACGTTGCGTTGTTCCTCGATGCGCTGGCGCCGGACGTGATGCCGGTCGACGGCCAGCGCGCCGATCGCGCCATCGACTGGTCGGCGCAACTGCTCAAGCGCGCCCGCTTCGATCGCGGCGACATCGTCCTGCTCACCGCGCAGGCCGACGAGCCCGCGCGCGATGCCGCCGCCCGTGCCGCCAGGCAGGGTTACAGCGTGTTCGCCCTGGGCATCGGCAGCGCTGCCGGGGCGCCTTATCGCCGCAGTGACGGCAGCTTCGGCCAGGCGCGCCTGGATGCCGCAACGCTGCGCGCGCTGGCGGCCGCCGGCGACGGCAGATACACCGCGCTGGCGGAAGGCGACGACGACCTCAGGGCGCTGGGCATCCTCGATCCGCGGCAGGACGATGCCGCCATTGCCCGCGGCAAGGGCATGGCCTGGCAGGACCAGGGCTACTGGCTGCTGCCGCCGTTGCTGTTGCTGGCGCTGTTCGCGTTCCGGCGTCGCGCCGTGATGTTGTTGTTGCCGCTTTGCCTGCTCTGGCCTGGCTCGCGGGCAATGTCAGCGGAGTTGTGGCGTCGCGCCGACCAGGTCGAGCATGCACGCATGGAGCAGGCGTCGCAGGCCTACCGGCGTGGCGATTTCGCCGAGGCCGCGAAACTCTACGGCGATGCCCACGATGCCGACGCCCATTACAACCGCGGCAACGCATTGGCCAAGGCCGGTCAGTACCCGCAAGCGATTGCCGCCTACGACGAAGCACTGAAGCGACAACCCGGCATGGACGACGCGATCGCCAACAAGCGGGCGGTCGAGGCAGCGATGAAACGGCAGCAATTGTCAAAGTCGAAGAACGACTCGAATTCAGGCCAGTCGAAGCCCGGTCAGTCGCAGCCATCGCAGGATGCAAAGGGCAATCCCTCGCAGCAGGCGGGCAAGGGCCAGGAGCAGCAGCGAAAACCCGCACAGACGCAGCAACAGTCGCAGCAGCAAACGAGCAAGCCCGCCGATGCCCAGTCCCAGCGCGATGCCGACGCCGCCCAGCGCGAGCGCATGCAGCGCGCGTTGCAGCAACAACAACGCAACGGCCAGCAGGAAGCGCAGCGTCGCGCCGGGCAGGCCAACGAAACCCCGCAGCAGCGCGAGCAGCGCCTGGCCAACGAGGCCTGGTTGCGGCGCGTGCCCGATGACCCGGGCAGCCTGTTGCGCGAGAAATTCCGGATCGAGCAGGAGCGCCGTCTGACCGAGGGCCAGGGACCGCAATGAGTGCCATCGCAGACAAGAAACTTCGATTCCCGTCGGCGCGCATGCTGTTGCGTCTGGCCGCCTGGCTGTTGTTGTCGACCGCGAGCCTGGCGGCATCGGCGCAGACCCGCGCCTGGCTCGACCGCGACCGCATCGCCCTGGGCGAAACGGTCACGCTCAACATCGAGACGACCTCGACGGCGGCATCGGAGCCGGACTACGCACCGCTGCAGACGGACTTCACCGTCAGTGGCCACACCAGTCGCCGCGAGTTCGAAAGCATCAACGGCCGCAACAGCATGCGTCTGCTCTATGCAGTGGCGTTGCGGCCGCGACGCGACGGCGTGCTCACCGTGCCCGCGCTCGCCCTCGGCAGCGAACAGACGCAACCCTTGTCACTGGTGGTCACGCCCAACGGCGGCCGTGCGACGGGCCGTGCCGGCGACGACGTCTTCATCGAAAGCCAGGCCGATGACGACGATCCGTACGTGCAGCAGTCCGTCGGCTGGGTCGTGCGGTTGTACTCCGCCGCGCCGCTGGTATCGGGACAGCTCGACCAGCCCGCCCCGGAGGGCGCCTCGCTGCAGCGTGTCGGTGACGATGCCCAGTACCAGCGCGACGTCGGTGGTCGCCGCTACAGCGTGGTCGAGCGCCGGTACCTGCTGGTGCCCGAGCGCAGCGGTACGCTGACGATACCCCCGGCCAGCTTCGAGGGCCGCGGCGCCGGCGGTTTCTTCGACGACCTGTTCGGCAGCAATCGCGGCGCCCTGCAGGCGCAGTCCGCACCGCGCTCGCTGCAGGTGCGACCGGTGCCCAACGATGCGCCACAGCCGTGGCTGCCCTTGCAGGATCTGCAACTGCGTTACCAGTCGACCCCGCAGGAACTGCGCGCGGGCGCGGCGGCGAGCCTGGTCGTGGAGGCGGTGGCCGACGGCGCCACCGCCGTGCAGATGCCGGAACTGCAGTTGCCGGCGATCGATGGCGTGCAGGTGTTCGCCGAACCGGTTCAGGCCGACGAACGTTTTGTCGACGGCAGGCCGCGGGCAAAGTTGACCCGACGTTTCTCACTGGTGCCCTCGCGCACGGGCAAGGTCCAACTGGCCGGCATGCGCATGAGCTGGTGGGATGTACGCGCCGGCACGGTTCGCACCGCCACGTTGCCGGCGTTGTCCTGGACGGCGCTGGCGGGTGCCGCGCCCGCGACGGCAGCGGCAACTCCCGCCACGGCCTCGCCGGCGCCGGCTGACACCGCGGCTGCCGACACCGGTTCGCCGCTGCTGGCGATTCCGGGCGCCGGCAAGGCTTGGGTGCTGGCGACGCTGCTGTTCGCCGCCCTGTGGCTGTTCACGCTGGTCTGGGGCTTGCACCGCGGCGATGCGCGGGCAGCGGCCGCCGCGCCTGCGACTGACACCGAGGCGCCCACCGGCAACGACCTCAAGCAGGCGCTCGACCGCGGCGCGCTTGGCGACGTGGCCGAGGCCTTGTGCGCGGCGGCGAGGCCACGCGCGCAGGATCTGGAAGAGGTACTCGCCCGTCTGTCCGATGCCGAGCAGCGCGCGGCGGTGGAGGCCCTCCAGCGTGCGCGCTGGGGCGACGGAGATGGCGTCGCCGCACGGCAGCAGCTGCGCAAGGCGTTCGCATCCGGTCCGCGCTGGCGCGAGCGCTCCGTCGACGCTCCTTCGCCATTGCCGCCGTTGTACCCGCCTGCACCCGACCGGTCCGGGCGACTGCGCGGTTGAGCGGGGAAGGCGCCGCCGGGCGGTTTGCTAAGCTCGCGCGGTTCCCCGAGGAGTTGCAGGATGAGTGATTCGAACACCAGCGCCGGCAAGGGCAAGCTGCCGCTGCACTGGAAGATGGCGATCGGCTTCGTCGCCGGCCTGCTGCTGGGCCTGGTCGTGCACTACGGGGTCGGTGCCGATGCAGGTTGGGTCAAGACGTTCACGACCTACGTGACCCAGCCCGCCGGCACGCTGTTCCTGCGCCTGATCTTCATGCTGGTGATCCCGTTGCTGTTCTCGGCGCTGGTCATTGGCGTCGCCGAAATGGGCGACGTGCGTGCGCTGGGCCGCATCGGCTGGCGCACGCTGGGCTACACGGTGGTCGTCTCCGGCATCGCGGTCATCCTCGGACTGCTGCTGGTGAACTGGCTGCAACCTGGTGCCGGCGTCGATCCTGCACGCGCGCAGCAACTGCTCAGCGAAGGCTCCGAGCGCGCCAGCGCCATCGTCGGCAGCACCCATGCCCAGCCCAAGGGCCTGGACATGCTGGTCGCGATCGTCCCCGACAACATCGTCAAGGCCGCCGCCGACAACACCATCCTGGCGGTGATGTTCTTCGCCCTGATGCTCGGCATCGGCCTGGTGCTGACCCGCACCAAGGCCACCGAAACCCTGCAGCGCGGCATCGAAGGCCTGTTCGAGGTGTCGATGACGCTGATCGGGATGGTCATCAAGCTGGCGCCGTACGCGGTGTTCTGCTTCATGTTCAACCTGGCGGTGCTGTTCGGCTGGGAGCTGCTCGGGAGCCTGGGCGCCTACGTCGGCGTGGTGGTGCTGGCATTGGCGCTGCACATGTTCGTGGTCTATTCGCTGGTGCTGAAGTTCGCCGGCGGTTACTCGCCCAGGAAGTTCTTCAAGGGTGTACAGGAAGCGATGGTGATGGCCTTCTCCACGGCCTCGTCCAACGCCACCCTGCCGACCGCGTTGCGCGTGGCCGACGAGCAGCTCGGCCTGCCGCGCCGGGTCTCGCGCTTCGTGCTGACCGTGGGCGCCACCGCCAACCAGAACGGCACGGCGCTGTTCGAGGGCGTGACGGTGCTGTTCCTGGCGCAGTTCTTCGGGGTCGAGCTGACCCTGGTGCAGCAGGCCACGGTGATGTTCGTCTGCATCCTCGGCGGCATCGGCACTGCCGGCGTGCCGGCCGGCTCGCTGCCGGTGGTGGCGCTGATCTGCGGCATGGTCGGGGTGCCGCCGGAGGGCATCGGCCTGATCCTGGGCGTCGACCGCTTCCTCGACATGTGCCGGACGACGCTCAATGTCACCGGCGACCTGATGCTCGCCACGGTGGTCTCGCGAGGCGAGCCGGCGGAAGTGCCGGCCGAACCGGCCACGGCCTAGGTCTCCGGCAGGGGGGCAGGCCCTCCCTGTCCTTTTCCTGCCCCCGGCCGCGAGCCGGGGCGACAGGGCGGCGAGTCAATGGGACAATGGCGGGCCCGCCCGGCCCGGCTTCGACCGCCAGGTCTCGCGCAAGGGCCCCTCCCCGCAGCCGAAGACCCGCCCCGACGCCATGACGACGCCCAGCCGCCGCGAACTAGCCAACGCCATCCGCTTCCTTGCCATCGACGCCGTGCAGGCCGCCAACTCCGGCCACCCCGGCATGCCGATGGGCATGGCCGATATCGCCGAAGTGCTGTGGAACGACTACCTCAGCCATAACCCGAGCAACCCGAACTGGTTCAACCGCGACCGCTTCGTGCTGTCCAACGGCCACGGTTCGATGCTGCAGTACGCGCTGCTGCACCTGTCGGGTTACGACCTGTCGATCGACGAGCTGAAGAATTTCCGCCAGCTCAACTCGAAGACTCCGGGCCATCCGGAAAACTTCATGACGCCGGGCATCGAGACCACCACCGGCCCGCTCGGCCAGGGCTTTGCCAATGCCGTCGGCATGGCGCTCGCCGAGAAGCTGCTGGCGCAGCGCTTCAACAAACCCGATCACAAGATCGTCGACAACCGCACCTGGGTGTTCATGGGCGACGGCTGCCTGATGGAGGGCATCTCGCACGAGGCCGCGTCGCTGGCCGGCACCTGGGGCCTGCACAAACTGGTCGCGTTCTGGGACGACAACAAGATCTCCATCGACGGCAACACCGACGGCTGGTTCACCGACAACACGCCGGCGCGCTTCGAGGCCTATGGCTGGAACGTCGTGCGTGGCGTCAATGGCCAGGATGCCGCGGAGATCAAGACCGCGATCGAGACCGCGCTGAAGTCGACCGACAAGCCGACCCTGATCTGCTGCCGCACCACCATTGGCTTCGGCTCGCCTGCCAAGGCCGGCAAGGAATCCTCGCACGGCGCGCCGCTGGGCAAGGACGAAGTCGTCGCCACGCGCCAGGCGCTGGGCTGGGAGTACGGTCCGTTCGAGATTCCCGAAGCGATCTACGACGGCTGGCGCGTGCGCAGCACCGGTGTGCAGCGCGAGGCGGAATGGAACCAGCTGTTCGCCGCCTACAAGAGCCAGTACCCGGAACTGGCCGCCGAGCTGACCCGTCGCGCCAGCGGCGCGCTGCCGGAAGGCTTCGTCGAGGCCGCCGATGCCTACATCGCCAAGCTCCAGGCCGAAGGTCCGGTGATCGCTTCGCGCAAGGCTTCGCAGATGGCGATCGAGACGTTCGCGCCGTTGCTGCCGGAGCTGATCGGTGGTTCGGCCGACCTGGCGCATTCCAACCTGACCCTGTGGAAGGGAAGCAAGTCGGTCGCCAGCGACGATCCCAACGCCAACTACATTTACTACGGCGTGCGCGAGTTCGCGATGACCGCGATCAGCAACGGCCTGGGCCTGCACGAGTGCTTCATTCCGTACGACGCCACCTTCCTGGTGTTCAGCGACTACGCGCGCAATGCCGTGCGCATGAGCGCGCTGATGGGCGCGCACGCGATCCACGTCTACACGCATGACTCCATTGGCCTGGGCGAGGACGGTCCGACCCACCAGCCGATCGAGCACATGGCGTCGCTGCGCTACATCCCGCACAACGATCTGTGGCGTCCGTGCGATGCGGTCGAGTCGGCGGCTTGCTGGAAGGCGGCGATCCTGCGCGACGATGGCCCGAGCTGCCTGATCTTCTCGCGCCAGAACCTGGCCCATCAGCAGCGCAACGAGCAGCAGGTGGCCGATATCGCCCGCGGTGGTTATGTGCTGAAGGATTCCAATGGCGCGCCGGAGGTCATCCTGATCGCGACCGGTTCGGAAGTGGGCCTGGCGATGGATGCGGCGGCGCAGCTCGGCGACAAGGTGCGCGTGGTGTCGATGCCGTCGACCAACGTGTTCGATCGTCAGGACGCGGAGTACCGCGAGTCGGTGCTGCCGCGCGATTGCCGCAAGCGTGTGGCGATCGAGGCCGGCGTGACCGGCTTCTGGCACAAGTACGTCGGCCTGGACGGTGCGGTGATCGGCATCGACGATTTTGGTGCGTCGGCTCCGGCGGAGAAGCTGTTCCCGGAGTTCGGGTTCACGGTCGACAAGGTGGTCGAGGCGGCGCGCGCGCTGGGTTGATCTTTTCCGCTGCGATCGCGGGGGGTTGAAAGAAGCGGCTTCGGCCGCTTCTTTTTTGGCTCGACAGCAGGTGATTGCCCGTCGTCCCGAACGCAGTGAGGGACCTGCTGGTGCTCGCTGTTGCGGATTGGGCTTGCGTCTGCGGACGACGCTTCGGCAATTCGTTGCGTGGTCTTCGGCGGCCCTCACCCCAACCCCTCTCCCGTAAACGGGAGAGGGGCTAAAGAAGACCGTCATCCCCACGAAGGCGGGGACCCAGCGTCGTTGCTCCATGCCCGTCATTCCCGCGAATGCGGGAACCCATGGACGTTGCTCTTCCCCTGCTGCTCGCGCCTCAACACTCACTCGCAGTCTGCACCAGCCCCAGATTCAACAGGCGCGCCTCGATCCGCTCACCGAGGTTGGAAGGCGCTGCCAGGCCCATGCGCTCCAGCGCCTCCCGGTCGGTTTCCCGCGCCGAAAGAGCACGCCACAGCGTGCGCAACTTGCCCGAGCGCGTCGCCGTATTCGCCTTCAGCCATCCCAGCGCCTTTACCAGCCGCTGCTCGACGTCGGTAAAGTCGCTGCCCAGCGGATAGTCGGGCAGGGTGCCGTTGCGGCGGTACGGTCGCAGCGCAGCCTGCAGCGACTGCGCGGTGTTGCCGGCAGCGTGTGCGGGCAGGACGAAATCACGGCGCACCTTGCCAGCGCCGCGCGCGGTCTCCAGCAGCGGCTGCTGGAAGCGCGCGTCGCAGATCGCCGCCATCGCCATGATGCAGTCCTCGTCGCTGCGGCCGCGCACGTCGGCGACGCCGTACTCGGTGATGTAGATGTCTCGCAGGTGACGCGGGATCGTCGTATGGCCGTAGTTCCAGACGATGTTGGAGGTGGTCGCGCCACTGGATTCGCGGCTGGCGCGCAGCAACAGCACCGAGCGCGCGTCGGGCAGCGCGTGCGCCATGGCGACGAAGTTGTACTGGCCGCCGACGCCGGAGACGACTCGACCGTCCTCGAGCGCATCCGACACCGCCGCTCCCAGTGCGGTCGCCATCATGCAGGTATTGAAGAAGCGGGCGTCGCGACGCTGCAGGCGCTCCAGGGTCTCGTCGCCGCCGTAGAGTTCATTGACCTCGCCGACGCGCTTCATGCCGATGCCGCGACGCTCCTCGTCGCTCAGCTCGCGCAGCCACTGGTAGAAATCCGGTGAGCCCAGGTAGAAGGCGCCGTGCAGGAACTCGCCTTCGTGCTGCAGTCGCTCCAGGTCTTGTGCACTGGCATGGCCGTCGGCGATGCGTTGCATCAACCCGCGATCGTCGACGACCTTGCGCGACAACACGCCGACCTCCACCAGGCGGCGGAAGCCTTCGTTGATCATCTCGCTGCAGCCGTACAGGCCCTGCGCGAACGGCGCCAGCGCCGGGTCTTCGGCCTGCGCCGAGCCAAGGGCACGCAGCACCGCGCGATAGGCCGCGTTGTCGGTGTGGCGCAATACCAGGGCGTGGCACAACGCGTCGGCCAGCGCGCCGATGCCGATCTGCAGCGTGCCGCCGTCGCGCACCAGGGTGCTGGCGTGGAAGCCGATCGCGTAGTCGACGTCGCTGACCGGCTGGCGCGGCAATCCGAACAGCTTCGGGTAGGGGCCGGGCGGTTGCACGATCGCGTCGAAGAATCCGGCATCGACTTCCGCGCTGCCTCCGAGCCAGGGCAGTTCCGGGTCGACTTCGGCGATCAGCAGCGGCCGCGGCAGGCCGCGTGCGGCGATTGCGTCGAGCGCATCGAAGGTGAGGTCGGTGTTGCACGACAGCGACATCCGGCTGCCGTCCGCCGAGCGTGCCACCTTCTGCACGATGGCGTTGAGGCCGCGATCGGCGAGGGCGCGCGCGACGTGGGTGTAGTTGAGGCTGGCATAGCGCCGCTGCACCTGCGTCGAGCCGAGCATCGCGCCAGACTGCAGGTAGAACTCCTCAATCTTGATGTGCGATGGCAACGCATCTCGCTTGGCCGCCTGCACATAGGCCAAGCGCGGGAAGTCGTCGCCGAAATGGCGTTGCGTGAACGGCTTGATGAAGCGGTCTTCCAGGCCCTTGCCGCCGCCGGGCGGATCCAGTGACAGCGCGGTGTACAGATGCAGGGGGCGCGATGGATCCTTCTCGATCCGCGCATACAGCGCGTTGAGCAGGCGATGCGGTTTGCCCAATCCCAGCGGTGCGCCCACATGCAGCGGGCCGTGGCGGACAGTGAGCAGAAACTCGACCGCGGAGTCGAGCGAGTCGAACAGGGTGGGGGCGGGGCGTTCACTCATGGCAACAGCCTATGCGCTGCGTGTGTAGGCGTTGCCAAGAAGAAGCCTCACCTGCGCGCCACCAGACGGGCCAGTTGCGAGCCTGCCAGCAGCGCGCCGACGAATACAGCCGATTCCAGCGTGCCGTGCGCGAGGTTGGCAAGGGCCGGGCCGGGGCAGTAGCCGGCGATGCCCCAGCCGACGCCGAACAGCGCGCTGCCTAGCAGCAAGCGGCGGTCTATCGTCGGCGCCGGTGGCGCCGGCAACGGAGCGTCCGACAACGTGCGGCCGCGGCGTCGCACCCAGGCGAAACCCGGCAATGCCACGGCCAGTGCGCCGCCCATCACCAGCGCCAGCGAAGGATCCCAATGCCCGGCCAGGTCGAGGAAGTTCAGGACCTTGTCCGGGTCGGTCATGCCCGACACCGCCAGACCCAGGCCGAACAGCGCGCCGGCGATCGCGCCGTGGACGATCAGTCTCATGCCACACCTCCGATCACATGACGCAGCAGGTAGACGGTGAAGAAGCCCGCACCCATGAACACCAGCACCGCCAGCAGCGAGCGTTTCGACAGCCGAGCCAGTCCGCAGATGCCGTGCCCGCTGGTGCAGCCGTTGCCCAGGCGCGTGCCGAAGCCGACCAGCAGGCCGCCGGCGAGCAGCCAGGGCAACGGAAAGCCGTTGCGGCCGGGCGAGCCGGACCAGGCGAACCATGCGCCTGCGGCGGCAACAAGCGCGACCAGGAATGCGATCCGCCAGCCGCGACCGGTATCACCGTCGACGGTGCTATTGAGGATGCCGCTAATGCCGGCGATGCGGCCCAGTGCGAGCAGCAGCCAAGTGGCGGCCAAGCCGATCAGGGCGCCGCCGATCAGGGCCGAAACAGGGGTGAACTGGGTTGGCATCTGGACGGGCCGATCAAAGCTGGTCGAGTGGAATCTTGAGGTAGCGCACGCCGTTGTCCTCCGGTGCGGGCAACGCGCCGGCGCGGATGTTGGCCTGCACCGCGGGCAGGATCAGCGCCGGCATCGCCAGCGTCGCATCGCGGGTCTCGCGCAGGGCGACGAACGCGTCTTCCCCGGTACCTTCGCGGACATGGATGTTGCTGCGCTTCTGCGCGCCGATCGTGGTTTCGCACGCCACTTCGCGACCGCCGGGGCCGTAGTCGTGGCAGACGAATACGCGGGTGTCGTCGGGCAGGGTGTGGAACAGATGCCGTATCGAGCGGAACAGCGTGCGCGCATCACCGCCGGGGAAGTCGCAGCGTGCCGTGCCGGCATCGGGCATGAACAGCGAGTCGCCGGTGAACAGCGCATCGCCGATCAGGTACGCGCAGCTGTCGCACGTATGCCCCGGCACGGCAGTCACGCGCGCTTCGAGCGTGCCGATGCGGAACAGTTCGCCGTCCTCGAACAGGTGATCGAACTGCGAACCATCGACCGGGAAGTGCTCGCCGAGGTTGAAGATCGGGCGAAAGGTTTCCTGCACCTTGCGGATGCCTTCGCCGATCGCCAGCCTGGCCTGCGGCCACTGCGCCTTGAGCCAGTGGCCGCCGCTGAGGTGGTCGGCGTGTGCGTGTGTTTCCAGGATCCACTGCACCTGCAGGTCGTGATCGCGCACGTAGTCGAGCAGCTGCTGCGCCGACGTCGTCGAGGTGCGCCCGGCCTTGGCATCGAAATCCAGGACCGCGTCGATCACCACCGCGGCCTGCCCGGCGGGTTCGTGCACGACGTAGCTCCAGGTGTTGCTGTCGGCGTGGAAGAACGGCTGGACCTGGGGTTTCATCGTCTTGTCCGGGGTGGAACCGTGCCGGCAGTCTAGGCCGGTATGGGCCTTAGCGTCGGGCAAGCGCTGCGTTGAGGGTCGCCGCGAGCTCGGCGCCGGCAAGCCGCAGCTGCGCCTCGGCCACGGGGCGCCATGCCAGCAGGTAGTCCGGGCCGATCTTCGCGCGGGCCGGATAGAAACCCGGGCGCCTGACGATCGCACAGGAGGCTTCGGCCCAGGCCGCGGACTGCGGCGGCAGGGGCTTGCCGGCCGTCGGCGTCGCCGCCGGCATCGCGCGCAGGCGTTGCAGGTAGGACGGCTCGTCCAGACCGGTGTCCTTGAGCATGCCGCTGTCCCACAGCGAATGCAGGTTGCTACCGCTACCGTCGAGGCTCACCTGGAAGTCGTTGCCGCCCTTGTCGTGGCCATAACCGGCATGCAGCGGCTGGTGGACATCACCGACGAAATGGACGACGAACTTCAGCGCCTGCAGCCGTTCCGCCTTCGGTCGCTTCGTGTCGGCGAGGATCGCGGTCTGCGCGCGGATCGCCTCGACCACGCAGTCGCCGTTGCGGCAATGACGCGGCTGCTCGTAGACGCAGCCGTCCTCGGCGATGTTGACGTAATGCCACTTGCCGGTGCGCTTGCCCAGGTCGGGGTCGTTCTCGCGCAGGTCGTCGGCCCAGTTGGCGATGCCGGCCAGGGTCGGCTCCGGTTCGCCTTCGAGCAGTTGCAGGGCGGCTGCGCGGGCAGCCGGGGTCATCCCGTCCCAGGCCAGCGACGCGACCAGGCGATGGCCGAGCCGGCCCCACGCGGCAGCGGGGGCGGGCAGGAGGCTGAGGACAAGCAGGAAGGCGGTGAGGGCTCTGATCATGGCGCGCACTTTAGCCGACCTGCGATGACACTCCTTTGCGTGGCGGGGTGTTCGCGGCTGAAACGCGGCCCCGGAACGCCATGATCAGAACTTCATGACGTAGGCAGCGCCGTAGACGATCGGGTCGATCGCGACCGTGCCCAGCCTGGCGCCGTCGAGGGCGACATCGGTATCGATGTCGATCCAGCGTGCGTCGATACGGATCGCGCCGCGTTGCCCGACCGCAAAGTCGACGCCGGCATGCGCCGCCAGGCCCCAGGAGTCGTCGAGCTTGAGCTTGCTGCCGGCCAGCGCACCCGTGGTGTCCTCGCTGAAGAACGCGGTGTAGTTGATGCTCGCGCCCACGAACGGCGAGATCTTGCCTTGGCCGTTGAAGTGGTACTGCAGCGAGACTGTAGGCGGTAGCTCCTTGGTGCTGCCGACCCGGCCCAGGCCGACGATGTTGATGTCGTGCTCGAACGGCCAGGCGGCGAGGACTTCCACGCCGAGGTTGTCGCGCACGAAGTATTCGAAGGTCAGGCTCGGCTTGAAGTCGCGGTCGACGTCGACGTCGAGGGTTCCGCCGGCCAGGCGGCCGTTGTCCGACTTGGGGTCGACGGCGTGGACGCCGACGCCCAGGGTCCAGTCGCCGGCGGACTGGGCCAGGGCGGGGAGGGCGGCGCTGCCGAGGGCGAGTGCGACGGCGCAGGACAGAAGCGGCTTGTGCATGGGGGAGCCTCGTTGTAGGAGGGCTCCAGTGTCTGCAGGAGCCTGCGGACGCGCTTGATCCGGATCAAGTCGCCCCTGATCAAGTCGCCCTTGAGCCGCGGTGACCCTTTCATCCCGGGCCCGCGGGCGGGCCTGTTAGAATGGGCGTTCCCCGTCCATCCGCCGCGCCGGGCGCGGCCGCAGGAGTTTTCCAGCTATGACCATCAAGGTGGGTATCAACGGCTTCGGCCGCATCGGGCGCAACGTGCTGCGCTCGGCCGTGCAGAACTTCAATGGCGAGATCGAGATCGTCGCCATCAACGACCTGCTGGAGCCGGACTACCTGGCCTACATGCTCAGCTACGATTCCGTCCACGGCCGCTTCAAGGGCGACGTGAAGGTCGAGGGCAACACGCTGCTGGTCAACGGCAAGAAGATCCGCCTGACCCAGGAGCGCGATCCGGCCAACTTGAAGTGGGATGAAGTCGGCGCCGACGTCGTCATCGAATCCACCGGTCTGTTCCTCGACAAGGTCACCGCGCAGAAGCATCTCGATGCCGGCGCGAAGAAGGTCGTGCTGTCGGCGCCGTCGAAGGACGACACGCCGATGTTCGTCTACGGTGTGAACCACACCAAGTACAACGGCGAGGCGATCGTTTCCAACGCTTCGTGCACCACCAACTGCCTGGCGCCGATTGCCAAGGTCGTCAATGACAAGTGGGGTATCAAGCGCGGCCTGATGACCACGGTGCACGCTGCCACGGCGACGCAGAAGACCGTCGATGGTCCGTCCAACAAGGACTGGCGCGGCGGCCGCGGCATCCTGGAGAACATCATTCCGTCCAGCACCGGTGCGGCCAAGGCCGTTGGCGTGGTGATCCCGGAGCTCAACAAGAAGCTCACGGGCATGGCCTTCCGTGTGCCGACTTCTGACGTGTCGGTGGTCGATCTGACGGTCGAGCTGGAAAAGCCGGCGACCTACGCCGAGATCTGCGCGGAGATGAAGGCGCAGTCGGAAGGCGCGCTCAAGGGCATCCTGGGCTACACCGAGGACAAGGTCGTGGCGACCGACTTCCGCGGCGACGTGCGCACCTCGATCTTCGACGCCGAAGCCGGCATCGCGCTCGACGGCACCTTCGTCAAGCTGGTCAGCTGGTACGACAACGAGTGGGGCTACTCGAACAAGTGCCTCGAGATGGTCAAGGTTGTCGCCGGCAAGTAAGGCGCGCACCTGCTGCATCACGGACAAGGCCGGCATTTTGCCGGCCTTGTTTTTTTGGTTCTCCCTGCCCCTGCGTGAAGGCTCTCGGTGCTTGTCGTCCCGAACGTAGTGAGGGACCTGCTGGTGCTTTTGCGTGTTGCGTGTCGGGCTTGCGTCTGCGGAGCGGCGTCGTCCGCCGGGCCGGGGATTGCTCCGCCCCTTGGTCGGACATCCTGTCCGAATGCGGGGCGCGGGCCATCCATGGCCCGCTGCTGCGCAATCCCCGGCCCGGCGGACGACGCTTCGTAGTTTCGTTGCATGGTCTTCGGGGGCCCTCACCCCAACCCCTCTCCCGCAAGCGGGAGAGGGGCTAAAGAAGACCGTCATCCCCGCGAAGGCGGGGACCCAGCGTCGTTGCTCTGATGCTCGTCATTCCCGCGAAGGCGGGAACCCATGGACGTTGCTTCGGTTCTCCGCCAGCAAGGCGCGGCTCACCTTGTTTTCCGAACGGAACGCCCCCAGCTATGGCCGCAATGAGCGAATCCAGACAGCTTGACGAGCAACAGCTGGCGACCCTCGTAGACCGCTTCTACGAGCAGGTCCGCGTCCATCCGGAACTCGGCCCCGTCTTCAATGCCGCCATCGACGACTGGCCCGAGCACAAGCGGCTGCTGACGTCGTTCTGGTCGTCGGTCCTGCTCGGCACGCGCAGCTACCGCGGCCAGCCCATGGCCGCGCATCGGCCACACCCGATCCGCCCCGAGCATTTCGACCAATGGCTGTCGCTGTGGCAGAAGACCGCGGAGTCGCTGCTTGCACCCGAGCACGCCGCGCTGGCCTGCGAACACGCCAGCAAGATCGGCTACAGCCTGCGCTACGGCCTCGGCCTGCAGGAACGCAAGGGCGCCCTGCCGCTCGGCGTACCCATTGCCGGAAGCGCCTAACCGAACTTCTGCATCTTCGGCCACGCCTGCTGCCACGGAATGCGCAGGTCGCGGCAAATGAAGATGTCGGGGTGGTCGCGCGTTTCCTCATTAGGCACGTTGTAGCGATTGCGGACCCGACCGGCGAACACGCAATGGGCCGGTGCATCGGCGATGTCCGCGGGTGAATCGCCGAGCACTATCACCGTCTGCGGCGGCGTCGCACCATAGCCCTTGTACCAGTACGAATTGACCGGACTGATCGCCATCGGCAATCCCAGCTTCGGTCCATACAGGTTGATTGCCCCGGCCTCGCCGTAGTTGTTGGTGAACACCGCGGTGTGCTCGCGCTCGGCTGGCGGCAGTTCGTGGTAGATGCGCGCGACTTCCTCCACCAGCTCCGGCCATCCGATCTGCTCGGCGAAGTTGTCGTGCGCCGCCCGGCTGATTCGCCAGCCGGTTGAATTGACTTTGGCAAACTGCAGGCCGATCAATCCGCTGCCTATGGCCATCGCCACGACCCACACGGTCAGCAGGGCGGTGCCGGTGAGCGCGTAGCCTGCGCGCAACGGACCCTGCCGGTGCAGGAACTGCTCGATCGCGACGCAACCGGCCGCAAGCAGCATCGGATAGGCGCCGGCCAGGTAGTAGGAGCGGCCTTGGGCGAGCACGAACAGCAGCAGCGGTACCAGGTACATCCATGCGACCACCGCGTAGCGCCGGCCTGCCTTGGACAGCACCAGCCACGCCAGCCCGGCCAACCAGACTGGCAGGGCCATGAGCCCAGCGTTGCCGTACAGCTGCTCGATCAGGAAGTCCTTGGTACGGCCGATGCGCACATCGCGCGCATGGATCGACTGCAGGAAATCCAGCGAGATGAAGTCGTACCGCCACTGCCACAGTGCATTGGGCAGGAACAGCAGCAGCGACAGCACCGCACCGAGCCACAGCCAGCGGCTGCGCAGGTGCGCGCGCAGCGGCGTTGCCAGCGTCGCCACCACTATCCCGGCGACGAAGAACACCATCGTGTACTTGGTCAGCATGCCCAGGCCGATGACCGCGCCGATCGCCAGCCACCACCGCGCGTCGCCGCTGTTGACCAGTCGCAGCACCAGCCAGGCCAGCAGCACCCACCACAGGTAGTCGATGCTGACGTACTGCATCAGCCCGCCGGCGACCATCGAGAACGGCGCCAGTGCGGCGAACAGCGCAGCGACTATCTGCGTGGCGCGGGTGCCGCCCATCTCGCGCGCAATCAGGCCGGCGAGCACGGCGGCGATGCTTTGCGCCAGCGCCGCGAACACACGGAAGCCGCTGAGCGAATCGCCGAACAGCTCCAGCGAGATCCGCGCCAGTGCCGGCGTCAGCGGCGGGTAGGCGACGTAGCCCCAGGCCAGGCTGCGCGCATCGTCGAGCAGCGCCAGCTCGTCGCGATGGAAGCCATAGTGCTGGTTGCTGAAGAGCCGCAGGACGAACAGCGCGATCGCGATCAGGGCGAGCCAGACGACATGGCTGCGGGGTAAGCGCATTGGCGACATGGCAGCGACGATTCCCGTCAAGGATTTCGGCTATTTAGGCCTGCGTCCGGCCCGGATGCAATGGAGCCGGATGCAAGGGTGTGTCGCAGGCCGCCCGCCCGTGGTGCCGGGCGGGCGGCTCCATCGCTGTCAGGCCGTGGCCAGCCCCAGGCGCAGTTCGCGCGTGGCCTGGACCATCGCGCTCAGCGCTTTGCGCACTTCCGGCCAGGCGCGCGTCTTCAGGCCGCAGTCCGGGTTGACCCACAGCTGCGCCGCCGGGATCACCTGCAACGCCTTGTCCAGCAGTTCGCCGATCTCCGCCGGCGACGGCACGCGCGGGGCGTGGATGTCATACACGCCCGGGCCGATGCCGTTGGGGTAGCGGAACCTGGCGAAGGCATCGAGCAGTTCCATCCGCGAGCGCGAGGTCTCGATCGAGATCACGTCGGCATCGAGCGCGGCGACCGCGTCGATGATGTCGTTGAACTCGGCGTAGCACATGTGGGTGTGGATCTGGGTGGTGTCGGCCACCGCACCGGCGGCCAGGCCGAACGCCTCCACTGCCCAGGCCAGGTAGTGCGGCCAGTCCTCGCGTCGCAACGGCAGGCCTTCGCGCAAGGCCGGTTCGTCGATCTGGATGATGGCGATGCCGGCCGCTTCCAGCTCCAGCACTTCATCGCGCAGGGCCAGCGCGATCTGCCGGCAGGTGTCGGCGCGCGGCTGGTCGTCGCGCACGAACGACCACTGCAGGATGGTGACCGGCCCGGTCAGCATGCCCTTCACCGGATACTGCGTGCGCGACTGCGCGTAGGAGGTCCACTCCACGGTCATCGCGCGCGGCCGGCTGACGTCGCCGTACAGCACCGGCGGCTTCACGCAGCGCGAGCCGTAGCTTTGCACCCAGCCGTGGGAAGTGAAGGCGAAGCCGTCGAGCTGCTCGCCGAAGTACTCGACCATGTCGTTGCGTTCGAACTCGCCGTGCACCAGCACGTCCAGGCCGATGGCTTCCTGTTCGCGCAGGCAGTTGTCGATCTCGCGCTCCAGGAACTGGCGGTAGCCGGCGTCATCGAGCTTGCCGGCCTTGTGGTCGGCGCGTGCCTTGCGCACCAGCGACAGCTGCGGGAACGAACCGATCGTGGTGATCGGCAGCGGCGGCAGTGACAGGCGCTCGTGCTGCAGTCGCGCGCGCTGCGGATAGGGGGTGATGCGCCGGCTCATCGCCGGCACAAGGTCGGCCATCCGCGAGCGCACACCTGCGTTGCGCAGTTCCGGCGCGTTGCGATGTGCGGCGCGGGCCGCCTGTGCGGTGGAGATCGCTGTCGCCGCGGCTGCATTGTCAGCGTGGGCATCGGCGAGCAGTCGCAGCTCTTCCAGCTTCTGGCGCGCGAACGCCATGCCGCCGCGCAGGGGCTGTGGCAGCTTGCGCTCGAGCTCCAGGTCGATCGGCACGTGCAGCAGGGAGCACGAGGGCGCCAGCCATCGCACGCGCGGTCCAGCCGTGCGTACAAGCGCCAGCGCCGCATCGAGGTTGGTGCGCCACACGTTGCGCCCATCGACGATGCCGAGGCTCAGCGATCGCTCGGCCGGCCACGCTGCCAGTACGCGCCCGAGCTGCTGCGGCGCGCGTGCAAGATCAATGTGCAGTGCGCCGACCGGCAGCCCGGCGACCAGCTCCAGGTTGTCGCCCAGATCGCCGAAGTAGGTGGCGAGCAGGATCTGCGGAACGTCGGCCGCGGCCAGTGCGGCGAAGGCCCGACGATAGGCGTCGCGGTCGGCGTCGCCCAGGTCGAGTACCAGGCAGGGTTCGTCGATCTGCACCCACGATGCACCGGCGCTCTTCAACTGCTGCAGCAGTTGCACATAGGCCGGCAGCAGCGAGTCGAGCAGTTCCAGCGGGCAGCCGCCATCTTCACGCTTGCCCAGCTTGAGGAACGACACCGGGCCGAGCAGCACCGGGCGCGCCTCCAGCCCCAGCGCCTGGGCTTCACGCAGTTCGGCCAGCGGCTTGTCGCCGCGCAGGCGGAACGTCTGGTCGACCTGGAACTGCGGCACGAGGTAGTGGTAATTGCTGTCGAACCACTTGGTCATCTCCAGCGCGTGGAGGTCGTGCTGGCTGTCCTGCAGGCCGCGGGCGAGGGCGAAATAGCCCGCCAGCGGGTCTGCCTCGAACACGTCGCGGTGCGAGGGCGGGATGGCGTCGAACAGGACCGCGGTGTCGAGCACGTGGTCGTACAGGGAGAAGTCGTTGCAGGGAACGACGTCGACGCCGGCATCGCGTGACAGCTGCCAGTGCCGGGCACGCAGTTCGCGTGCGGTTGCGTGAAGGTCCGCCGATGTCGTCTGGCCTTTCCAGAACGATTCGAGGGCCTGCTTGAGTTCGCGTCGCGCGCCGATGCGCGAGAAGCCGAGATGGGTTACCTGGATCATGGTGATGTACCTGCGATGCGTTATGCATGACGCAGGGCAACGAAGGAGGGCATGGGCACGCGCCCGCTGCCGCAAGCGGCGTCGGGACCGGGACCTGCCTTCGACCTTCGCCCCCGCGGGCGAACCGGCCGCGCGGCGCGAGCCGTGCGGTCGGGGGTCGGGCGGAGGGCGTACCCTCCGGTCGGGGCAGGTCTTCGGGCTTGTGGGCGCGAGGACACCAGGTCCTCATCTACTGACCATCGCTTCCCGGGCTCAGCGCCCAGTGCATGGATGGCGGTCGTTCCCATATACCGCTGCGGGGCAGCTCCGGAATTGGACTGGCGTCCGTACCGGATTCCCTCTGGCGCCGCCGGTTGCCCGGCGGTACTTGTCACATCGCTCCATCTTTATGAAGCGATGATCACCACGACGCCGCTACGTTAGCCCTGCAGGCAGGAGGCGTCAATCGTCGAATGGCTTCAGCGCGGGGACCGGTGTCGGCTGGCCGTGCAGGTCGAGCGCGACCATGGTGAAGCGGCCGCGCGTGGCCAGTTGCGTGTCGCCGGTCATCAGGTCCTCGCGGTACATGTCGACTTCCACCTGCAGCGAACTGCGTCCGGTGGCGACCACGCGCGCGACCAGTTCGACCAGCGCGCCCTTGGGCACGGCGACGTGGAAGTCGATCTGTTCCGATCGTGCGGTGACCACCGTGCTGCGCGCATAGCGCGAGGCGGCGACGAAGGCGGCCTTGTCCATCCACGCCAGGGCCTGGCCGCCGAACAGGGTGCCGAGGTGGTTGGTGTGGTCGGGGAAGACTATTTCGGTCATGCGGGCTTCGGTGGGGGGCGCGGGCGCGGCCTTGCCCTCACCCCGGCCCTCTCCCGCGCGCGGGAGAGGGAGCGAAGCCGCGTCAGAACGCGGCATCGAAGGCGACCTCGCCCTGCACGCCCACCTGGTAGGCCGAGACGCGCCGCTCGAAGAAGTTGGTCACTTCCTGCACGTCCTGCAGGTCCATGAACGCGAACGGATTGGTCGCGCCGAAATGGCGCGGCATGCCCAGTTGCGCCAGGCGCTGGTCGGCGCAGTACTGCAGGTACTGGCGCATGTCCTTGGGCGAGAGGCCGGCGACGCCGCCCGACAGCACGTCCTGGGCGAACTGCATCTCGCACTCCACTGCTTCCTCCAGCATCTGCACGACCTGGCGCTGCAACTCGTCGTCGAACAGTTCCGGCTGCTCGCTGCGCGCGGTGCGGATCACTTCGAAGGCGAAGGCCATGTGGCAGCTCTCGTCGCGGAACACCCAGTTGGTGCCCGACGCCAGGCCGTGCAGCAGGCCGCGCGAACGCAGGTAGTAGACGTAGGCGAAGGCGGCGAAGAAGAACAGGCCTTCGATGCAGCAGGCGAAGCAGATCAGGTTGAGCAGGAACTGGCGACGCTGCTCCGCGGTTTCGATGCGCCGGATGTCCTGGATCGAATCGATCCACTTGAAGCAGAACTCGGCCTTGGCGCGGATCGAGGGAATGTTCTGCACCGCATCGAACGCCTTGGCGCGCGCGACCGGGTCGGGCAGGTAGGTGTCGAGCAGGGTCAGGTAGAACTGCACGTGCAGCGCTTCCTCGTACAGCTGCCGCGACAGGTACATGCGCGCCTCGGGCGCGTTGATGTGCTGGTACAGGTTAAGCACCAGGTTGTTGGCGACGATGCTGTCGCCGGTGGCGAAGAAGGCCACCAGGCGCTCGATCAGGTGGCGCTCGGCCGGTCCGAGCTTGTGCTTGAGGTCGTTGACGTCGAGCGAGAAATCGACCTCTTCCACGGTCCAGGTGTTGCGGATCGCGTCGCGGTACATCTCGTAGAACTGCGGGTAGCGCATTGGCCGCAGGGTGAGGTCGAAGCCGGGGTCGAGCAGGCGGGTGTCGGACATGGTGTTGCCTCGGTGGACCTTGCCCTTCAGGGGCGGGCGACGCTGCGTTCCGCGAGGGGAGGGAGGCAGTTCGCGCGTCGCACGCCGGCTGAAGGGAAGGTTTTCTTGTGGGTTCCCTTCTCCCGCTGGCGGGAGAAGGTGCCCGAAGGGCGGATGAGGGCGCTCTTCGCGGTGCGGGTGGAGCTGCCCTCACCCCAACCCCTCTCCCGCAAGCGGGAGAGGGGCTACGTCGGAGGGTTACTGACAGGCTTCGCAGCTTTCCGGGTTCTCCAGCGAGCACGCCACCGCTTCGACCGCGCTGTACTCCGGCTTGGCCGCCTCGACTACGCCGCTGACGGTGGCCTTGGCGATCTTCGTCGCCGGACGCGAGCGCAGGTAGTAGGTGGTCTTGAGCCCCTTCTTCCACGCGTACATGTACATCGACGACAGCTGGCCGATGTTCGGGCTCTCGATGAACAGGTTCAGCGACTGGCTCTGGTCGATGAAGGCACCACGGTCGGCGGCCATGTCGATCAGCGAACGCATCGGCAGTTCCCACGCGGTGCGATAGACCGCGCGCAGCGACTCGGGAATCTGCGTGATGCCCTGGATCGAACCTTCGGCCATCTTGATGCGGTCGCGCAGCTCCGGCGTCCACAGGCCGAGCGTCTTGAGCTCCTCGGCGAGGTAGCGGTTGACGACGAGGAAGTCGCCCGACAGCGTCTCGCGCTTGAACAGGTTCGACACCTGCGGCTCGATGCACTCGTAGCAGCCGGCGATCGAGGCGATGGTCGCGGTAGGCGCGATCGCGATCAGCAGCGAGTTGCGCAGGCCGTGTTCGGCGATGCGGGCACGCAGGCTGTCCCAGCCGTGGGCCTCGGACGGCGTCACGCCCCAGGCTTCGAACTGCAGCTCGCCCTGCGACGCGCGCGTGTCGGCAAAAGAAGGATGACGACCGCGTTCCATCGCCAGCTCGTTCGAGGCGGACAGCGCATGGAAATACACCGCTTCGGCAATCTGCTTCGACAGCGCCCGCGCCTGCTCGGAATCGAACGGCATGCGCAGCTTGAAGAATACGTCCTGCAGGCCCATCACGCCGAGGCCGACCGGGCGCCACTTGAGGTTGGCGCGGCGCGCAGTCTCGATCGGGTAGAAGTTGAGGTCGATCACGCGGTCGAGCTGGCGCACGGCAAGGCGCACGGTTTCTGCGAGCTTCTCGAAATCGAAGCGACCGTCTTCGCCGTGCACCGGGCCTTCGGCGAACAGCTTGACGTGGTGCGACAGGTTGATCGACCCCAGGTTGCACACCGCGGTCTCGTCCTGCGAAGTGACTTCCAGGATCTCGGTGCACAGGTTCGACAGGTGCACCACGTTGCCTTCGCGCAGGGTCTGGTTGCAGGCGCGGTTGGACTTGTCCTTGAAGTTCATCCAGCCGTTGCCGGTCTGCGCCAGCGTCCGCACCATGCGGCTGTACAGCTCGCGTGCCTTGACCTGGCGCGCCGCCAGACCGGCCACTTCGGCGGCGTGGTAGGCACGGTCGAAGGCCTCGCCCCACAGGTCGGTCAGCTGCGGCACCTTGGCCGGGTCGAACAGCGACCAGTCGCCATCGGCCTCGACGCGGCGCATGAACTCGTCGGGGATCCAGTTGGCCAGGTTGAGGTTGTGCGTGCGCCGCGCTTCGTCGCCGGTGTTGTCGCGCAGTTCCAGGAACTCCTCGACGTCGGCGTGCCACGGTTCCAGGTACACGCAGGCCGCGCCCTTGCGCTTGCCGCCTTGATTCACCGCGGCGACCGAGGCATCGAGCGTCTTCAGCCACGGCACGATGCCGTTGCTCAGGCCGTTGGTCGACCGGATCAGCGAGCCGCGCGAACGGATGCGGGTATAGCTCAGGCCGATGCCGCCGCTGAACTTGCTCAGCTTGGCGACGTCCATGTAGCGCTTGTAGATGCTCTCCAGCGAGTCTTCCGGCGAGTCGAGCAGGAAGCAGCTCGACAGCTGCTCGTGCGTGGTGCCGGAGTTGAACAGCGTCGGCGAGCTGGGGATGTAGTCCAACTGCGCCATGCGCCGGTACAGCGCCAGCGCGTCGCTGACGTCCTCGCTCAGTGCGCAGGCGATGCGCAGGAAGAACTGCTGCGGCGTCTCGATCACCGTGCGCGCGGTCGGGTGGCGCAGCAGGTAGCGGTCGTAGAGCGTGCGCAGGCCGAAGTAGTCGAAGCGCTGGTTGAGGCTCGGGTCGATCGCGTCGTTGAGCTTGCGCGCGTTGGCCTGGACGAAGCTCAGCAGACGCTCGTTGATCAGGCCCAGGTCGAAGCCGCGCTGCACAGACTGCGAGAACGCGTGGATCTCGATGCCGGCGACTTCCTTCTCGATCACGCCGGCGAGCAGGCGTGCGGCGAGGCGGCCGTACTCGGGTTCTTCGGCAGTGAGCAGGGCAGCGGTGCGGATCGACAGTTCGTCGAGCTCGCGCGTGGTCGCGCCGTCATAGAGGCCGGAGATGGTGCGGGTGGCCACGCGCATCGGATCGACGGCGAACAGGCCTTCGCAGTTGCGCGTCACCGCGCGCACGATCTTGTTGAGATCGACCGGGTCGCGGCGGCCGTTGCGCTTGGTCACCGTCATGGTGAGGTTGGCGGCTGGCGGGGTCAGGGTGAAGCCGGCGGGCTCAGACAGCGCAGAGCCGGCCTGCGCGGAAGACGCTGCTGGAAGGTTGGCTGCGGGCTTGCTCACGGCAGGCGCGTCGGTGGTGGTGGTCATGGCGATGGCTCCGGTGCGTGGGCGCACGGCTCGTCGTCCTTCCCTCGAAGGGCGGCGTGGCGCGGGATTCGGAGATTGCGGTTGCGGCGTCGCGCAGGCCGAGACGGGCCTGTGGTGGCGAGCGCGTTCTTTGACAGCAAACGGGCGCCACCGTGCGACACCGACCGTCTTCCCTCCGAAGACTCGCTGGCCGGTCACCGCGCGGTGTGCAACGCGCGGCTGTCGGCAGGTCTTCGGGCTCTGGACGAGAGGACCGGGCGTGTGCCGCTGGTGCCTCACCTACTGACCGTCGCTTCCCAGGCCCATGCCCAGTGCCATGACGGCGTTCGTTTCCACTACCGCTGCGGGGCAGCGCCGGAGTTGGCCGCTCGATTCTGAGCGTGGCCGCACCGGACTTCCCTTTTAAGCCGACCGCGAGGTCGGCACCGACGGCCACAACATAGTGGGGGTTGGGGGATACGTCAACGCTAAATGTTGTGGATAAGTTGTGAGCGAGTGGTGGCGTGGATTTGCCGTGCGGGGGCATCGAAGGGACAATGCGTGGCTTGCCGATGCGGTTTTGATTGTGTCGCGGCTGCTCGGAAACCCATCCCCACCCAACCCTCCCCTTGAAGGGGAGGGCTCAAGAGGCCAATGCCCCATGTCCATCGTCCGCATGTCCGACCTCGACCTCGCCGGCAAGCGCGTGCTGATCCGCGAAGACCTCAACGTGCCCATCGACGACGGTCGCATCACCTCCGAGCAGCGCATCACCGCGGCCGTGCCGACGATGAAGCTGGCGCTGGAGAAGGGCGCTGCGGTGATGGTCACCTCGCACCTGGGGCGGCCGAAGGAAGGCGTGTGGAGTGAGGCCGACTCGCTCGCGCCGGTCGCAAAGCGACTGTCGGAGCTGCTCGGCATCGACGTGCCGCTGGTCAAGGACTGGGTCGACGGCGTCGACGTCGCCCCGGGCCAGCTGGTACTGCTCGAGAACTGCCGCATGAATGTCGGTGAAGGCAAGGACGACGAGGCGCTGTCGAAGAAGTACGCCGCGCTGTGCGACGTCTACGTCATGGACGCGTTCGGTACCGCCCATCGCGCGCAGGCCTCCACGCACGGCGCGATCCGTTTCGCCAAGGTCGCCGCTGGCGGCCCGCTGCTGATGGCCGAGCTCGATGCGCTGGCAAAAGCGCTCGACAACCCGGCGCGACCGCTGCTGGCGATCGTCGCCGGCTCCAAGGTGTCGACCAAGCTTGAGCTGCTGTCGTCGCTGGTCGGCAAGGTCGACCAGCTGATCGTCGGTGGCGGCATCGCCAACACCTTCATCGCCGCGATGGGTCACGGCGTCGGCAAGTCGCTGGTCGAGAAGGACCTGATCGACACCGCGAAGAAGATCATGGCCGACGCCAAGGCGCGCGGCGCCGACATCCCGGTGCCGACCGATGTCGTGGTCGCGCCGGCTTTCGCCGCCGATGCGCCGGCCACGGTCAAGGCCGTCGACGCCGTCGGTGCCGACGACATGATCCTCGACATCGGCCCGGACACCGCTGCGCGCTACGCCGAGCTGATCAAGGCCGCCGGCACCGTGGTCTGGAACGGCCCGGTCGGCGTGTTCGAGTTCGACGCGTTCGGCAAGGGCACGCAAACGCTGGCGCGTGCTATCGCTTCCAGCAAGGCGTTCTCGATCGCCGGCGGCGGCGACACCCTGGCCGCGGTCGACAAGTACGGCATCGAGCAGGACGTGTCCTACATCTCCACCGGCGGCGGCGCCTTCCTCGAGTTCCTCGAAGGCAAGGAACTGCCGGCAGTGACCGCGCTCAAGGCGCGGGGCTGAGGCCGTTACGGCAATGGCAACCGTCTTCTTCGACATGGACGGCACGCTGATCGACTCGGCCGTCGGCATCACCCGCTGCGTCGAGTACGCGCTGGTGAAGATGGGTCTGCCGGTGCCGCCGCAGTCGGAACTGCGGCGCTGGATCGGTCCGGCCTTGCGCACCAGTTTTGGCCCGCTGCTCGACGATCCGCAGGACGTCGAGCAGGCGGTGCTGCACTATCGCGACCGCTTCGAGAGCCACGGCTGGGCCGAGCACGAGGTCTATGCCGGCATCGGCGAGACTGTCGAGGCGCTGCACACGGCCGGGCACCGTCTGGCGGTGGTCACCGCCAAGAACGAGCCGCACGCACGCAAGATCGCCGGGCACCTGCCGTTCGGGCATCGCTTCGACGACATCGTCGGCGCGACCCTGGACGGACAGATCAGCCACAAGGACCAGTTGATCGCGGAGGCGCTACGGCGCTTCGACATCGCCGCCGGCGAGTGCTGGATGATCGGCGACCGGCGCATGGACATCGAAGGCGCGCGTCATCACGGCATGCGCAATGTCGGGGTGCTGTGGGGATTTGGTGGCGAAGCGGAACTGCGTGAGGCAGGGGCGCTGCACCTGGTCAGTGCGCCGCGGGAATTGCAGGGATTGCTGGCGGCCTGAGCGCGGCTGCGCCGCGCTTGCCCTCATCCGCCCTCCGGGCACCTTCTCCCGCAAGCGGGAGAAGGGCAGTTGGATAAAGCCCCTCTCCCGCTTGCGGGAGAGGGGTTGGGGTGAGGGCCGCCGCCGCGGCCAACTCCGCTGGTCTGCTTTTGGACGGGTCTTTCCAGACCACTTCCCCGCATCCGCCGCGGTACGGACGACCGGATGCGCAATTGCATGCGTATTCAATTCGAATGACTGCACAGCTGTGCTAGCGTCGCCGGGATCAATGGAATCTCACCCGGCAAAAAGCCGCACCCGGCAAAAGCCGCACCAGGCGAAAGCAGCATTCGATGACGACCAACCAGCGCCGCACCAAGATCCTCGCCACCCTCGGCCCGGCCACTGATCCGCCGGGCGTCCTCGACGCACTGCTCAGCGCCGGCGTCGACGTAGTCCGACTCAATTTCTCGCACGGCGATCCGTCTTCGCAGGTCGCCCGCGCCGAAGCCGTGCGCGAAGCCGCCAAGCGTGTCGGCGTGGAGGTCGGCATCCTCGCCGATCTTCCCGGTCCGAAGATCCGCATCGAACGGTTCGCCGAAGGCAAGGTGCTGCTCAAGGCCGGTGACCGCTTCGACCTGGTTGCCAGTGCCGATGCGCCTCCGGGCAACCTGCGCGAGGTCGGCGTGAGCTACCTCGGCCTGCCTGACGATGTGCGTCCCGGCGACGTGCTGCTGCTCGACGATGGCCTGCTGCAACTGCGCGTGGGTGCGATCGAGGGCGAGCGCATCATCACCACCGTTCTCAACGACGGCGCGCTGTCGGACCGCAAGGGCCTCAACAAGCAGGGCGGCGGCCTCTCGCTGGGCGCGCTGACCGAGCGCGACAAGGAACTGATCCTGGTCGCCGCCGAACTGGGCGCCGACTTCATCGCGGTGTCGTTCTGCCGCAACGCCGAAGACATGAACGAGGCGCGCCGCATCGCCCGCGCCGCCGGTTGCGACGCCGCGCTGGTGTCGAAGATCGAGCGCGCCGAGGCGATCGAGAACCTGTCGGAGATCGTCGACGCCAGCGACGTGGTCATGGTCGCGCGTGGCGACCTGGGCGTGGAGATCGGCGATGCCGAGCTGCCCGGCCTGCAGAAGAAGATCATCCGCGAGGCACTCGAGCGCAACCGCGTGGTGATCACCGCCACGCAGATGCTGCAATCGATGGTCGACAGCCCGATCCCGACCCGCGCCGAAGTGCTCGATGTCGCCAACGCCGTGATCGACGGCACCGACGCGGTCATGCTGTCGCAGGAATCGGCCGCCGGCCGTTATCCGGTGAAGGCGGTCGAGGCGATGGCGCGCATCTGCCTGGGTGCCGAACGCCAGTTCAACCGCGACACCGATTTCGAGGCCGCGCCGCGCAACCTCGAGCGTGCCGACCAGGCCATCGCGATGGCGGCGATGTTCCTGTCCGAGCACATCGGCGTGCGCGCGATCGTGGCGATGACCGAATCGGGCGGCACCGCGCGCTTCCTGTCGCGGTTCCGCTCGCAGGTGCCGATCTTCGCGATGTCGCGGCATGACGGCGCGCGTCGCCGCATGACGATGATGCGCGATGTCGTCGCCTATGCCTTCGACAGCCGTGGCCTGAGCTCGCGCGATGCCGCGCGCAGCGCCATCAAGGAACTGTACGACCAGGACCGTCTCAGCATCGGTGACCGCGTCATGTTCACCAGCGGCGATCACATGGAGCAGCACGGCGCGACCAATACGCTGCGCCTGTTGCAGGTCGGTGCTGACGGGACCGCCGAAGGTCTGGGCGAGCTCTAACCTCACCCCCTGTAGGAGCGAGCTTGCTCGCGATCAGGCGTCCGAGCCGCCACAGGCCTGATCGCGAGCAAGCTCGCTCCTACAAATAGATGTAAATCCTGCGAAGGCGGCGTGATGGCCGCCGGTTCATCCCGGGCGCGTTGGCGATAGCAATCCCTCCCCGCGGGAAGTGCCGTGACAACCGTCAGGTCCGGTGGTCCCAGCCGCTCGTCGTCGCTGTTGCATGGCATCGCGACGATCGCCGCCAGCCTTCTGCTGTGCGCGTGCACGACCGTGGGCATGCACACCCACGAGCGATTCGCCATCGAGTACGGGCCGCCGGTGCAGATGCGCGTGTGCGTGCTGCGCACGGCCGACGTCAGCGAGCAGCGCGTCGACAAGCTCATCGCCGCCGTCAACCAGGAATTCGAGCCCTACGGCATCGAAGTGGTGGTGCCCTGGGTGCGGCCGTGGACACGCGCGGGATTTGCCCATCGCAGCCTGTTCGACGATGTCATCGCGCACGAACTGGAAGCGCCGTGCGACCGTCTGGTCGCCTTCGTCGACCGCAACGCCGGCGACTTCCTCTGGGGCCTGCTGATGCCCGAGGTACTGGGCAGTGTCGATGATCCGACGCACACGCGCGGTTATGTAGTGGCCACGCAGGTGTCGCTCAACCAGGTGTTCACGCCGCCGGGCAAGGCGACCGTTCACGAGTTCTACCATCTGCTCGGTTGCCCGCATGCCGGTGCGCTGACCGATTGCTACACGCAGATCGCGGCACTCAAGCGCAGCATCGATCCGGCCGCCGATTTCTTCCCGGGCGTGGACGAGTACGGCCAGCCCCTGAAGACGCGGGACGCGGCCAATCACACGTTGCGCGAGGCCATCGCCGGGCAGTAACCCGGTGCGGGCCGCCAACGGCCTGAAACTGGTATTGAAATCCGGGGTGTAAATCGCGCAAGTCATTGATTCACCGTGGCCGACTCCGGGCGGGAACGCTGCGCTGCCGCTATAATGCCGGGCTTCCCACCGCTCCCGCAGGACGTCTCATGAGCATCGAACAGCTTGCCGAAACCGCCCAGGCCATGGTGGCCCCGGGCAAGGGCATCATCGCCATCGATGAGTCCACCAGCACCATTGCCAAGCGCTTTGCCGGCGTGGGCATCGAGAACACCGAAGAGAATCGCCGCGCCTACCGCGAGCTGCTGCTGGCCACGCCCAAGCTGAGCGACTACATCTCCGGCGCGATCCTGTTCGACGAGACCATCCGCCAGTCCACGAAGAGTGGTATTCCGTTCGCCAGGTACATGTCCGACAACGGCATGATCCCGGGCATCAAGGTCGACAAGGGCACCCATGCCCTGGCCGGCTTCCCGGGCGAAGTCGTCACCGAAGGCCTCGACGGCCTGCGTGCGCGCCTGGAGGAGTACTACAAGCTCGGCGCGCGCTTTGCCAAGTGGCGCGCGGTGATCAACATCGGCGACGACATTCCGTCGGGCACCTGCATCGATGCCAATGCCCACGCGCTGGCCCGCTACGCGGCGCTGTGCCAGGAGCAGGGCCTGGTGCCGATGGTCGAGCCGGAAGTGATCATGGACGGCTCGCACGACATCGAGACCTGCTACGAAGTCACCGAGGTCACGCTGCGTTCGCTGTTCGCTTCGCTGTACGAGCACAACGTGATGCTGGAAGGCACGATCCTGAAGGCGTCGATGATCCTGCCGGGCACCACCAGCGGCGAGACGGCCAGCGTCGAGGATGTCGCCGCGGCGACCCTGCAGTGCCTGAAGTCGACCGTGCCGGCGACCCTGCCGGGCATCGTGTTCCTGTCCGGTGGCCAGGCCGACGAGGCCGCCACCGCGCACCTCAACGCCATGAACCAGATGGGCCCGAACCCGTGGCCGCTGTCGTTCTCCTACGGTCGCGCCATGCAGCAGGCGGCTCTGAAGCTGTGGTCGCAGGACCTGGTCAACAACTTCGCCAAGGCCCAGCAGACGGTGTACGAGCGCGCTCGCGACAACGGCCTGGCCGCGCTTGGCCAGTGGAAGCAGGCCGCGTAAGCGTCGCGTTTGCCAACCAGCAGAGAAGCCGGCCTTGTGCCGGCTTTTTTGTTGCGTTGTGGTGTGCTGATTGGCTGCGTGCCGGTTGCGTTGCCGGCTTCGGAAAGGCGTCGTCCGCCGGTCCTGGGATTGCTACGCCCCTTAGTCGGACATCCTGTCGCTCTTGACCGTCATCCCTGCGAACGCCGGGATCCATTTGCCTTTGCACTGGCATCGAAGCAACGTCACTGGGTCCCCGCCTTCGCGGGGATGACGGCATAAAGCCCCTCTCCCGCTTGCGGGAGAGGGGTTGGGGTGAGGGCCGCCGAAGACCATGCAACGAAACGCCGCACCGCAGACGGACGCCGCACCGCAGACGAAAACGAGGGCCGTTTTACGCTGCGTTAACACGACGCCTTAACACGCCTTGGGTTACCAATGCCCCGGCGTTGATGCGTCGCTTCCCTGACCTGTTTTGAGCTGGATCAAGGAAGTCGATGGGGCGGGGCGTCATCCTCGCCGTGAACGGAATGGATTTTCGTGACGGAGCCAGCCATGGGCCAGCCAGACCACGCGGTCATCAAGCGGCGCGAGCGCATCGCTTTCCTGCTGTTGACTGCGGTCGTATTCCCGCTGCTGACGGTGATGATCGTCGCGGGCTACGGCTTCCTGGTCTGGATCTGGCAGATGTTCGCCGGCCCGCCGACGGGGCACTGACGTGTCAGTCGCGCCGAACCGCTCGCGTCGCGCCCTGCTGCTGGGCCGCAGCCAGGCCCGCGCGCCGTTGCGCCCGCCGTGGGCGCTGGCCGAAGCCGACTTCCTCGACGCCTGCACCGCCTGCGGCGCCTGCGTCGAGCGCTGCCAGGAGCAGGTGCTCGTGCGCGGCGCTGCCGGCTACGCGCAGTTCGACCCGCGCCTGGGTGAGTGCACGTTCTGCGGCGATTGCGCCGACGCCTGCGAGCCGCGGGCGATCGACCGCACGGCGGCCGACGTTCCGTGGCGCACGCTGGCCAGCGCCGGCGATGCCTGTCTGCCGCGTCATGGCGTGGTCTGTTCGAGTTGTCGCGATGCCTGTCCGGAGCGGGCGATCGCATTCCCCCTGTCGATTTCCGTGCCGACGCCCGTCATCGACCCCGCGCGCTGCAACGGCTGCGGTGCGTGCGTGAGCGTGTGCCCGGTCGACGCACTGACACTGATGCACCTGGAGCCGGCATGAGCACCGACACGCCCGCCACCGAAGTCCACATCGCCAGCTTCGTCGTCCAGCACCGGGAGGAGGCCGCGGCCGCACTCGCCACCTGGATCGCCGCCAGCGACGACATGGAGCTGGCGCGCAGCGAGGGCACCCGCAGCATCGTGCTGTGCGAATGCGCCGACCAGTACGCGCTGCTCGATCGCATCGAAGCCCTGCGCGCCGTCCCGGGCGTTCTCAACGTGCTGCTGGTCTACCACCACGCCGAACCGGGCGAAGCGCTCGACGCGCCCATGCCCACACCTACCGTCACCGGAGTCGCGCCATGACCACCCGTCGCGAGTTCATCCGCAATACCGCGGTCACCACCGCCGCGGCCGCCGCCGGCATGTCCCTGCCGGGCGGCGCCGCCAACATCGTCACCGAAGGCGACCTGACCGCGCTGAAGTGGGACAAGGCGCCGTGCCGGTTCTGCGGCACCGGCTGCGGCGTGAATGTTGCAGTCAAGGACGGCCATGTCGTCGCCACGCACGGCGATGTCCATGCCGAGGTCAACCGCGGCATCAACTGCATCAAGGGTTACTTCCTGTCGAAGATCATGTACGGCAGCGACCGCCTCACCAAACCGCTGCTGCGCAAGAAGGACGGGGTCTACGCCAAGGACGGTGACTTCGTCGAGGTCGAGTGGGACGAGGCCTTCGACGTCATGGCCGCGCAGTTCAAGCGAGTGCTCAAGAACAAGGGCGGCGACGCGATCGGCATGTTCGGTTCCGGCCAGTGGACCATCTTCGAGGGCTACGCCGCCAACAAGCTGATGAAAGCCGGCTTCCGCAGCAACCACATCGATCCGAACGCGCGCCATTGCATGGCCTCGGCGGTGATGGGCTTCATGCGCACCTTCGGCATGGACGAACCGATGGGCTGCTACGACGACTTCGAGCAGGCCGATGCGTTCGTGCTGTGGGGCTCGAACATGGCCGAGATGCACCCGATCCTGTGGACCCGCGTGACCGATCGTCGCCTGACCAATCCCAACGTCAAGGTCGCCGTGCTGTCCACCTTCGAGCATCGCAGCTTCGAGCTGGCCGACATCCCGATCGTGTTCAAGCCGCAGACCGACCTGGTCATCCTCAACTACATCGCCAACCACATCATCAAGAGCGGCAAGGTCAACAAGGACTTCGTCGACAAGCACACCAGCTTCAAGCAGGGCAATGACGACATCGGCTACGGCCTGCGCCCGGAGCATCCGCTGGAGGTCAAGGCCAAGAATGCCAAGGATGCCAACGGCGGCAAGGTGATCGACTTCGACCGGTTCGCCGCGTTCGTGGCGCCATACACGCTGGAGAAGACGGTCGAGATGACCGGCGTGGAAGCCGGCTGGCTGCAGAAGCTGGCCGAGCTCTACGCCGATCCGAAGATCAAGGTCACCTCGTTCTGGACCATGGGTTTCAACCAGCACACGCGCGGCGTGTGGGCCAACAACATGGTCTACAACCTGCACCTGCTGACCGGCAAGATCGCCACGCCCGGCAACAGCCCGTTCTCGCTGACGGGGCAACCTTCCGCCTGCGGCACCGCGCGCGAGGTCGGCACTTTCAGCCACCGCCTGCCGGCCGACATGGTCGTGACCAACCCCGAGCACCGCAAGCATGCCGAGGAGATCTGGAAGATCCCGCACGGCATCATCAAGGCCAAGCCCGGCTACCACGCGGTCGAGCAGAACCGCGCGCTCAAGGACGGCAAGCTCAATGCCTACTGGGTGCAGGTCAACAACAACATGCAGGCCGCGGCCAACCTTCGCGAGGAAGGCTGGCCGGGCTACCGCAATCCCGACAACTTCATCGTCGTCTCCGATGCCTATCCGACCGTGACCGCGCAGGCCGCCGACCTTGTGCTGCCGGCGGCGATGTGGGTGGAGAAGGAAGGTGCCTACGGCAACGCCGAGCGCCGCACCCAGTTCTGGCACCAGCTGGTCAGTGCGCCGGCGCAGGCACGCTCGGACCTGTGGCAGCTGATGGAGTTCTCCAAGCGCTTCACCACCGACGAGTGCTGGCCGGCGGACATCCTCGCCGCCAACCCGGGCTTCAAGGGCAAGACCCTGTACGACGTGCTGTACCGCAACGGCAACGTCGACAAGTTCCCGCTGGCCGACATCGAGAAAGGCTACGCCAACGACGAGTCGCAGCACTTCGGTTTCTACGTGCAGAAAGGGTTGTTCGAGGAATACGCCGCATTCGGCCGTGGCCACGGCCACGACCTGGCCCCGTTCGACGACTACCACCGCACGCGCGGTCTGCGCTGGCCGGTGGTCAATGGCAAGGAAACGCGCTGGCGCTACCGCGAAGGCGCCGATCCCTACGTCAAGGCCGGAACCGGCTACCAGTTCTATGGCAATCCCGACAACCGCGCGGTGATCTGGGCGCTGCCCTATGAGCCGCCCGCGGAGTCGCCGGACAAGGAGTACGACATGTGGCTGGTGACCGGGCGCGTGCTCGAGCACTGGCATTCGGGATCGATGACGATGCGCATGCCGGAGTTGTACCGCAGCTTCCCGAGCGCGGTGATCTTCATGAACCCCGACGACGCCAAGGCGCGCGGCCTCAAGCGCGGTGACGACGTGCGGGTGGTTTCGCGCCGCGGCGAGATGCGCACACGGGTGGAGACGCGCGGCCGCAACCGCATGCCGCCCGGGGTGGTGTTCGTGCCGTGGTTCGATGCCGGGCAGCTGATCAACAAGGTCACGCTCGACGCCACCGATCCGATCTCCAAGCAGACCGACTTCAAGAAGTGCGCGGTCAAGGTCCTGGGCGCCTAGGAGGGCATCGCCATGCGCAACAAGCCATTGTTGATCGCCGTCGGCATGACCGTCGGGTTGATGGCCCTGATCTTCTTCGCCGGCTGGCTGTTCGGCCGGATGGTCGGCAAGCACGAGCGCGCGGCCGAACCGCGGGTGGCGGCGTCAGCGCCGGCGGCATCGGCGGAGTCCGCGATCGGCCGCACCGGCGCGCGCCAGCTCGATGCGCTGCGCCGCGGCGTGCCGGTCGACCAGGAGGCGGCGCCGCTGCCGATGGCGCGCGTGGAAAACGTCGACCGCAAGCGCGAGCGCGCCTATCCGATGCAGCCGCCGACCATCCCGCATGCCATCGACGGCTACCAGGTCGACAGGAACAGCAACCGCTGCATGCTCTGCCACGCCCGCGCCAACGCCGAGAAGTTCCAGGCACCGCCGGTCAGCGTGACCCACTACATGGATCGCGACGACCAGTTCCTGGCTTCGATCTCGTCGCGCCGGTACTTCTGCAACCAGTGCCATGTGGTGCAGACCGACGCGCCGGTGCTGGTGACCAATACCTTCGAGGACATCGACCGGGTCCTGGCGGCCGCTGAAGCGAAAGGGAGCCCGTGATGTTCCGGCGCTGGCTCGAGCGACTCAAACCCTATTTGCGCACGTTGCGCTCGCCCAGCGTGCATTACAGCCTGGGCTTCCTGGTGGCGGCGGGGTTCATCGCCGGCATCCTGTTCTGGGGCGGGTTCAACACCGCGCTGGAGGCGACCAACACCGAGAAGTTCTGCACCGGTTGCCACGAGATGCACGACAACGTGTTCCAGGAGCTCAAGTCGACGATCCACTACAGCAACCGCTCCGGAGTGCGCGCGACCTGCCCGGACTGCCATGTCCCGCATCAGTGGACCGACAAGATCGCGCGCAAGATGCAGGCATCGAAGGAAGTGTGGGGCAAGCTCTTCGGCACCATCAACACGCGCGAGAAGTTCCTCGACCATCGCCTGGAGCTGGCGATGCACGAATGGTCGCGGTTGAAGGCCAACGACTCGCTGGAGTGCCGCAACTGCCACGACTACGACTCGATGGACCTGACCCGCCAAGGATCGCGCGCAGCGCAGATCCACAAGCGCTGGCTGTTCACGGGCGAGAAGACCTGCATCGATTGCCACAAGGGCGTGGCGCACCGCCTGCCGGACATGGCGGGCGTGCCGCAGGGCTAGATGTGTAGGAGCGAGCTTGCTCGCGAACCACGCATCAGGGCACCGCAAGGTGGGTCGCGAGCAAGCTCGCTCCTACAAGAGTGCGCGGTAGCGCTGCGCCATCTCGCCACCGAAGCAGGCGAAGGTGACCGCGATCGGCTGCTTGTGCGCGGCCTGCCATGTATCCACCGTCGCCACCGCCAGGGGCACCGCCAGTTCCGGCGGATAGCCATAGACCCCGCAGCTGATGGCGGGGAAGGTGATCGACTCGACACCGTGCTGCAGTGCCAGCTCCAGGCTGTTGCGATAGCAGGCGGAGAGCAGCGCGGGCTCGCCGGCATTGCCGCCGTGCCAGACCGGGCCGACGGTGTGGATCACGTGCCGTGCGGGAAGACGATGCCCGCCGGTGATGCGCGCTTCGCCCGTCGGGCAGCGCACACCTGGGCGTACCTGTGGCAACGACCGGCATTCCTCGAGCAGGCCGGGGCCGGCGGCCCGGTGGATCGCACCGTCGACGCCGCCGCCACCGAGCAGTGTCTGGTTGGCGGCGTTGACGATGGCGTCGATCGCGAGGGCCGTGATGTCGCCTTCGAATACATGCATGGTCATGGCTGGAGTGCCTCCAGGTCGCTCGTCATCACCGCCAATACGTTCATCCCGACAATACTCGTCATCCCCGCCGATACTCGTCATCCCCGCGAAGGCGGGGACCCAGCGACTTGAAACGCTGGAACGACACTGGGTTCCCGCCTTCGCGGGAATGACGGGTGGTGGGAATAACGCGGATGTACGGGTGGTGGGAGTAAAGGAACCGACGGGTGGCGGTACCGAGCGACTTACAACCCCGCCAGCCACTCGTCGTCCGAGCCCTCGTTCACGCCCTCGAACAGGAACGTGCTCAGGTAGCGCTCGCCGGTGTCGGGCAGCATCGCCAGGATCACCGAACCCTTGTCGGCATTGCGCGCCACTTCCAGCGCTGCCGCCGCGGTGGCGCCGGCGGAGATGCCGACGAAGATGCCTTCCTCGCTGGCCAGGCGTCGCGCGGTATCGCGCGCCAGCACGTCGTCGATCGGCAGGATCGCGTCGGCGACGTCGCGGTTGAGCACCGCCGGAACGAAGTCCGGGGTCCAGCCCTGGATCTTGTGCGGCTGCCATTCCTTGCCCGACAGCAGCGCCGCCCCGGCCGGCTCGCACGTGGTCACGCGCACTTCCGGGCGCGCCACCTTGAGCACCTCGCCGACACCGGTGAGCGTGCCGCCGGTGCCCCAGCCGGTGACGAAATGGTCGAGCCTGCGCCCGGCGAAATCGCGCAGGATCTCCGCGGCGGTGGTCTGGCGGTGGTAGGCCGGATTGGCCTCGTTCTCGAACTGGCGGGCGAGGAACCAGCCGTGCTGCCTGGCCAGCTCCTCGGCGCGACGCACCATGCCGCTGCCGCGTTCGGCGGCCGGGGTCAGGATCACCTTGGCGCCGAAGGCACGCATCAGCTTGCGCCGCTCCATCGAGAACGTTTCCGACATCGTTGCCACAAATTTGTAACCTCGCGCCGCGCAGACCATTGCCAGCGCCACGCCGGTGTTGCCCGAGGTCGCCTCCACCACCGTGTCGCCCGGCTTGAGCTGGCCGCGCGCTTCGGCGTCGAGGATGATCGCCAGTGCCAGGCGGTCCTTGACCGAACCGCCGGGGTTGAACGCTTCCACCTTGGCGTACAGGGACACATGGTCGGGGGCTAGGCGGTGCAGGCGCACCACCGGGGTGCGGCCGATGGTGTCGAGGATGCTGTCGTGGATCATTTCGTTCGACTCCTGGCTGGGGAAGGGAAGTCGTGCCGGCCGTCGTGGGCGAGGGCCGGGCGCCGTGGCGGCGCCATAGGGTGATCGCCGCCGCAGATTGCCATAGTCCAGGCCCCCCGGGAGCCTGCGGAGCGGGACGCCAGCCTTAATCGGACGACGCCCGGGCTGTGCGGACTGTGTTGTCAACCAATGGCCCACGCGGGCGTTAACCCGGGACCGCTAGAATCGAATGGTTCGGGCGCACCTTGCCCCATGTTCAGAGAGCCGCATGCGACTTACCCCGGGATTCCAAGCCAGCTGCCTGCTGGTTTTCGCCTTCGCGCTCGCCGCGTGCGGCAGCAATGACGCCAAACAGCGCGACGGCGGCGGCGACAGGCCAATCCCGGTGACCACCCAGCAGGTGAGCATGCAGCCGTGGAGCGATACCGTGATGGCGCTGGGCAACGTCAAGGCGCGCGAGTCGATCACGGTCAGTGCCAAGGTCAGCGAGACGGTGGAGCAGGTGCATTTCAACAGTGGCGACATCGTCGCTGCCGGCGCACCGCTGGTCACGCTTACCGGGCGCCAGCAACAGGCCGCCCTGGCCCAGGCCGAAGCGGCGGCCAACGAATCCGAGCAGCTTTACAAGCGCCAGACCGAACTGGCCACGCAGCAGCTCATCGCAAGCTCGACCCTCGACACCCAGCGCGCCGCCCGCGATGTCGCCCGCGCCCGCGTCGCGCAGATGCGCGCCGACATCGGCGACCGCGTGATCCGCGCACCGTTCAGCGGCGTGCTCGGCATCCGCCAGGTCAGCCCGGGTGCGCTGGTCACGCCCGGCACGCCGATCGCCACGCTCGACGACACCGCCCGCGTCTACGTCGACTTCCCGGTCCAGGAAGCGCTGCTGGCCAGCCTCGCCGTCGGCCAGCAGGTCAGCGGTACCAGCACCGCCTACCCGGGACGCCGCTTCGATGGCGTGGTCAGCACGATCGACGCACGTGTCGACGAAGCCACCCGTGCCGTCACCGTGCGCGCCGATTTCGCCAACGACGGCCGCGAACTGCGGCCGGGCATGCTGCTGCAGGTGACGCTGGTGCGCCCGGAGCGGCAGGCGTTGCTGGTGCCGGAGATCTCGATCGTCCAGGTCGGCACCGACAGCTTCGTTTACCGCGTCAAGCCGGACTCGTCGGTCGAACGCGCCGACGTCAAGGTCGGCAGCCGTCGCGACGGCAAGGCCGAGATCGCGGAGGGGCTGAAGGTCGGCGACCGCATCGTCGTCGACGGCACCGGCAAGCTGCGCGTCGGCAGCCGCATCACCGATCTGAAGGCCGACCAGAAGGCAGGCGCGCAGGTCGATGGGGCCGCGACGGCCAAGCGGGGCTGAGTCATGAACCTGTCCGATCTGTCCATCCGCCGTCCCGTGTTCGCCACGGTGATGAGCCTGCTGCTCATCGTGCTCGGCGTGATGGCGTTCTCGCGCCTGACCCTGCGCGAACTGCCCGCGATCGACCCGCCGATCGTGTCAGTGGACGTGAACTACCCCGGCGCCTCGGCGGCGGTAGTGGAAACCCGCATCACCCAGATCCTCGAGGACGCGCTCGCCGGCATCGAAGGCATCGAGACCATCGAGTCGCGCAGCATCAACGGCCGCGCCTCGATCAGCATCGAGTTCACCCTGTCGCGTGAGATCGAGGCCGCCGCCAACGACGTGCGCGATGCGGTCAGCCGCGTCAGCAATCGCATGCCCGACGAAGCCGACCCGCCGCAGATCGAGAAGGTCGAGACCGACGCCGATCCGATCCTCTGGCTCAACATGAGCTCGACGCAGATGGACACGCTGCAGCTGTCCGACTATGCCGAGCGCTACGTGGTCGATCGGCTGTCGTCGGTGGACGGCGTCGCCCAGGTGCGCATCGGCGGCCAGCAGCGCTATGCGATGCGGGTCTGGATCGACCGCGATGCGCTTGCCGCGCGCGGCATCACCGTCAACGATGTCGAGACCGCGCTGGAGGCCGAGAACGTCGAGCTGCCGGCCGGCCGCATCGAATCCAACGCCCGCGACTTCACCCTGCGCGTTGCGCGCAGTTACCAGAAGCCGGAGGACTTCGCCCAGATCCCGCTGGGCAAGGGCACGGACGGCTACGTCGTGCGCCTGGGGGACGTCGCCAGGATCGAGCTGGCCTCGGCGGAACGCCGCGCCTACTACCGCAGCAACGGCGAGCCGAACATCGGCCTGGGCATCGTCAAGACCTCCACCGCCAACAGCCTCGACGTTGCCCGCGCCGTCCGCGCCGAAGCCGAGCAGGTGCAGAAGACGCTGCCGCAGGGCACCAACATTTTCGTCGCCTTCGACACCACGGTGTTCATCGAATCGGCAGTCGAGCGCGTCTACCACACGCTGGTGGAAGCCATCGTGCTGGTGCTGCTGGTGATCTGGCTGTTCCTCGGCAGCATCCGGGCCGCCCTGATCCCGGCGGTGACGGTGCCGGTGTGCCTGATTGCTGCGTTCATTCCGCTGTACCTGTTCGGCTTCTCGATCAACCTGCTGACGCTGCTGGCGCTGGTGCTGTGCATCGGCCTGGTGGTGGACGACGCGATCGTGGTGCTGGAAAACATCCAGCGCCGCATCGACCTGGGCGAACCGCGCCTGGTCGCGGCCAAGCGCGGCACCAAGCAGGTCGCCTTCGCCGTGATCGCGACCACCGCGGTGCTGGTGGCGGTGTTCCTGCCGGTCGGCTTCATGGAAGGCAACACCGGACGCCTGTTCCGCGAACTGTCGGTGGCACTGGCCGGCGCGGTGGCACTGTCGGCGTTCGTCGCGCTGACGCTGACGCCGATGATGTCGTCGAAGCTGGTGCGTGCGCACAACGAAGAGAAATCCAACCCGGTCAACCGCTGGGTCAACGCGCGCCTGGACGGTATCGGCAAGCGTTACCGCCGCTTCCTCGACCACAGTGTCGACCATCCCTGGGTGTTCGGTGGCGTGATGGTGGTGGCGATCCTGATCAGCCTGGTGCTGTTCAAGGTGGTGCCGTCGGAACTGGCGCCGCCGGAAGACCGCGGCTCGTTCCAGATCAGCATCCTCGGCCCGGAAGGCGCCGGTTTCGACTACACGGTCGGACAGGTGCAGCAGGTCGAGAAGATCGTCGCCGCGCATACCGGCAAGGACGGCGTGATCCAGCGCTACAACCCGCGCGTCCCCGGCGGCTTCGGCGCCAGCGAGGAGATGCATACCGGCCGCATCGCCGTGTTCCTCAAGGACTGGAAGGAGCGCGACATCAGCACCGCCGACGTCGCCAAGCAACTGCAGGGCGAGCTCGGCAGCCTGGCGGGCGTGCGCGCGATGCCGCAGGTCAGCGGTGGCCTGGTGCGCGGTCGCGGCCAGCCGATCAACATCGTGCTCGGCGGCCCCGAGTATGCCGAGCTGGCGCAGTGGCGCGACAAGCTGCTGGCGAAGATGGAGCAGAACCCGGGCTTCTTCTCGACCGACTCCGACTACAAGGAAACCCGCCCGCAGATGCGCGTGGAGATCGACCGCCAGCGTGCTGCCGACCTCGGCGTGCCGGTGACCGACATCGGCCACGCCCTGGAAACGATGATGGGCAGCCGCCGCGTGACTACTTTCGTGCAGAACGGCGAGGAGTACGACGTCATCGTCCAGTCCGACCGCGAGCTGCGCGCCTCGCCGGCCGACCTGGAGGCGATCCAGGTGCGTGCGCGCGATGGCGCGCTGATCCCGCTGTCGAACCTGGTCACGCTGCGCGAACTGGCCGAGCCGGGCAGCCTCAACCGCTTCAACCGCCTGCGCGCGATCACCATCAGCGCCGGCCTGACGCCGGGCTACCGCATGGGCGAGGCGATGCAGTGGCTGGAGAAGACGGTGCAGGAAGAACTGCCCGACCACGCCCAGATCGACTGGAAGGGCGAGTCGCGCGAATACCTGAAGGCCGGCGGCGCGGTGTTGCTGACCTTCACCCTGGCGCTGCTGATCGTGTACCTGGTGCTTGCCGCGCAGTTCGAGAGCTTCATCCATCCGTTCGTGATCATGCTGACGGTGCCGCTGGGCGTGCTCGGCGCATTGATCGGACTGGCGCTGACCGGCGGCACGCTCAATCTGTTCAGTCAGATCGGCATCGTCATGCTGGTGGGCCTGGCGGCGAAGAACGGCATCCTGATCGTCGAGTTCGCCAACCAGTTGCGCGATGAAGGTCGCAGCATCCACCAGGCGATCGTCGAGTCTTCGGCGGTGCGCCTGCGTCCGATCCTGATGACGTCCATTGCGACGGTGGTCGGCGCGGTGCCGCTGGTGGTTGCCGGCGGCCCGGGCTCGGCGAGCCGGGCAACGATCGGCATCGTGGTGATCTTCGGCGTGTCGTTCTCGACGCTGCTGTCGTTGTTCGTGGTGCCGGCGTTCTATGTGTTACTGGCCAAGTACACGAAGTCACCCGAGGCGGTGTCGCAGGAGCTGGAGAAGCTCGAAGCCCAGACCCCGTCGGTGGGCGGCCACGCCTGACCTCCTCACGTCATCCCGGCGAACGCCGGGATCCGGGCCCTCACCCCATCAGCCCTGTCACGTCATCCAGGCCTGATACGTCATCCCGGCGAACGCCGGGATCCATTTTGACTTTGCCGTTGCTCCTCTCTGGCCACGCCATACGTGACGTCTGACCAAGCAGGGCCATCAGAGCTTCGCGTTCTTCGGACTCCCGGGCGCCGGTTCGATGCCCCAATCCAGGTACCACTGATCCCCCTGCGTCTCGGCCGGATGCATCGTGCGTCCCGAGCCATTGCCACACGCCAGCGAATCGGTCGCACAGTAGCGGTCGCAGCCCCAGCAGATCCGCTCGGGATGCTTGGGATTCAATGGAAAGTTCTTAGCCATGCTCTCGACCGCTTCAGTTGACGCTCGCACCCAATCTAGCCGACTCGCCCTTGCTGCGACTTGACATGGATCAGGGTGTTGGCGAAATCGCCATGGCCGTCCACCTGCGCAAGCTGAATCGCTGAACGTCGCGCAGGCGCTCAGATCAGTCCTATGTACGCGAGCCGCCTCTTCTGGGAATTTCATATCCGCTGCCGCGTCGCTGGACGCGGCCTGGAAACTGATGAAACGGCCCGTGGGAATCGACTCGCATGTTCAAGAAACACACTCACGTCCTGATTGCTGCAGTGCTCTCATGTGGCGCCGCCGCCACGTCCCATGCAGCTGGCATTGACCTTGAAAAGCTGATCGGTGCCGGAGCCAAGGCAGGCAAGGCCATCACCTTGTCGGACAGCGAGGTAGTCGCCTCGGCCAACGATGCCTGCGCCTACTCGGACAAGGAAAACAAGGTGGCGCCCGCCGGCGACAAGTACGCGGTCCGCCTGGCAAAGATCGTCCAGGGGCTGGACAACGAGGACGGCATGAAGTTGTCGTTCAAAGCGTACCTGACGCCGGACATCAATGCATTCGCGATGGCCAACGGGTGTGTGCGCGTGTTCTCGGGCCTGATGGACATGGCGACCGATGACGAGATTCGCGGTGTCATCGGCCACGAGATCGGGCACGTCAAGCTTGGGCACAGCAAGGCCAAGCAGCGCGCGGCACTGCTGGCGTCGGCGGCCCGTGACGGTGCCGCGCTCAGCGGCAAGGTGGGCGAGTACGCCAAAGGACAACTGGGCGACATCGCCGAGTCGGTGATCAACGCCCAGTTCTCGCAGAAGGAAGAGAGCGCGGCCGACGCTTACGGTTACCGCTTCATGGTCCGGCATCACTACGACCCGAATGCGATGGTGACGTTGTTCAGGAAGATGCCCAGTGCAGGTGGCCTGACGTCCTCGCACCCGGCGTCTGCCACGCGCACGAAGAAGATCGAAGACATGATCAGGAAGGGCGGCTGACGCCACCGTCATGTTCAAGCAATGGTTTGGCAAGACGGCGGCGATGCTGCTGGCCGTGGGGGTCCTGGCGGGCTGTGATGACGCAGGGCGCGCAGTGACGCAAGCCACCGCCCCGAGGACGCAAGCCACGCCGCCGTCAACCACGCCGGGCCACCCCGACGCACCCGGGGGAAGGCTGGTGTACAACCCCAAGGCCGATGAAATGCTGTTCGTGTTCGACGACCTCGGCACGGCGCTGACGATCCCCCACCTGTGGCAGGAAGGTGACGTCAGCATCGAGAAGGTGACCATGGCGGGCGTCACCGCTCCCGAGTGCGCGTATGGCGCACGGTTCCACCCTGTGCACGAGGATCCGCTGGTGCATTACCACGTGGCCCTGATTCGGGTGTACGACGAGGCACGCTGGCAGACGTTGCATGACGCCGATCGTGCGGGCGAGATCGAACTGGCCCGCGTCGATGGCAAGGTCTATTCCTACGCCACTGTTCAGGCCAATCCGTTACCGGACGGGACCGCGGAATCCGAACGGTTCGACCAGCTCGTGATCTCTGTCCAGGATGCTCCCAGGAAACTGGTCATCAGGAAGGCATCGTAGTGTTGCTGTCGCCGTGCGCGTTGTACCTGAGCGCCACCATCAACGTCTGATCGAACCGGCTTCGCCGATCGAGGCGTTGATTCGCCTGCCTTGAGGCAATTCGCATGGATTCGGTCTGTTGAGGCAGATAGCGTTCGCATGGTTCGCAGGTTGCCATTCCAGGGCCGCCGCGAACGATGGCGAACAAGCGTCGTGCCCTATTGGCAGCGCAACTCAACGGAGCAGAAAGAAATGGCCGTATCCAATCCTGTGGTGGTCCTGTGAACAATCAAGGATCGTCGATGTTCGAGAACATCATTGAGCAAGCATCCGTCCTGATCGGCGACAGGAAGAAGGCCTCGCAGCTGGTGGGTATGCTGGTGGCGCTGATCTTCAACGAAAAGCGAGGCGGCCCGGGCGGTTTTGTCCAGGCGTTTCGCAACGCCAACCTGGGGCACCTGGTCGCCACCTGGCTGGGCAAGGAAGCCAATTGTTCCATCAGCAGCAATCAGCTCGAATCCGTGCTGGGTCCGGCACTGCTCGGCTCCATGGCCTCGCGTCTGGCGCTGACGCAGAGCGCCACACTGGAAGCGACGGCGAAGATCCTGCCCGAGGTGGTCGGGGCGCTCGCTCGCAGCGGGCAGATGGCGCACGGCTCGATCGTGCCGGAACCGCTGCGCGGCCTGGTGGATGGCATCGGTGATTTCGTCGGCACTCTGGGTCAGTGGGGTTGGGGCGGAGTCGCTGCAGGCACCGCGGCGGTGGCAGGCGGAATCCGGGTGGTCGATCGAACCGTACAAACGCATGCCCGGGCGCCGCGCAAGCGATCCAGTGGCGTGCTGGTCTGGCTGCTCCTGCTGGCAGCGTTTATCGGCGCGTTGCTGCTGTACCTGGGTTACTCAAGGCAGCAGCCGGCGAGCGCGCAGGTGGAACCGCGCGCGTCGGTGCCTGCTGTTGCCGTCGAGCAGGTCGATCCACGCTTCCAGATCGAGAATGTGGATGGCAAGGTCGCAGTCAACGGCCAGCTGGCCAGCGAGCCGGAGAAGATGCGCCTGATGGATGCGCTGCGCGCCACCTTCGGCGCCGGCAACGTCAGCGGCGACATCACGGTGGACATGACCACGGCACCGGCCCGCTGGATGGACAAGCTGATCGCGTTGCTGCCGGAGCTCAAGCGCAGCGGCATCAAGCTCGGGTTCGATGGCGACAAGCTGCAACTCGATACCTCGGCGCTGCCGGAGGACCAGCGGTTCGCGTTGTCGCAGAAACTGCGCGCCGATTTCGCCGGCCTGCAGATATCCGGCCTGTGGGACAAGGCGATGGCGGCGTTGTCCATGCTCAAGGCAGGCTTCACATCCGATGACCTGGTCAAGGCCCTGAACCTGTCGACGATCTACTTCGAAACCGGATCGAGCAGGATCACTGGAGACAGCCTGGAAACGCTGGTCAAGGCCGCCGACGCGATCAAGGCCGCGCCCGCAGGCACCCGTATCGAGATCGGTGGCCACACCGACAACTCGGGCGACGCCGCGGTCAACATGGCAGTGTCCCTGCAACGTGCCGAGGCCGTGAAGGCCAAGCTGGTCGAGTTGGGCGTGGCTGCCGGCACGCTGGATGCGCGCGGATTCGGTCAGGACAGGCCGATCGCCGACAACGCCACCGACGAAGGCCGCGCACGGAACCGGCGCATCGAGTTCTCCGCGCTGAAGAACTAAGCGGTGGACGCCTCAGCGAGCGATCGCCTTGAGGGGTTCCCGCCTTCGCGGGAATGACGGTCATTGGAGCAACGTCGCTGGGTCCCCGCCTTCGCGGGGATGACGGTCTTCCAGCGACGGTAGGAGCCCCTCTCCCGTTTGCGGGAGAGGGGTTGGGGTGAGGGCCCCCGAAGACAATGCAACGAAACACTGAAGCGTCGTCCGCCGTGCCGCAGACGCAAGCCCGACACGCAACAGCGCAAGAAGTTCGGCCCCCGCCGCTAACCCGCACAGCACAAGTGATGGCTCGCCACCGCCGCAACCGTTACCCTTGCGGCATGTCCGCAGCACCTCCCCACCGGCACGATTTTCGCGACGTGCGCCTGACCGGTGACGGATTCGTACTGCGGCCATGGCGCCGCGACGACCTCGACGACCTGCTGGTCCATGCCGACGATCCTGCCATCGTCAGCGGCCTCAGCGATCGCTTCCCGCACCCTTACACGCGCCAGGACGGCGAGCGCTTCCTTGCCGGCGAAGTGGTCGACCTGGACGCCCCCGTCTTCGCCATCGAAGTCGACGGCCGCGCCTGCGGCGGCATCGGAGCCGTGGTGGGCCAGGCCGATCGTCGGCACTGCGCGCAGATGGGCTACTGGCTCGGCCAGGCCCTGTGGGGTCGCGGGACGATGACACGGGTCGTGGCACTGTATGCCCCGTGGCTGATGCGCGAACTGGAGCTGTACCGCCTGCAGGCCACCGTGCTCGACAGCAATCCCGCGTCGGCGCGCGTCCTGCAGAAGAACGGATTCGAAGAAGAGGGCGCACAACGCTGCGCCGTGGTGAAGTTCGGCGAGGTGCATGACCTGCGCGTGTTCGCGAAGGTGTGCCCGCCAATGAGAAGGAAGCAGACAGATGCGACATGATCCGCCGGGCAAACCGCCGCGTGGCCCGCGGCAGCCTCCTACCGACCAGCCCTGGGGTCGCCCGCCGCGCGATCGCGGCGAAGCCCCTTCCGAACGTGAGGCGCGAGCACCACGGGCGCCCTACGCGCCGCGTCCGGCCGAACCTTCACACGAAGGCGACCATGAGCTGGGTCCGTCGGCGCGCGATCGTCGCAACGTCGAGCTGCGCCTGTACGGGCTCAATGCCGTGCGCGCCGTCTTCGCCAAGCGCCCGCAGGCGATCCGCAAGCTGTACCTGGCCGAAGCGCGTATCCCGGCGTTGCAACCGATCCTGAAATGGTGCGCGGCCAACCGCGTCGGCTATCGCGTGGTCGACGAGGAAGACCTGCACAAGCTGGCCGCCAGTACCCACCACGAAGGCGTCGTCGCCGACGTCCTGCGCGAGGAACCGCTGGCACTGTCGAACTGGCTGCGCGATCTGGCGGCGGGTCCTCAGTGCGCGATCTGGCTCGACGGCGTCGGCAATCCGCACAACTTCGGCGCGATCCTGCGCTCGGCCGCGCATTTCGGCGTCGGCGCGATCCTGCTGCCGAAGCATTCGACCCTGTCGCTGTCGGGCGCGGCGGCGCGCGTCGCCGAAGGCGGCGCCGAGGTCGTGCCGATGGTGCGCCTGGGGCGCACCGACAACGCCATCGCGCAACTGCGCAGCACCGGATTCACCCTGGCCGCCACGGTCGTGCAGGGCGGCAGCGACCTGTTCTCGGCACCGCTGCCGCAGCGCGTGATCTACGTGCTCGGCGCGGAAGGCGAGGGCATGGATCGCGAGCTGGCCGCGGCGTGCGACCTGCGCCTGTCGATTCCGGGAACGGGCGCGGTCGAGAGCCTCAATGTCGCATCCGCTGCGGCGGTCTTGCTGGCCAGCTGGCGCGCGCGCAGCTAGCACCACCGCCCTTGTAGGAGCGAGCTCGCTCGCGACCCGGCCCATTCCATTGCAACCGCTGCGACGCTGATCGTATCCCTTGGCTCAAGGCCGGCGGCGTTCCGCCGGCCTTCCCAAGGAGCTTTCATGATCAAGCGATCGTTTGCATTGGCGGCCCTGATGGCCGCTTGCCTGTCCGCGCAGGCACAGGAATGTCCGGACCGTTCGTCCTACGAACCGTCGCGGGAAATCATCGCCGACATGCAGCACATCGTTGCGCCGACCGGTGTGCAGGAGTCCTACAAGACCCGCATCGGCGGCATCGAGCAGTGGCTCAACGTGCGCGGCCAGGACCGCGACAACCCGATGATCCTGTTCGTCCACGGCGGTCCGGCCGCGCCGATCACGCCGACGACCTGGCAGTTCCAGCGGCCGATGGAGGAGTACTTCACGGTCGTCAACTGGGACCAGCGCGGCGCCGGCAAGACCTACAACGAGACCACGCCGCCCGAGTCGATCGGTGACAGCATCCACATCCAGCGCTACGTCGACGACGCGATCGAGGTGGCCGAGTACCTGCGCAAGCGCTACCACAAGGACAAGCTGATCCTGGTCGGGCACAGCTGGGGCACGATCGTCGGCATGGGTGCCGCCCTCAAGCGTCCGGACCTCTTCTACGCCTACGTCGGCATCGGCCAGGTCATCAACACCCGCGACAACGAGCGCATCAGCTACGACTACGGCGTCGAGCAGGCCAGGGCGCACAACAACCACGAGGCAATTGCCGAGCTGGCATCGATCGCGCCGTACCCGGGTGACACGCCGATCACCCGCGACCGCATCGTCCTGGCGCGCAAGTGGCCGCAGTTCTACGGTGGCCTGACCGCCTTCCGCGAGGACTCCGACTACTACTATCGCGGCCCGCGTCTGTCGCCCGACTACAACGACCTGGATCGCTGCGCGATCAACCTGGGCAGCGTTTTCAGCCTCGGCCGGCTGCTGCCGGAGTTCCTCGAGGTCGACTTCAAGGGCGTGCGTTCGTTCCCGATACCGGTGGTGATGTTCATGGGGCGCCACGACTACACCACCCCGTCGCAACCGACCGAAGCCTGGTTGCGTCAGCTCAAGGCGCCGTACAAGCACGGTGTCTGGTTCGAGCGCTCCGCCCACATGATGCCGTGGGAGGAACCGGGCAAGACCCTCACCAGCCTGCTGCAGTACGTGCGGCCGCTGGCCACCGGCGAGGCGCCGCCGCGCCGCTGAGCGGCGGCCTCCCCTGCGATCGGTCACGCCGACTTAACTTTTCTGGTGCAATCGTCCGCTGACACTGGAGCGCACCGGCAACCGGGGCGACACGGGTGCGGAGGGGACCACATGAAACTCAAGCGCGTGGCAGGCTTCGGCGCTGTCGCGGTGGTGCTTGCGATGCTGGCGTTCCTGGTCGCCTGGTGGCGTTCGGACAACGCCTGCAGTGATCCGGTGGCGTTGCCGGTGCATCCGATGAAGGCGGTGACCTATTGCGATTACGGCACCGCCGAGACCTTGCGTTACGGCGAAGTCGAAACGCCGGTCCCGGCGGACGATGAAGTGCTGGTGCGCGTGCGCAACGCCGCGGCCAACCCGCTCGACTGGCACTACATGCGCGGAACGCCCTATCTGATGCGCATCGGCACCGGCCTGCGCCGACCGGAAGTGATCCGGCTGGGCGTCGATTTTTCCGGCACGGTCGAAGCGGTTGGCAAGGGCGTAACCCGGTTCAAACCCGGCGACGAGGTATTCGGTGGCCGCACCGGCGCCTTCGCCCAGTACGTCACGGTCAAGCAGGATCGCGCGATCGTCGCCAAGCCCACCAACCTCGGGTTCGAACAGGCGGCCGGCGTACCGATCGCCGCGATCACCGCGCTGCAGGGTCTTCGCGACGGCGGAAAGCTGCAGGCCGGGCAGAGCGTGCTGATCAATGGCGCCTCGGGCGGAGTCGGCACCTTTGCCGTGCAGATCGCAAAGTCGATGGGGGCCAACGTCACCGGCGTATGCAGCACGCGCAACGTCGCGCTGGTGCGCTCGCTCGGCGCCGACCAGGTGATCGACTACAAGACCACCGATTACACGCGGAGCACGCAGAAGTACGACGTGATCCTCGACAACGTCGGCAACCGCTCCCTTGCCGAGAACCGGCGCGTGCTCAAGCCCGATGGCCACTACGTGCTGATCGGCGGTGGCGGGCCCGACGACGGTCGCTGGGTCGGAGCGATGATCAAGCCGATCGGCGCCGCGGTGACATCGTGGTTCGTGCCGCAGGACATGGGCATGGTGCTGGCCGAGCTCAACCAGAAAGACCTGACCGTTCTCGCCGACCTGATGGCGGCGGGCAAGGTCACCCCGGTCATCGATCGCACGTATCCGCTGGCGGAACTGCCCGAGGCGATCCGCTATCTCGAGACCGGTCGCGCCCGCGGCAAGGTGATCATCATGGTGCCGTGACCGCCGCGCGCTGCGTCGAGGCTTCCGTTGCCAGGGCGTCGGTGGCCTCCACCAGCGCGTCGACGATTGCAGGATCCGCGGCGCTGTGGCCGGCCAGCACGATCCGCAGCAGCGCCTGCGGCCACGCCGCAGCGAGGTCGCACGCCGCACGCACCGGGCAGATGATGTCGTAGCGGCCGTGCACGATGGTGGCGGGAATGTGGCGGATGCGGTCGATGTCGCGCAGCAGCTGGTCGTGTTCGAGGAACATGCCGTGGCGGAAGTAGTGCGCCTCGGCGCGGGCCACGGCCAGCGCCAGCTGCGGGTCGGCGAAATTGCCCGGTTCGTCCGGGTCATGCAGCAGCGTGGTGCTGCCGCCTTCCCAATGCCCCCACGCATGCGCCGCTGCCAGGCGCGTCGCCTCGTCCTCGCTGTCGAGGCGGCGCCAGTAGGCTTCGATCATGTCGCCGCGCTCGTGTTCCGGAATGTGCGCCAGATAGTGCGCCCAGCGCTCGGGAAAGATCTGCGAAGCGCCGCCGTCGAGTTCGTTGAACCAGCGCAGTTCGTACGAACGGCCGAGGAAGATGCCGCGCAACACCAGACCGGTGACGCGGTCGGGATGCGACTGCGCATAGGCCAGTGCCAGCGTCGATCCCCAGGAGCCGCCGAACACGGCCCAGCGCTCGATGCCCAGGCGCTCGCGGATCGTTTCGATGTCGGCCACCAGGTGCCAGGTGGTATTGCTGTGCAGCTCCGCATGCGGTGTCGACTTGCCTGCACCGCGCTGGTCGAACAACACGATCCGGTACCTGGCCGGATCGAAGAAGCGGCGATGGTAGGGCGAGATGCCCGCGCCCGGCCCGCCATGCAGGAACACCACCGGAATGCCGTCGCGATTGCCGCATTCCTCTACGTGGAGCTCGTGGATCGGGTCCACGGCAAGACGGAAGCTGCGGTAGGGCTCGATCTCCGGATACAGGTCGCGCACGGTCGGGGTCCTGGTTGATCGCGGACCCTGAGTCTTGCATGCGCGCCCGGGGTTCGCACCCGCACCGCATTCGCCGCAGTCAGTGCTGATCGCGCGAATGCTCCGGCGCGGGCTCGGGCAAGGTCGCGAACATGGCGCCGGCCGAACTCTCGCTGCGTGCCTGCGCGAGCTGATGGCCCAGCGTCTGGCTTGGATACTCGCCGAAAAGTTCGTGGTACTCCGAGGCCATGCGGCCGCCGTGCGCATATCCGAAGCGCGCCGAAATGGCCGCCACCGTAGTGTCGTAGGGGCTGGCGTGTTCGAGCGCATCGTGCAGCATCTGCAATCGGCGCAGGCGCAGGTAACGGCTCGGACCGAGGTCGAACTGTTCCTTGATGATGGTGCGCAGCGTGCGCTCGCTGATGCCGGTCACCCGGCACAGGTCGGCCAGGCGCAACGGCCAATGCTGCTGGTCAATGAGTTCGAGCACCCGCGAGACCGTGTCGACCCGGGATGCCCTCGGCCTGCCGCGGGCGGCGTGCTCCCGCGGCGACGCATCGATCGTTGGAGTTCTCATCGAGATGCTCCGATCGCTTCATCCTGTCCGGGAAGACGCGTGGAGTCTGCGCCCGCACGCTCGCATCGTCATTACCTCGGCGTGGCAAACAGTCGCTGCGGGCGGCTGAATGCGCTGCCCCGGGCTTCCAGCCGACGAGCGGCTGGGCGCGTTGACGCGGGGATTACATCGGCGTCACGAGCGCTCCACACGCACCGCTCACGCTTCAATCCCCGCTCGGCAAATTACTTGCCCGCTTCCACCTTCGGCTCGCTGCCGAAGCTGCCTTCCGCCGATGCCGCCAGATAAGCGAACACCGCATAGGCGGCGACGTTCTGCGCCAACGCCTTCGGATCGATCTTGTCGAAAGTGTCGTCCGGCGTGTGGTGCAGGTCGAAGTAGTCGCTGCCGTCCTGCGCAAGGCGCGCCCAGGCCAGGCCCTTCTCGGCGAACGGACTGATGTCCGGGCCGGGACCGCCCTTGCCGGGCGCATGCGCGATGCCGAGCGGTGCCAGCGCCTGCGCGATCTGCTCGTCCGCCTGGCTGGCGTACTCCGGTGCCGAACTCGAATACTCGTAGATGCGGCCGGCACCGAAGTCGCTCTCGGCGCCGATCTGGTGCTTGTGCAGGTCGGCGATGTGCGCATTCGCATACGCCTTGCCACCGTGCAGGCCCTGTTCCTCGTTGGCGAAGGCGACCACGCGGATGGTGCGCGCCGGGCGCTGCTTGAGGTTGCCGATCAGCTTGCCGGCGGCCATGGTCAGGCCGACGCCGGCGCCGTCGTCGATCGCGCCGGTGCCCAGGTCCCACGAGTCCAGATGCCCGCCGATCACCACCACTTCGTTGGGCTTGCCGGCGCCCCGGATTTCTCCGATGACATTGGCCGAGGTGTATTCGCCATCCCAGCCGCAGTCCAGCGCGACGCGCACCTTGATCGGGCCGCGTGCAAGCAGGCGCGCGAGCTGGTCGGCGTCCGGCACGGCCAATGCGGCCGACGGAATCGGCGTCAGGCCTTCATCGAAGCGGGTGATGCCGGTGTGCGGATTGCGGTGCGAATCGGTGCCGACCGAACGCATCAGGTAGGCCACTGCACCGGCGCGGATCGCCGCCGACGGGCCGCGGCTGCGCACGCGCGAACCGGGACCGTAGCCGGCGCCATCGCGGGCGCGTTCCATCTTGTAGTCGATGAAGGCGATCTTGCCGTTAAGCGAGCCGGCAGGGGCGGCCTCCAGCGCGGCCAGGTCGGCGAAGCGCACGACCTCGCCCTCGACCGTGCCGGCCGGGCTGCCGCCGAGCGCGGTCAGGTGCAGCGGCTGCGCATTGGCGCCGAGCACGCGTGCGCTCTCGCCGCGACGCTCCCACTTGGGGAAGGTGACCGGCTCGGTCCAGACCTTGTCGAAGCCCAGCTCCTTGAACTTGGCCACCGCCCAGGCGACGGCGCGCGCATCGGCTTCGCTGCCGGCCAGGCGCGGGCCGACTTCGGTCGTCAGCGATTCGGTGATGCGGTAACCCAGGTCGCTGGCCAGCGCGGTTTCGCGCAGCTGCTCGGCGGTGGCGATGGCCTTGTCGGGGATGCGCGTGGTCGCTTGTGCGGCTGCGGCGTTGCCGCTGGTGGAAAGCACGGCGGCCGAAAGCAGGGTGGCGATGGCCACCGACAACGTTGCACGCATCAAAAGGACTCCCCGAAGTCGAAACCGCGAGCGTAGCAATTCGCCGGTTCGCGGTGGGGTGCCTATGGTCACGCGCAGGTGTGCGCGCTTTGGCGGAACCAGTCAATAACCCCTCTCCCGCTTGCGGGAGAGGGGTTGGGGTGAGGGCAGCAGCAACGGCAAGCCCTCATCCGCCCCCGTATCAAGTACGGGGCAGGCTCTCCGGGCACCTTCTCCCGCGTGCGGGAGAAGGGAACAACGACTACTTCTTCAGCGAATCCCGGATCTCGCGCAGCAGCAGCACGTCTTCCGGCACCGCCGGTGCCGCGGCCGGCGCGCGCACCCGGTTGTAGGCCTTGAGCACCAGGAAGATCACCAGCGCGATCAGCAGGAAGTCGATGATGGTCTGGATGAACAAGCCGTACTTGATGGCCAGTTCGGCGGCGACTTCCTTGCCGGCCGAATCCAGCTGCGCCGGCTTGAGCACGTACTTCCAGTCGGTGACGCTGGCACCCTTGGTGAAGGCGCCCACCACCGGCATGACGATGCCGTCGACCAGCGAGGTCACGATCTTGCCGAACGCCGCGCCGATCACGACACCGACCGCGAGGTCGACGACGTTGCCGCGCGAAATGAATTCCTTGAACTCGCTGATCATTCCCATGGCTGCACTGTCTCCGTGGTTGCCCGAGGGCTTGTGGGCGCAGGCCCGTAGCGGCCGACTATACCGCCGTGGTGTCGGCGGTCCGCGCAACGATGCGGCCGGAGTGCTCGATCACGCCCTCCAGCACGGCATGGAAGCGGTCGCCTGGTTGCAGCGGGCCGACGCCGGCGGGCGTGCCCATGAAGACCAGGTCGCCTGCACGCAGCGCGTACAGCTTCGACAGTTCGTGCAGGATCTCCGGTACGGTCCAGATCAGGTCGGCCAGTGAGCCGGCCTGACGGGTTTCGCCGTTTATCTGCAGCGTGAGCTTGCGCGGACCGAGTTCGCCGACCTGCGCGGCCGGCACGATCGCGCTGATCGGGGCGGCATGGTCGAACGCCTTGCCGGTGTCCCAGGGCAGGCCCTTGGCCTTGGCCTCGCCCTGCAGGTCGCGCCGGGTCAGGTCCAGGCCGACGGCGTAGCCGTAGACCAGGGTGCCGGCGTCGGCCGGATCGAGCACGCCGGCGGGCGCATCGCGGCCGATCGCCACCACCAGTTCGACCTCGTGGTGCAGGTCGCGGGTGCCGGGCGGGTAGGGCACGTCCGCGCCGGGCGCGATGGCGTCCGCGGGCTTTAGGAAGAACACCGGATTGCCGCGTTCGGCCGCCGAGGCCGGCACGGCGGCGCCCATCTCGCGGGCGTGGTCGGCGAAATTGCGGCCGACGCAGTAGATGCGGTGAACCGGGAAGAACTGATCGGCGCTGCCGTGAACCGGAACGCGGGGTTGCGGCAGGACCGCGATCACGTCGCCCATGGGGAACTACAGCGCTTCGCGCTGCGAGCGGGTGCGGTTGGCCTCCAGCACCTGCTGGTCGACCACGCGGTACTCGCCTTCGACGATGCGCTGGTCGCGGGCGGCAGCCTTGCCGCGCCCCTTCCATAGCTTGTAGACGATGCCGACGGCGATCATCGCAGCGCCGAGGACCACGCTGAACATCACCAGCACCAGCAACAGGCCCAACCCGACCACCCCGACCGCGAAGCGCAGCAGGCGATGACGGGGCTTGCGCGGCTCGAAAGCCGAGCGCACGCGCTGGAACTGGGCGGAGTCGAAACGGAAGGTCTGGGCGAACATCGGGGGCGTCGTGACACAATGCGGCAATACGCCGGGCAAGCGAGTATCGGGCCAGGGTTGGGCGAAGGTGTGAGAACTTCGTTAAGCATTCCGCACGAGGCCACCGTTCCGATGTCACCCCTGCTGCCACTGGAACGCTTGCCGGACGGGACTTTCGCCGAGGTCGAGGCGGTCATCGACGGCGATGCTGAATCGCTGGTGCTATACCGTGACGGCGATCACGTGCGTGCGTGGCTCAACATCTGCCCGCACGCCGGCCGGCGCCTGGACTGGGCGCCGGGCCAATTCCTCAAGAGCAAAGACGGCCTGCTGGTCTGCGCCGCCCATGGGGCGAGCTTCGAACTGCGCGGTGGCGAGTGCGTGGCAGGGCCGTGCCGCGGTGAAGCGCTGCGCGCGGTGACGGTGTCTGTGCGTGACGGCGCGGTCTGGCTTTAGGGCGGTGGTTAGCCGCGAACCATCCGCAAACCGTCATCCCCGCGAAGGCGGGGACCCAGCGACTTCCCCTATCCACCCCTCTCCATCACCCCCGCGAAGGCGGGGAACCATGGACGCATGCTTCGCATGCGCGGGAGCAAGAGCCAATGGATCCCGGCGTTCGCCGGGATGACGGTGAAGAGGCTGCAGCGGTGAGGGCCTGGATCCCGGCGTTTGCCGGGATGACGGTATACGGATGCGCTTGGGCATCCATTACTTGGTGGTACTGGCCTCGGCTTCGCGGAGCTTCTGGGCGCACTCCTCGCAGCACACTTCGACGGTGCGGCCGCCGATGGTCACCTCAACGGCATTCCCGTCCAGGGGGTAGTCGCACACCGCACAGGTCTTCTCGCTCATGACGCTCTCCAGTTCGTGCCCGACATCCGGGCACGTGCAGGAGACCACCGCACAGACGTCGCCGCTGTCGGAATCTTTAGCGATGCGCGGGCCATGCGCGCGCCATGCGTGCAATAGGCCGAAGCCCCGGTTCACGCGCTCTTGGCCAGTGCCGAGGCGCGGAACTCGGTCGGCGTGCGGCCGTAGGCTTGCTTGAACGCAGCAGCGAAATGGCTGTGGCTGGAGAAACCCAGGTCCATCGCCAGCGCCGACATGTCATCGCAATCGGCGACGCGGTCGAGCGCGCGCGCAAGACGCAGGCGCAGGTGATAGCGATGCAACGGCAGGCCTTCCACCTGCTGGAAGGTCTGGGTGAGGTACACCGGCGAGCCGCCGATCTGTTCGGCGATTTCGCCCAGGCTCCAGCGCCGGCCAAGATCGCTGGCCAACAACACCTTCACCCGGTCCACCAACCGTTGTCGCCCTTGCCTGGCCGTGGTCGCATGCGCGGTTCGCGGCCCCAGGCTGCGGCAGATCAGCGTCAGCGCAAGGCCTTCGGCTTCCAGCGGCTCGATGACGCCGTGATGCAGGCTGTGCCGCAGCAGCGCCACCAGCACCTGCGCCCGCGCGTCGATCCGCAGCGCTTGCATGCGGAAGCCCGGGGTGTCCTGTCGTCGCAGCAGCGTGGCCGGAGACAACTCGCGCAGCAGCGCCGGCGATGTCGCCAGCACCAGGCTGGCATCGCCTCCCTGCACGGGATGGCTGACCTGATAGGCCTCGCCGGCGTTGAAGAACAGCACGTGATTGGCGTCGGCCACCGACTGGTCGTTGCCGACATGACGCAAGTACAGCCCGCGGTAGGGGAACACCAGGTGCGTCACCGCCGCGCACTCCTCGGCACTGCGGTGGCGGCAGCGGCCCCGGCACAGCACGTCCTTCACCGCGACGGTGCCGGAGTCGAGCAATGGGCGAGCGGTCAAATCCGACATGACGGGTGCGTCAGGTACTGCCATCGGAGTGGCAGCTTACATCCTTCAGTACAACAGGCCATCTACAGCAGGCCATCAGTACATCAGGTTGATCATCACCACGATCACCACCGTATAGATCAACGACAGCGGCCCGCCGATCTTCCAAAGCTCCTTGCCCGTGTAGCCCGCCGGGCCGGTGATCATCGAGATCACCGGGTTGGACGCGGTCATGAAGTTGTTCGACGCCGACAGCGCCACGATCAGCGCGAACGCAACCGGGTTGCCGCCCGCGGCCAGCGCCAGGTTGATCGCCAGAGGCACGGTCACGATGGTCGCGCCGACGTGGCTGATCACCAGCGAGAACGCAGTGGTGAAGATGCCGACCAGGATCTCGATCAGCCACACCGGCGTGCCCGTGGGTAGTCGTTCGATGGTGTGACCGGCCACCCACGCCGCCGCGCCGCTGGAGTCCATCGCCCACCCCAGCGGGATCAGGCAGGCCATCAGGAACACCGTCTTCCAGTTGATCGCCGCGTAGGCCTCGTCGATGTTGAGCACGCCGGCGATCAGCATGCCGGCCACGCCGGTCATCAGTGCGATCGACACCGGCAGTCGCGAGGACAGCGCCAGCAGCATCGAGATGGCGAAGATCGCCATCGCGATCTTGAACTTGTGCGGACGCTGCTCGCCCTTGGGGTAGTCGGTGACCACCACCAGGTCCTTGCTTTCGGCCGCCACCGCCAGGTCGGTCCAGATGCTGTGGAAGACCAGCATGTCGCCGGCGCGCAGGGCGACGTCGCGGACGTTCTCGCGCAGCACCGCCTTGTCGCGGTTGATCGCCAGCAGGCTCAGGCCCATCTGCTTGCGCAGCTGCAGGTCGCGGCCGTTCTTGCCGATGAACTTCGAGGTCGCCGGCACCACCGCTTCGGAAATGCCGGCGCGGCTGGGATTGAACAGGTCGCCGAAATTCTTCAGGCGCGAGGACAGGCGCAGGAAATGGTTCTGGGCGAAGTCGCTGACCTGCTGGCGCGGGCCCATCGCGCCGAGCACGCTGCCGACCCAGATGCGCGTGTCCGCCGGCGGCGCCAGCCGCGATTCGTTGTCGCTCTTGAGCGCCAGCAGCAGCGGCGCGTTGTGCAATGCCTCGGCCTCGCCCAGCGACATGCCGACCAGCGGGCTGTCGGCGGTGACGGTGAGTTCGTAGACGTCGCCGTCGATGCCGTAGGCCTTGGCGAAGTAGCTCTGCGTGCGCGCAGGCGTGGCACCTTTGCCGTCCTCGTCGCGCAGGCTCTTGTCGCCGAAGAAGTGGAAGTAGGCCAGCGATGCAGCCAGCAGCGCCAGGCCGATCGGAAGCGGCGCGAACATCTTCAGCGGTTCGATCGTGGCCGCGCCCGAGGGCAGGTTGCTGTTGGCGGCGATCAACAGGTCGTTGAGCAGGATCAGCGGCGAATTGCCGACCATGGTCAGCGCACCGCCCATCACTATCGCGCAGGCGATCGGCAGCAGCAGTCGCGGCAGGGTCAGGCCGGTGCGCGAGGACAGGCGCGCGGCGACGGGCATGTACAGCGCCATCACCGACGGGTTCTGCATGATCGAGGAGTTGATGCCGGCGACCGCGCTGGTCAGCAGCAGCAGCCGGTGCTCGACGCCGTGCGCGCGCCGCAGCAGCCAGCCGGCGAGTCGGTTGAGGGCGCCGGTGCGATCGAGGCCGGCACCGAGGATCATCGTGGCGATGATGCTGATCACCGCGTTGCCGGAGAAGCCGTTGAACAGCTCGTCCGGCTCGACCAGGCCCGACAGGCCCAGCAGCACCAGCACGACCAGGGCCACGACGTCGGCGCGGATGCGCTCGAACAGGAACATCACCATCGTGAAGCCCACCAGCCCGAGCACGAGCTTCATGTCGGTGGTGAGCGTCAGCGCGGTATCCATGCCGGGGCGTTAGCGACTCATGCTTTTAGGGGGCGCGTGCTTTCAGGGAGCACGCGATGGAACGCGGTCGTAGAGAAGATCCCACACGCCGTGGCCAAGCTTCTGGCCGCGGGTCTCGAAGTGGGTCTGCGGTCGCCACTGCGGCCGTTCCACGCTACCGCGCGGACCGGCGCGGTTGCCCAGGCCGGGCGTCGCATCGAGCACATCCCACATCTGCTCGGCATAGTCCTGCCAATCGGTAGCCAGGTGCAAGCGTCCGCCGACAGCGAGCTTGGATACCAGCAGGCGGGCGAACTCGGGCTGGACCAGGCGGCGCTTGTTGTGGCGCTTCTTGTGCCAGGGGTCGGGGAAGTAGATGCGGATCTCGTCGAGCGAACCGTCGGCGATCTCGTTGTGCAGCACTTCGACCGCGTCGTGGTGGTAGAGGCGGACGTGGTCGCTGCCGTCCTCGGCCAGGGCATTGAGCAGGCGGCCGACCCCGGGGGCGTGTACTTCTATCCCGATCAGGTCGCGCTCGTGGTCGTTCTGTGCGGCGAAGCGCAGGGCCTCGCCGTTGCCGAAGCCGATCTCGAGCACGCGTCGGGCCTGGCGGCCGAAGGTAGCGTTGAAGTCACGGGGTGCGCCGGCGTAGTCCAGGCCGAAGCGCGGCCACAGCTGGTCGAACGCGCGCTGCTGCGCCTCGGTGAAGCGCCCCTGCCGCAGCACGAAGCTGCGCACCTTGCGGTGGCCTTCCTCGATGGTGAACGGCTTGGGTGGCGCCTTGCCCTTGGGCGCAGGAGTGCTGGGGTCCGACATCAGCCGATCAATCCGTCGACCGGGCTGGAGGCGCTGGCGAAGCGCTTGCGCGGGATGCGTCCGGCCTTGAACGCGGCGCGACCGGCTTCGACCGCGAGCTTCATCGCGTGGGCCATCAGCACCGGGTCCCTGGCGCCGGCGATGGCGGTGTTCATCAGCACGCCGTCGCAGCCCAGCTCCATCGCGATGGCCGCGTCCGAAGCGGTACCGACGCCGGCGTCGACGATGATCGGCACCTTGGCGTTCTCGACGATCTCGAGCAGGTTGTACTTGTTCTGCACGCCCAGGCCCGAGCCAATCGGTGCGGCCAGCGGCATCACCGCGACGCAGCCGATTTCTTCCAGGCGCTTGGCCAGGATCGGGTCGTCGGAGGTGTAGACCATGACCTCGAAGCCATCCTTGACCAGGATCTCGGCGGCGGCGAGGGTCTGCACCACGTCGGGGTAGAGGGTCTTCTGGTCGCCGAGGACTTCCAGCTTGACCAGGTTGTGGCCATCGAGCAGTTCGCGCGCGAGGCGGCAGGTGCGCACGGCGTCGTCGGCGGTGTAGCAGCCGGCGGTGTTGGGCAGGATCGTGTAGCGGTCCGGCGGCAGCACGTCGAGCAGGTTCGGTTCGCCCGGGTTCTGGCCAATGTTGCTGCGGCGGATGGCGACGGTGACGATCTGGGCGCCGGCGGCCTGGGTGGCCAAGCGGGTCTGCTCCAGGCCGGTGAACTTGCCGGTACCGGTAAGCAGGCGCGAGGCGTAGGGCTTGCCGGCGATGACGAGGGGGTCGTTGAGGTGCGGGGCGGTCATCGCGCCAGTTTAGCAGTCGCGCGCGAGGCGCCCTGCATGCGCCGCGTGTATGTGTAGGAGCGAGCTTGCTCGCGAACAGCCTTGGCCGGGCCCGAAAGGCTCTTCGCGAGCAAGCTCGCTCCTACAGGGGGGGCGATTCAGCCGCCGCCCAGCGCGTGCACGATCTCGACCCGGTCGCCGTTGGCCAGTGCACGCTCGCCGTGGCGGCTGCGCGGCACGATCTCGCTGTTGATTTCCACCGCGACCCGGCGCTCGCCCAGGCCTTCGAGTTGCAACAGTTGCAGCACCGTGGTGTCGGCCGCAATCGCGCGCGGCTCGCCGTTCAAGAGAATTTCCATGGTGCTATTGTCGCCGCGGCCACGGCACCAGGCCAGTGTCGGCACGCTTTTTGACGCACTGCGGCGTGAGTGTGTCAGGCGCGCATGTTTCGATGCGTCCATCCGCGGGCGTATGTGGGCTCCGCGGACCTACTGCTGTCGCCATCCAACTACCGCTTTCCCACGCCTTCCGATGCCTTCTCAGGGGATTCAATGATGACACCCGTTCGCTCCGTGCTGGCCGCCGCACTGGCGCTGGCAGCCGCACCGGCCTTCGCCCAGAGCCACCCGTATTCGCAGACCGTCTTCTTCGGTGACAGCCTGACCGACTCCGGTCACTTCCGGCCTGCGCTGGTGCAGGCAGTGGGGCCGTCCGGCGCGTTGCTGGGACGCTTCACCACCAACCCGGGCCTGGTCTGGGCCGAGTACGTGGCCGACTACTACGGCACCAACGCAGCGAGCGACAACCAGGGTGGCAGCAACTATGCCGTCGGCGGTGCCCGCACCGGCACCAACGCCGTCGGCGGCCTCGGTCCGATTCCGTCGCTGAGCACGCAGATCGCCAGCTACCTCACCCGCAATGGTGGCAGCGCCGACGGCAATGCCCTCTACACCGTCTGGGGTGGCGCCAATGACCTGTTCGCGGCGGCCATGGCGCCGGCACAGGCACAAGCGATCATCGGCGGCGCGGTAGCCGCCCAGGTCGGCAACGTCGCCGCGCTGGAGAGCGCCGGCGCCCGCTACGTGCTGGTGCCGACCGTGCCGGACCTCGGCCTGACGCCGCAGTCGCGCGCCGGCGGCGCCGTCGCGCAGGCACAGGGCACGGCCCTGGCGACCGCCTACAACACCGCCTTGTTCAACGGTCTGGCCACGGCCAACCTGCGCGTGATCCCGCTCGACACCTTCCACCTGCTGGGCGAGATCATCGCCAACCCGGCGCCCTACGGCATCACCAACGTCACCGGCGTGGCCTGCCGTACGCAACCGGCACCGGCTGGCGACTCGTCGCTGTTCTGCAATCCGGCTTCCTATGCCGCGCCGAACGCGCCGGACACGTATGCCTTCGCCGATGGCGTTCATCCGTCCTCGAAGGCGCACGCAATCCTCGGCGACTACGCCGTCTCGATCCTCGAAGGCCCGCGCCAGTTGGCCGTGCTGCCGCATTCGGAAGCCGTGATCGGTCGCGCCCGCGCCGACCGCGTTGCCGCCCAGATCGGCGCGCGTCCGGAAGGCGAGGGCATGCGCTGGTGGGGCGACGTGCGCGGCGACTTCCAGCGCTACGGCGACGGCGACAACTACGACGGCATGGGCCCGGCGCTGAGCTTCGGCCTCGACTGGGCCAGCGGCGACCTGGTGTACGGCGGTTTCGCCGGCTACGGCCAGCAGAAGATGGACTGGGGCAACAACCGCGGCGAGTTCGACCAGGACGACGCCACCCTCGGCGGCTACCTGGGCTGGACCAGCGGCTCGGCGTGGATCAACGGCCAGCTGAGCTACAGCTGGGTCTCCTACGACGTCGAGCGCCGGATCAAGCTTGGCCCGACCTCGCGCACCCACACCGGCTCGCCCGACGGCACCAACCTCAGCGCCGGCTTCGCGGCAGGCTGGAACTTCGGCGAGGGCTCGCTCAAGCACGGCCCGGTGGTGCAGGTGCTGTCGCAGACGATCGAGGTCGACGGCTATGACGAGAACAGTACCAAGGCCACGGCCCTGACCTTCATGGACCGCGACTACGACTCGCTGATCGGCAGCGTCGGCTGGCAGGTCGACTACACCATCAACGAGCACCTGAGCCCGTACGCCAGGCTGACCTACGACCACGAGTTCGAGGACAACGACGACGAAGTCTTCGCCAGCCTGCGCTCGATGCCGGGCGTGGCGCCGTTCGCCGTCCCCGGTACCCGGTACGACCAGGACTACGGCACGCTGGTGTTTGGCGCGCGCACGCAGCTGTTCGGCCTGGCGACCAACATCGGCACCAGCGTGACGGTCGGTCAGAAGGGCGGCAACGACGCGACCGTGTTCGTCAGCCTTGGTGGCGGGTTCTGAGGTTGTAGAGCGGGAATAGGGAATAGGGAACGGTAGCGTGTCGGCGTTGCGGTGCCATTGGCTGCGGCTGCCGTCCATTCCCTCTTCCCGCTTGTTATTCCCGCTCCCCACTCCCGCCGTCGCCCCCCGCGCGAGCGCTTTGACTCGCCATCCTGACGCGGCATAGACTTGCCGCCACGCGGGTGTAGTTCAATGGTAGAACTGCAGCTTCCCAAGCTGCTAGCGTGGGTTCGATTCCCATCACCCGCTCCAAACATTCGCAGCGGCGGCCTGCTTTAAAGTGGCCGCCGCTTTTGCCTTCCAGCGGCCCGCCCCGGAGGCCCGATGGCAACGAAGATCGTACTGGGTTGGCGCGAGTGGGCTTCCTTGCCGGAGCTTGGCATCGCGCGCCTGCGCACCAAGGTCGACAGCGGCGCGCGCAGTTCGGCGCTGCACGTGGACGCGCAGTGGCGCTTTTCCGAGGGCGGCGCGCCGTGGGTCGGCTTCAGGATCAGCCCGGGCGAGCGCGGTGGCATCATCGAGGCGGTTGCGCCGATTTACGACGAGCGCGAGGTCACCGATTCCGGCGGCCACTGCACCCGGCGGGTGTTCGTCCGCACGGTGCTGTCGCTGGCCGGTGTCGAGCGCGTGGTTGAAATCAATCTGTCGGATCGGCGCGGCATGCTGTTTCCGATGCTGCTGGGCCGTACTGCGCTGGCGAGGGTGTTCACCGTCGATCCCGCGCGCTCATTCCTGCACGGCCGCCTGCCCATTTCGGGCGCGATCGTGCCCATCGTGAAATCAATGCAATGAAACTGGCGATCCTGTCGCGCAACAGCAAGCTTTACTCGACCCGGCGCCTGGTCGAGGCCGCGCGTGAGCAGAACCACAGCGTGCGCGTGCTCGACCCGCTGCGCTGCTACATGCGCATCGCCAGCGACGGATTCAGCATGCACTACAAGGGCCGGCCGATCGCCGGCTACCAGGCGGTGATCCCCCGGATCGGCGCCTCGGTGACGCGCTACGGGTCGGCGGTGCTGCGCCAGTTCGAGCTCATGAACTCGGTCACGCCCAATTCCTCCGACGCGATCCTGCGTGCCCGCGACAAGCTGCGCTGCCACCAGCTGCTGGCGGCCGAGCACATCGGCCTGCCGACCACGGTGTTCGGCGACAACCCCGACGACACCGGCGACCTGCTGTCGATGCTCGGCGCGCCGCCGCACGTGATCAAGCTCAACGAGGGCACCCAGGGCGCAGGGGTGATGCTGACCGAGAAGCTGTCGGCCTCGCGCGGCGTGATCGAGGCCCTGCGTGGCCTCTATGCCAACTTCCTGGTCCAGGAATTCATCGAGGAGGCGCGCGGTGCCGATGTGCGCTGCTTCGTGGTCGGCGGTCGGGTCGTGGCGGCGATGAAGCGGCAGGCGCCCAAGGGCGACTTCCGCTCCAACCTCCATCGCGGTGGTTCGGCCAAGGGCGTTCGCGCCAGCGCCGCCGAACAGGATGTCGCCATTCGCGCCGCACGCGTGCTCGGACTGGGCGTCGCCGGTGTCGATCTCATCCGCAGTGCGCGTGGCCCGCTGGTGCTCGAAGTCAACTCGTCGCCGGGCCTGGAAGGCATCGAGGATGCGACCGGGGTGGACGTGGCCGGTGAGATCATCAGCTACGTCGCCGATCGGCTCAAACGCAGAATCGCGAAAAAGGCTGCCTCGCGCTGATTCTGTGTTTTTACGGGAGATGGCCGAAAATTGGCCGATATTTGTCGAAATTGACGACACAGATCGGAAGCCGCTCCTTCCCGTAACGTAATTTTAACGGGCGTTTTTAACAGCGGTTTAATCGAATTCGGCGTAGCCTGTCGGTACCGCAGCACTGCCGCTCTACCAAGTCAGTACCTGGTCGATGCAGGTTACGGTAATCGGGGCAATACCCTTTTGGCCCAGGCGCGGTGGCCCCGCGCTTGGGCCTTTGTTTGTCTGCGCGACGCGCATCGCAGCGTGTGCAACAGGTGACTGGAGCACACGACGGCTCTGGCAGAATCGTTAAGATCGTTAAGTCAGGAACGCCGCGGCCCTCCGGCGCCTGGTCGCCGCTGCAACTTAAAAGACGTTCGACGGTCGAAAGCCCCACTACCCAGGAAGGTCCAGTCATGCGCATCCTCGTCATCGAAGACAACCAGGACATCGCCGCCAATCTAGGCGACTTTCTCGAGGACCGCGGTCATACCGTGGATTTCGCCGCCGATGGCGTCACCGGCCTGCACCTGGCCGTGGTCCACGACTTCGACGCGATCGTGCTCGATCTGAACCTGCCGGGCCTGGATGGCCTGGAGGTCTGCCGCAAGCTGCGCAACGAAGCGCGCAAGCAGACCCCGGTGCTGATGCTGACCGCGCGCGACAGCCTCGAGAACAAACTGGCCGGCTTCGACTCCGGTGCCGACGACTACCTGATCAAGCCGTTCGCGCTGCAGGAGGTCGAAGTCCGACTGAATGCGCTGTCGCGACGCGGTCGCGGCGTGCAGACGCGCGTGCTCAATACCGCCGACCTCGAATACAACCTCGACACCCTGGAAGTCCGTCGCCAAGGCAAGCTGCTGCAGCTCAACCCGACCGCGCTGAAGATCCTGCAGGCGCTGATGGAAGCCTCGCCGGCGGTGGTCACGCGACAGGAACTGGAAACGCGCGTCTGGGGCGAGGAGCTGCCCGACTCCGACAGCCTGCGCGTGCACATCCATGGCCTGCGCGCGGTGGTCGACAAGCCGTTCGAAGTTCCGTTGATCCAGACTCGCCATGGCATCGGTTACCGCATCGCCGCCCCAGACAACGGTTGAGCCCATGGCGGTCGCCGAAGAGCCCCAGCGTCCGCCGCGCAGGACCCGATTCCGGCGGCAGCTGCGCAGCCGCATCATCCTTGCCTTTGTGTTGCTCGGCTTCGGCCTGACGGCGCTGTTCGCCTGGGCGACGAACTGGACCCGCAACCGGGTCGAGAACCAGATCGTCGAAGACGTGATGAACCGCAACATCGATCAGGCCGCGCGCCAGTTCGAAGCAGGCGGCGACACCACCTTCGCGGTGGAGCAGATCCGCGCCTACGTCTACACGCCCGACAAGTTCGACGCGGTGCGCGTCAATTGGCCGGAATGGTACGAGCTAAACGACGGCATCTACGGCATGACCGGTGTCGCCCCCAACGGCGAGCCATTCTCCTACAAGCTGGCGGTGCGCAAGACGCCCCAGGCATGGTTCTTCCTCGCCTACGACATGTCGCAGGCGACGCGCGGCGAAGCCCAGTTCCAGCGGGCGATCTGGGCGTCGGTGTTCCTGTTCACGGTGTTGTCGCTGCTGGTCGGCTGGTGGTCGGCCTCACGCGTGATGAGTCCGGTCTCGGAGCTGGCCAACCGCCTCAAGCTGTCCGGGCGAAGTTCGGAGCCGGAGAACCTGGCATCGCACTTCCCCGACGACGAGGTCGGCCAGCTCGCCGAGGCGCTCGACGATTACGCCGAGCGCCTGACCGAAGTGGTCCAGCGCGATCGCGAATTCAACGCCGACGTCAGCCATGAGCTGCGCACGCCGCTGGCGGTGGTGAAGGGCGCGGTCGAACTGCTGCTGTCGCGCCCGGATGTCGACGACAAGACCCGCAACCGCCTGCTGCGCATCCAGCGCGCCGAGCAGCAGTGCACCGACCTGATCAGCGCTTTGCTGCTGCTGTCGCGCAACGAACGTGGCCATGGCGCCACCGATGTCGCCCGGGTCGCCGAGCAGTTGCTCGACGCCCACCGTGCCCAGCTCGGCGGCAAGCCGCTGGAGCTGCGCGTGGAAGGCGAGCAGGGCCTGATGGTGGATGCGCCGGAAGCAGCCGTCTCGGTCGCGCTGGGCAACCTGATCGGCAATGCCGTCAAGTACAGCAACGAAGGCGAAGTGGTGGTGCGACTGGGCAGGAAGTCGGTCGCGGTGATCGACTCGGGTCCGGGACTGAGCGCCGAGGATGCCGCCAAGCTGTTCCAGCGCGGCTATCGCGGCACGCATGCCGCGCATTCCCAGGGAGGCGGCATCGGCCTGTCGATTGTTCGCCGCCTGTGCGCGCTGTATGGCTGGGAAGTGCAGGTGCGTCCGGGCGAGGAGCGCGGCGTGGTCGCCACGCTCGCGTTCGCCGACGACGTCTTCCCGCACGTCTGAGCTGGCAACCTGGTTGTAGGAGCGAGCTTGCTCGCGAAAGGCATCCCGGATCGCCGAGGCCCTTTCGCGAGCAAGCTCGCTCCTGCCCGTTACAAACCGCTGGAAACGACAGCGCGTAGGGATCCTTCATCGAGGATCTCGATCCAGTTGCGATGCAGCCGCACGCCACCTTGGCGCTCGAACAGCTTGAGGTTCCGGCTTACCACTTCTCGCGCGCTGCCGATGTCGCTGGCCAGCTGGCAATGAGTGGCCATGACCGCACCGTCGACAGCGCGCGCGAGCATGCAACGTGCAAGGCGCACGTCGATGCGTTCGCTGGTGATGCTTTCGATTCGTCCAATCAGGTGCCCCAGGCGCTGGGCGTGGTCGCGGAACACAAAGCGACGGAACGGCTCGCTTTCGCTGAGTCGGCGTTGAAATACGTCCGGTAGCAGAACCAGCGCCGATATGTCGCTCTCCGCATGGCCGTCCACCGGATACACCTGCTTGCCAAGCACGCAGGCGTTGGTGATCGCACAGGCCTCCCCAGGCGAGACGCGGTAGAGGACGACCTCCTGGCCCGAGGCTGCGAGGCGGCTGATCCGCCTTTCTGACGTCGGTCAATTGCCGCAGGACGCTTGCCGCTGGGGGCGATGATTCTGGCCAGCCGGTCCGGGCGTCCACCCAGGACGCTATAGCCAGCGCCCAGGGTGCTTGTCGACGCGGCTTGCGCAAGCTATGACTTGCATGCGTTCCTGGCGCAGGTGCGTATGCCGAAAAGCTGATACAGCGGGCACCAGGTAATCAACGCAGTAGCGAAGGGGATGACTCCGATCCAGCCCCACGGTGTTTTGGGTCCGATGAAGACCAGCGCGATGAGCGCAATTCCGATCAGCAGACGGATCGTACGATCCGCCGCCCCGACATTCCTGTTGAACATGCTTGCATCCTCTGAGTTCGTCCGAAGGATTGCCCGATGGGAAAATGCCCGCGCGGACAGTCGGAGCGAACGATAGGAGGGCGCGTGGAGTGCGTCAGTGACTTTGTCACCCGGGCATGCGGGCGAGGACGCGGCGCGTTCGCCGATATGGACGTCGCGCGCGTCCAGGTCCGCGTTGTGGATGTAGGAGCGAGCTTGCTCGCGAAAGGACCTCGGCGATCCGGGATGCCTTTCGCGAGCAAGCTCGCTCCTACAAAGAGTGCGGGTCAGACCGGCTCGAGCCAGCCGTACTTGTCCGGCGTCTTGCCGTCGAACAGACCGAAGAACAGCTCCTGGATCCGGCGCGTCACCGCGCCCGGCTTGCCGCTGCCGACCTGGCGGCCGTCGACCGAACGGATTGGCGTGATCTCGGCGGCGGTGCCGCACATGAACAGTTCGTCGCACAGGTACAGGTATTCGCGCGGAAGATCGCGTTCGATCACCTCGATGCCGGCGTCGCGGGCGAGGGTGATGATGGTGTTGCGGGTGATGCCGTTGAGCAGCGCGGCGCTGACCGGCGTGGTGTGCAGGGCGCCATCGAACACCAGGAACAGGTTCTCGCCGGCGCCTTCCGAGAGCAGGCCGGTCGAGGCCAGTGCGATGCCCTCGCCGAAGCCCAGGCGGCGAGCTTCGCGCGCGACCAGCTGGCCCGACAGGTAGTTGCCGCCGGCCTTGGCGCCCGCCGGAAGGGTGTTCGGCGCGAAGCGCTGCCAACTCGACACGCAGGCATCGATGCCCTGGTCGAGCACGCTGGCGCCCAGGTACTGGCCCATCTTCCAGGTCGCCACGGCGACGTCGGTCGGCGTGTCTGCCGACAGGCCGAAGCCACCCAGGCCGCGGTAGGCCACCGGACGCAGGTAGTCGGTGGTGTTGTCGTTGGCCTTGAGCACTTCGCGGCAGGCGGCGTTGATCTGCTCCAGCGAATAGGGAATCGCCATGTCGTAGATCTTGGCCGAGGCATACAGGCGCGTGTTGTGGTCGGTGAGGCGGAAGATCACCGGGCCGGAAGGCGTCTGGTAGCAACGGATGCCCTCGAACACCGACGAGCCGTAGTGCACCACGTGGGCCATCACGTGCGTGGTGGCTTCGGCCCAGCGCTTGATGACGCCGTTCTGCCAGATCCATTCGGGGTATTGCATCGCCGGTCTTCCGTCAGGGGGAGACGGCTATTGTGCCTGCGTCGAGGTCCCGGGCCCAAGTCGCGACCTGGGCGCTCGCCAGGCGTCAGCCCTTGATCCACCAGCAGCCGAAGTATTTCTGCAGGCCGAACACGGTGCGCGATGGCGTGCTGCCGTTGGCCAGCGTCTGCTCCACGCGCAGCGCCACCGGCGCCTGCCTGGGCCGGGGAGGTGGCGCTGGCTCGGTGCCATCCTCGCTGGTGATGGCTTCGGTGATGGCTTCGGTGATGGCTTCCGCCGGTGGCGTGTCGCCGGGCTCGTCTGGCATGACCGGGTAGATGCCGACCAGCGGTCGCTGCACCAGCGCATCGAGCCGCTCCAGCGCGGCGTAGGCGGCGCTGCCCGACATCCCGTTCCAGTTGTAGACGCCGGCTAGGCGATTGGCGTCGCGGGCGTCGAAGGCGCCGTTGAGCTCCTGGACCAGGTCGCGAAGGCTGCGCGCGCAGCCGCCACTGCGTTCTCGCGAACCTGCCGCCGGCGCGACCTTGGGCGGCTGCTCGACGGCGCCGACATCCGGGCACTGTCGGTCGGTGAAGATGTCCATGCCTTCCGGCGTCGTGCATCTGCGCACCTGCGCGGCGACGGGCTGCCATGCCGCCGCGACGAGCAGCACGGTCATCAGCAGGCATTTCGACATCGGCATCGGTGCAGACTAGCTGGGGCAGGTGGAACGCGACGATACGCCCATCGCAGTCCGATCAATACCGGCCGCAGTTCAGAAGCGGACGAAGTAGCAGCCCGAAGAACGCTCCACGCCCAGTTCCAGCACCTGCTGCGGCTCGGAGAAGACCAGTTGCATGGCGCCGGCGCCATCGTCGGCGCTGGCCAGCGACGGCCAGAAGCTGGCGTCGACCAGCGACTGCCGCGCCAGATGCTGCAGGCGATTCATCACCAGCTGCGCCTGCTGGTGCTGCAGCCCTGGCCAGTGGAAGCTTTCGGCGATGCGATTGACGTCGCCCATGGCGAAGGCGCCCATCAGGTCCAGCGACAGTTGTCCGACGTTGCGCGCGCAGCCGCTGGCCGCCGGGCGGCGGATCGGAATGGCACCGCGCGGATTGCCCTGCAGCAGCCCCAGGCTGGCCGATGAAGACGCGTCAAAGGTGAGGCGATTGACCAGTTCGACCGACATCGGCGCAGGCGCAGCACCCAGCGCTGCGCAGGCAGTGTCGGTATAGACGGCTTGGCCGTCGCGGGCCTGGCAGCGATGGAAGCTGCCGACGGCGTGGGCCGGGGCCGCCAGCAGTAGCGCCCACAACCAGACCCAGGCCGCCACCCGGCGTGGCTGCGTGTTCATCTTCGGCCCGCGGGGGAACGGGGAAGTTCATCCTCCGCCCGCGGGCGTCAATGGCATGTGGTTGCGGGCAGGGGCAGGAGCGAGCTTGCTCGCGATCAGCGCATCCGCAGCGATTCCGCCCGGTTCGCGAGCAAGCTCGCTCCTACAGGCGCGAGATCACCGACAGTGTCGGCTTGGACAGGTTGAGCGTGTAGAAGTGCAGGCCCGGCGCGCCGCCTGCGACCAGGCGCTGGCACATGGCCGCGACCATGTCTGCGGCGAACTCGCGGATCGACTCGGCGTCATCGCCGAAGGCCTGCATGCGCTTGCCGATCCAGCGCGGGATCTCGGCACCGCAGGCATCGGAGAACCGTCGCAACTGGCTGAAGTTCGAGATCGGCATGATGCCCGGCACGATCGGCACGGTGACGCCCAGCCGGCGCACGTCGTCGACGAAGCGGAAGTACGCGTCGGCGTTGTAGAAGTACTGGGTGATCGCGCCATTGGCGCCAGCGTCGATCTTGGCCTTGAAATGGCGCAGGTCGGCGTGCGCGTCATCGGCCTGCGGATGGCACTCGGGATAGCAGCCCACTTCGATGTGGAAGTAGCCGTCGTGCTCGCGGCGGATGAACTCGACCAGTTCGGTGGCGTAGCGGAAATCGCCGGTATGACCCATGCCCGAGGGCAGGTCGCCACGCAGGGCGACGATGCGGTGGCAGCCCATGGCCTTGTAGCGTTCGAGCAGCTCGCCCAGTTCGGCGCGCGTGCCGCCGACGCAGGACAGATGCGGGGCGGCATCGAGGCCGTGGGTCTGGTGCAGGCGTTCGACCGTCTCCGGCGTGTAGCTCAGCGTCGAGCCGCCGGCGCCGAAGGTGCACGAGACGTATTCGGGGTTCTGCGATTTCAGCCTGGCCGCGGTCTTGTCCAGCTGCGCGCGCTGCTCGTCGGTCTTTGGCGGGTAGAACTCGAAGCTGATCGGGGTCATGCGTGGCCGCCGGTGCTGGGGTGGCGGACATTCTATCGCTCTATCGCGATGGAGTGAAACGGAAATCGATCGATTCCTCCCCTCACCCCGTCATTCCCGCGAAGGCGGGAACCCAGTGCCTTTCCGCGGGGCTGCAGAAAGTGGCAGGGTTGCAAGTCGCTGGGTTCCCGCCTTCGCGGGAATGACGGTTGGCTAGGTGAATGACGGGTGGTTTGTCAGGGGCGAAAAAAAACGGGCGCCGAAGCGCCCGTTTCCTTGTATCGCCATACTTGTGCAGTACGCGGCTGCGGTCGATCAGTAGCGGTAGTGCTCCGGCTTGTACGGACCGTCGGCCGACACGCCCAGGTAAGCGGCCTGCTCGTCGGTCAGTCGGGTCAGCTTCACGCCGATCTTTTCCAGGTGCAGGCGCGCGACTTCCTCGTCGAGCTTCTTGGGCAGGATGTAGACCTTCGGCTCGTAGCTGTCCTTGTTCGCCCACAGGTCGATCTGCGCCAGGGTCTGGTTCGAGAACGAGTTGGACATGACGAAGCTCGGGTGGCCGGTGGCACAGCCGAGGTTCACCAGGCGGCCTTCGGCCAGCAGGAAGATCGAGTTGCCCGGCTTTCCATCAGCATGTTTGAAGGTGTACTTGTCGACCTGCGGCTTGATGTTCAAACGAACCGCGCCGGAGGCGTTGAGCCTGTCGACCTGGATCTCGTTGTCGAAGTGGCCGATGTTGCAGACGATCGCCTGGTCCTTCATCTGCGACATGTGCTCGAGCGTCAGCACGTCCTTGTTGCCGGTGGTGGTGACGTAGATGTCGCCACGGCCCAGCGTGCTCTCGACGGTGTTGACCTCGAAGCCTTCCATTGCCGCCTGCAGGGCATTGATCGGATCGATCTCGGTGACGACCACGCGCGCGCCGTAGGCACGCAGCGAGTGCGCCGAGCCCTTGCCGACGTCGCCGTAACCGCAGACCACGGCGACCTTGCCGGCCAGCATCACGTCCATCGCGCGCTTGAGGCCGTCGGCCAGCGATTCGCGGCAGCCGTAGAGGTTGTCGAACTTGGACTTGGTGACCGAGTCGTTGACGTTGATCGCCGGCACCAGCAGCGAGCCGGCTTCGGCCAGCTGGTACAGGCGGTGGACGCCGGTGGTGGTCTCTTCCGAGACGCCTTTCCAGTCGCGCACGACGGTGTGCCAGAAGCCCGGACGCTCGGCGTGGACGCGCTTGAGCAGGTCCTTGATCACCTGTTCTTCGTGGTTGCCCGAGGCGGTGTTGACCCAGTCGCTGCCGTTCTCGAGTTCAAAGCCCTTGTGGATCAGCAGGGTCACGTCGCCGCCGTCGTCGACGACGAGCTGCGGGCCGAGGTGCTTGTCGGCGCCGGTGCCCGGGAAGGTCAGGGCGGCGAGGGTACAGTCCCAATACTCTTCCAGCGATTCGCCCTTCCAGGCGAACACCGGGGTGCCGCTGGCGGCGATCGCGGCGGCGGCGTGGTCCTGGGTCGAGAAGATGTTGCACGAGGCCCAGCGCACGTCGGCGCCGAGGTCACGCAGGGTCTCGATCAGCACCGCGGTCTGGATGGTCATGTGCAGCGAGCCGGTCACGCGCACGCCCTTGAGCGTTGCGGTGGCGGCGTACTTCTTGCGGATGGACATCAGGCCCGGCATTTCGTGCTCGGCGATGTCGATCTCCTTGCGGCCCCAGTCGGCCAGGGAGATGTCGGCAACTTTGTAATCGCCTTCGGTGGAGAATTGCTTCATAGAAGCAGGCTTGGCTACGGCATTCATTTGGAAAGCTCCGGTTTGTCTTTACCCCCTCTCCCGCTCGCGGGAGAGGGCTGGGGTGAGGGCAGGGCAGTCATCGCCTGCCAAACCGGGCGCCGTTGTGCGTGTTGCGTCCCGCCGAGCCTGATTCCGGATTGCCCGGACTTGCAGCGCCCCTCGGCGAGGCGGGCCATTTTAGCCGGTTGCGGTTGCGGATGGATGAACCCGGTGGCGCTGTCACGTCACCGGCAAGGGCAACCGCAACCGCGTCAAGCGTGATGCCTCGGCAGGGCGTCGTCCGCTGGGCCGGGGATTGCTCCGCCCCTTCGTCGGACATCCTGTCCGAAGGCGGGGCGTGGGCCATCCATGGCCCACTGCTG
>NZ_JBDGKY010000016.1:0-100712 GCF_057656135.1 Lysobacter sp. Soil_N_23
CATGAGAACCAGCAACGGCCTTCAAGCTCCAGGCAAGAGCGTCATGCACCCGGAGTTGACGGGAAGCTCCTTACGGACTTGTTAGGCCTAGCGACGCAAACGGAGCCCGGAGCTGCGGCCGACCGCCGTGCCATGACCCAACCCCCGGCCGGGAATGTATCTGTTCGTGATGCGGTCTCAGCACCTCGCCCAAGCCGAGCACCCTCAGTCGGCCAGGAGCGTACGCGAAGCGTCCAAACCGAGCCGACGCCTATCTCACCGTGAAGTCCGACTCGGCGGAATAACCGTCGTCGGCTGTGATGATGACCCGATACCGGCCTTTCGCCTGGGGCGCATCGAACAGAAAGATATAGTTGTTTCGCGAGGGATCCACGGCGCGCGTCTCTTCGCCGACGGGAATCAATGCACCGTACTCTTCTCTTACCCAACTGGCGACAACGGTCATTGGCCTAGGCGGCTGGAACCGCACCTCCGCGAAAACGGGCTTGCCCGCAGCAAACTTCCACTGCCCGGGTGCCGGTGCCAGGGTCAGGAGCATTTCGGAGCAGAAGGCTGGCTTCTTCCGTTGCGCCTCAAACGAAATCGGGAAACGCACCCTCTGCGCCACGGGCACACCGTCCGCGGTGGAAGGCCTGAACTTCCACTGCTTTGACGCCTGCAAGGCACTTTTGTCGAACAAGCGGTTCCCGCTGCTTGCTTCTACCTGCTGGTCTATCACCACGCCCGATGAGTTCACTAACAGGATGAGGGTCGTTGTCGCAGTCAGCCCCGAACAGGTGAGCTCAGGCGGATAGATGGGCGAGGGCACCTGCGAGACAGGCACTGCATTGCGCACGTCTCGTGGATAGCCCGGCGGAATCGGCGGAGGCGGCGGTGGACCCGCCAACGCGTTGGACATCGCAAGGCAGGTCATGGTCGACCAAAAGAGACGCTTCACCAGTTTTTCCCCTGTAGTTGCGGAACCGCTGCCGCTAGCGAGGGCATGGAGATCTTGACCAGATCCGCTCGCTGCCCCGTCCGTCGAAGCATAGCGTGCCGGCCGGTTCGGGCAATAGCTACTCAGTCAGCGGATCGTCTTGGCGCGAGTGACAACGTCCGCAAGCGCCGGAGCGGGCTTACGTCGTTCGTCTGCTATCGGCTGCGGTTTCAACCGGTCGATGCAACACACTGAAGGCTGCCTCGGCAGCAGGAGTGTTGCAGATGAAGTACCGGGCAAGGATCTGCTACACGGAACTGCAGAAGGCCCAGATGTGGGATCGGTGGCAGAAGGGCGAGTCGCTGCACCAGATTGCGCAGCTCTTTGATCGGCGCCACAGCTCGGTTCGCGGGATCCTGGCCGCGTCCGGCGGGATCCGGCCGCCCGCGCGCCGACGGTCAGATCGGGCACTGAGCCTGGCCGAGCGGGAAGAGATCTCGCGTGGTGTGGTGAGCGGGCAGTCGATCCGTTCGATCGCGGCCGCACTGGGGCGGGCGCCATCCACGGTGAGCCGGGAGTTGCGGCGCAATGGGAAATCCAGTGGCTACCGCGCCAGCCGAGCCGATCAAGCCGCCTGGGACCGGTCGCGTCGTCCAAAGACTTGTAAGCTGGCCCGGCATCGAGCCTTGGCGCGGCAGGTCGCGGCCAAGCTGCAACGGCGCTGGTCCCCGCAGCAGATCGCCGGATGGCTCAAGCGCATCCATCCAGACGACGCGAGCGGTCAGGTGTCATACGAGACGATCTACCGCACCCTCTTCATCCAGGCCCGGGGCGCCTTAAAGCAGGAGCTTCTTGGCTACCTGCGGCGGACGCGGGCGATGCGCCGATCACGCCACCACACACAGAAGACGGACAACCACGGCCGCATCAGCGACACCGTATCGATCCGCGAGCGCCCTGCAGCGGTCGAGGACCGGGCGGTGCCGGGCCACTGGGAAGGCGACCTGTTGTTTGGCAGCAGCAACAGTTAGATTGCCACGCTGGTGGAGCGGCATACGCGCTACGTCATGCTGGTGAAGGTCGGAGGTAAGGACACCGAAACGGTCATCGATGCGCTGATCAAGAATGCGCGGCGCCTGCCGAAGGAACTGTACCGATCGTTGACCTGGGACCGTGGCAAGGAGATGGCCGACCACCGCCGTTTCACTTTGGCAACGGACATCCAGGTCTACTTCTGTGATCCACAGCATCCTTGGCAGCGCGGCTCGAACGAGAACACCAACGGACTGCTGCGGCAGTACTTCCCCAAGGGGCTCGATCTGTCCGCTATATCGCAGGCCAAGCTTGACGCCGTGGCCAGAGAGTTGAACGGACGTCCCCGGAAGACGCTAGGCTACGAAACGCCGGCCGAACGATTCCAACAATCTGTTGCATCGACCGGTTGAAACCGCAGTCGGAAGCGGTCGTTCCCCGCCCTCCAGTACCACGCTGCCGTTCGAGGCCAGCTTACGTCTATCGTGCGTCCTAGCACGTAGCCCCAGCTAGCCGAGAAACTTTCTCGGTGGCGTGCGGGGCGGTGCCGTCAGATGCTCACGACGCTGCAGCCCGCAGCGCTATTAGGGGGCGGTATGCATAGTTGGTGCGCTCGGATGGGCCAGGCCTCCACCGGTGGCGTCTGGCACGTTGTGCCAGGTTGGAGGTGAGTGGTTCCTTCGCGTTGCCGTAAGCGCTACTTCAGCTAATGTCCTTATGGTCACTGCGACACAGTTCACAGACATATCACATGGAGGCATGATTCGCTGTTCCGGCCTGCCAGGGGTGGTGCGCCGGCTCGCTTAATTGAGTCGATAGGGAAAGAATCGGTCGCCGCAGCGTATGGGCCGTCGATTGCAGGGGGAGCTATGAAGCTAAGGGGTGTGCTTCTGAGCCAACAGGAATGGCCCGGTGGACGGCACACGATGCCGATACCAATGGCCATCTCGAATCTCGCTTTGCTCAGCTGGACGATTCGGGACCTTGGCCCGCGCCGTGTGCTCGCATGGGCATCACCTGCGTCACCTGTGTCAGTGCAACCAATCGGCCTGTAGCGATTCGCGCGTTGAGTTCAACACTGCAGTTTGCCTGTCGGCAAATCAGGGGAGAAAGGATGCAGATTCGATCGTTCCGCCCTGACAAGGACGCTCCCCTGTCGGCCGTCATAGATGGAAGAGTTGGAGCTCAGTTTTGCAAGCGTTGGGCGCTTCTATCATTATCCATTCTTTGCGCCGGTGCTCATGCGCAGGGCTACGCCCTGTCGGACCAGGGTTACGGGGCAGGCCCTCATGACCTAGACCATGTGACGGTACAGGCGTTGGGACTGTCACTGTCCAACTTTCAGTTCCTGAACCCTGGATTGCTCCAGGAGACTTCGCCTGTCGTACCGCTGTTCAATCAGACCTTGGGCGATCCGGCTGTCAGCGCGAACAATGGCACGGGTTGCGGCGGGACGCAGCCGGACAAGTCCAATCCCATCGTAACTGCAACAGGGAACAAGGTAGAGCCCGAAACTGATTTTACAGCCTCCGGCGAAATGGGATTGTTCTTACGCAGGGAATACAACGCGCAATCGAACGCGGCTGGAATGTTCGGGCCCAAGTGGCTGAGCAATTTTGACAAGAGGTTGCTGTTCGATTATCGAGACATTCAAGACTGCTACCCATCTGCCGGCGGCCTGCTATGTCAGGCGCCTGATCTACCCATGGCGGTGTGGGCATACCGGCCCGATGGACGCGCCATCAAGTTCCTCCAGTTCGTAAACGGCACCATGCAGGAGGTCAAGCCTGCCGCGGTTTCAAAGCTGATGGGAACCAATGCGCAGAGCATGACGCTCTACACCGAAGACAACACGGTGGAGGTCTACCAAGGAGGCCTCATCCAATCTGAAGTCAACGCCCATGGCGTTGGATGGGCCTACACCTACGGCGGTGCGAATGGAACCCAGCTGCAGCGCGTAACACACACAGGTGGCGCGCACGTCGATTTCACCTGGTCGGGTGGGCGGCCGGAGACTGTGACGGATCCGGCGGGTAACGTATACACGTACAGCTACGACGCCGGGCGGCTGTCTTCTATCACCTTGGCGGGCGGTCCGAGCACCGCCATTTCGTACGTTTACGGCGGAACTGGAGGCCTCCAGTTGCTAGGGAAATCGTACAACGGCGTTCGCTATTCATATTTTGATTACGACGCAAACGGTCGTGCAACAAGGTCGGAGCACGCCAATGGTGCAGATCGATACATCTTCGGCTACACGACGGACGCGGCTGGTCGAGTCACCCAGACGTTGGAAACCAACCCGCTCGACAAGCAGACGAGGTACACCTTTCAGGATGGGAAGCTGACTACGACCGACGGTCTGGAATCACCGAACTGCGCCGCCAGTTCTATGATTCGGCGCTACGACGCCAACGGCTACGAAGATGAGGTCGAGGACTTCAAGGGCAACAAGACGAACGTTGACTATGACGCCCATGGGCATCTCATAACCAAGATCGAGGCATTCGGAACTCCCCAGGCGAGAACCACTACCTACGAATGGGACGAGGGGAACAACCGGCTAACGAAGGCAACGGTCTTGGGTGTGCAGGAAACCTCGTATACCTTCGCGCCGGACAATCGCCTACAATCCGTGGCCATCCGGAACCTGTCGGCCAGTGTACCAGCCAGCCAGGGGCAGGTCAGGACGACCAGCTATTCGTATACGAAACACCCCAATGGAATGTTGGCCACGGTGCAGGTCGATGGCCCGCTGACCGGAGACACAGAGACCTACACCTATAGTGCAGCGGGAAATCTCATCGAGGCCCGCAATGCGCTGGGACACGCCGCACTCTTTGAAGGGCACAACGGGCTTGGGCAACCCGCGCGCGTGACAGGGCCGAATGGCGATGTCCTGGACTACAGCTATGACGGGCGAGGCCGGCTTACCCGCGTTCGCGCCTACCCAAACGGTGTTGCTGCAGACACCCTCTATCGATACGGCGCCGACGGACTGCTTGAATCGGTAACGAGCCCAGATGGCCTGGAGATGAGGTACGTCTACGACGCAGCAAGGCGCCTGATCGAGAAGTATTACCGTGAGGTGAGTGGCGGCTATGCGCGCACTCAGTACACATACAACGCAGTGTCGCTGCCGACGGTGGTCCAGACCCTCGGGACGGCCTACCCATGGAACACGAAGGTCATCGGCAACATCGAAGGCCTGTCGACCGCGACTGGCGACTACACGCTGGCTGGCTGGGCGTGCTCAACCGGTATGAATGGCGCGATCGATGTGCACCTGTACTTGGGAGGAGCCGCAGGGCAGGGGCAGTACGTAGGCAGTTACGTGGCGAATCTGGCAAGCGAGCCCGCGGTGGCCACTGCGTGCCAGGCAAACGGCAATGCCTATAGGTTCTCGATACCATTGCCGCAGGCGCTGAGGGCCGTGCATGGTGGCAAAGCAATCTTCGTGCACGGCATCTCGCCCACGGGTACCGGAAACCTGCTCCTGAACTCCTCCGGCGCCTTTGTTATCCCAGTGGTAGCTCCGACCATCAGCCTGCCGCCGACGAACGACACCGGCACATATTCAGTTGGCTGGAACGCGGTCGCTGGCGCGATTGGCTATGAACTGCAGGAGCAGTTCAATGGTGGAGCCTGGTCTGCAATAGAAACGTCCGGAACGCAGACGAGCAAGCAGGTCACTGGCAAGGTCAACGGAACGTACGGCTACCAAGTTCGTGCCTGCAACGGAGCATGCAGCGCGTACTCGGCAGTGGCTTCCGTTGCAGTGAGTATCCCGCCGCCTCCAACGCCGACAAACTTCACCTACACGCCGCATTATAATCCGCCTCCGTACACGACCACGTGGTACTTCTCGTGGACGAACGCGCCGACGGCCACCCGCTATGAGTTGTCCGACGGAGGGGCGCCGTTCGCAGCGGTCTCGCAGCTCGTGCGAGACGGCTCGCCCAACGGCATCAACTATTCGATCCGTGCCTGCAACGGTGGTGGTTGCTCTGCATGGACGGCCATGCCTCCGGTGTACAACGCGCAGTTCATCGCTCAGACCGTGCCGACGGTCATGCTTCCGGGTAGCACGCACTCCGTTAGCGTCCAGATGAAGAACACGGGCAACACGGTCTGGGCGGCATCCGAGGCCTATAACCTCGGGTCCCAGAATCCGCAGGACAACACGACCTGGGGGCTGGGGCGGGTGGCCGTTGCCGGATCCGTGACACCAGGACAAACGGCTACGTTCAACTTCACCGTAACTGCGCCACAGACGCCCGGCAGCTACAACTTCCAGTGGCGGATGGTGCGCGATGGCGTCACGTGGTTTGGGCCTCAGTCGACTAACGCCGCAGTGCAGGTCCAGCCTGCGATCCCTGCGACTCCAACGCTTACAGCACGTTATGTTGTCACGCCCATGCCTCCTGTCCGGACGACGTTCACCATGTCCTGGACGGTGTCGCCTGGCTCGTCCTACTACGAGCTCCAGAAGATCTCGACACCTACCGGAACCGGAACCATCTACTCGGGATCGGGCGTGTACTACCAGTATCAGAACTCAGGTGGTGGTCCGTTGGAGGGCGGGATGATTCCGAGATTCTCGGTGCGGGCGTGTAACGCAGGTGGCTGCTCGGCGTGGTCGCCAGAGATCACGCCTACTGGTGGATAGTGAAACGGCATGGGCACTTGCGCATCCGGGCATATTGGCAAACACCATGCAATCGCTGGTGACTAGAAGTAGGTCAACTGCCGGACTTACAAGGGGATAAAGATGAACAGGAACGTCCTGGTGGTGTTCTCTGCGCTGGCATTACCGGCGTATGCCGCCGTTGAGGATGGCACCAAGGTCTACCACGAGTACGACGAACTGGGTCGTGTAATTGCCCAGTATGGCGACGCGCCTAGCTCGCGGTTGGTCAGCTACACATACGACGACAATGGCAACCTTGAATCAGTGACTGAAGGAGAGGTAGGTCAGGAGCGAACCACAATTCTCACCTACGATGCGCTCGATCGCGTTATCACGTCTTTGGATGCGGCCGGAAAGGCCGCCTACTTCGAGTACGACGCCGGTGATCACCTGGTCAAAGTGACTGATCCGCGTGGCAAAGTGACGGCCTACACCTACGATGGCTTTGGTCAGCTATGGTCGTTGGTTAGTCCCGATAGCGGGTCAACTACCTTCAACTACGACGGCAGTGGCTTGCGAGCGTCGATGACCCGGGCGGGGGGGCAGGTCACGACCTATGGATACGACGGCATGGGTCGAGTGACAGGCGTTTCGTCCGGTGGAAAGGTTCATGCGTTCACATACGACGCGTGCACCAACGGTAAGGGGCGCCTGTGCCGTGCAGCTGACCCTGATGGCAAGGGCACTTTGGATTACATCTATAGCCCTGAGGGGCGCGTGCTTGTGCAGCAGCAACGGATTGGTACGAGTGGGATTGCCTTTGACATGACGTATAGCTACGACAATATTGGACGCATCACGCGGACTACATATCCCAATGGTGTCAGAGCCGATTACAGCTACCAGTTGGGGCACCTGTCCAGCATGACAGCGACCATCGCCGGTACAACTTCCAACGTGATCAGCGGAATTACGTATCGCCCGTTCGGTCCGGTGACGGGCTGGACCCATGGCAATGGGATGTTGCGATCCCACTCCTACGACAGCGACGGACGCCTGTTGGGCCTAAGTGTAAAGTCCAGCGAGAGTGATATTCGCCAGAGCCTGACGTTTGGATACAACGAAAGCGATGAGATCGTCGGCATCACCAATGCGGTGAGTAGTAGCCTTAATCAGGCATTTGCTTACGACCAACTTTCACAGCTGACCTCGGTCACGGCGGCGGGAGCGAACCAGCAACTCAACTACGACGAGAATGGCAATCGCACCAGTCACACCTGGGGTGGTCAAACCGACAGCTATACGGTCGACGGTCAAAGCAATCGCCTGCTGGCTATCACCGGTCCGCGACCGCGATCGTTCATCGTTGATGTAAAGGGCAATGTCACTTCCAGCGGTGATGCCACCTTCACGTACGACGACTTCAATCGTTTAGATAGCGTCACAAAAGCAGGTGTCACAACGACTTACTGGTTCAACGCGCTCGGGCAACGGACCTACAAGAGCCAAGGCTCTTCCAACGCAACGGGCTACGTCTATGGCCTCGATGGTCAACTAGCCGCTGAGTACAACTGGGCTAGCGGTAACTGGAAGCTTTATATTCGCGCTGGAAGTGAACTAGTGGGTTTGGTTCGCAGCGGCGACAACCAGGTCTACGCCGTGCACACCGATCAAGTTGGACGCCCGGAACTAGTCACGAACGCGGCTAGGGCCAACGTGTGGAAGGCGAACAACTATGCGTTCGACCGTACAGTCACACAGGACGGCATTGGCGGGCTGAATATTGGGTTTCCTGGGCAGTACTACGACGCTGAAAGTGGCATCTGGCATAACATCAGTCGCGACTACGATGCGAGTACTGGTCGCTACTTGCAGTCGGATCCGATCGGGCTGGGCGGGGGCATGAACACCTATGCCTATGTGGGCGGGAATCCGATTAGTGCGATCGATCCCCTGGGGTTAGACACGCTAGTGATCATTGGGGGCGAGACATCTTCAAACCCGTTTGGCCATGTTGCGATCGCATTCACAGGTCAAGGTGTTTACAGCTATGGCACCGGAACACCACTGGGTTCATCGCTTACTGGGTACTTGGCCAATCAGGCTCAGTATCGATCTAGCACGATCATTCGTATCGCCACAACCCCAGCACAAGAGAAGCAGATGCTTGCGCAGATTTCGAAGTACAAGGGCATTCGATTGCCGGATCCGAAGGAGGATCCGGCCGGCGCTTTCAAAGATACGTGCGCGACGAGAACCCAGGCTTCGCTAGCTGCCGGCGGCATTACGTCCTCTTTGGTTCCAGGGAGAAGCCCATTCCCAATTGACACCGGGATTATCGCTGGAATGAATAGCTCGCAGATATCCGTCCTGTGGCAAGGAAGCGCTGTACCATCGGGCTATGAGTCATTCAATCCGGGGCCATGAAAATGCGTAGTTTTTATCACATTGCCCTGTCGGCACTAGCACTGCTTGGTGCAGGGTGCGGGGCTGACTCACATGCCGGTCAAGAACTCGATGCAAAGTCTGAGTATTCTGTATTGCAGAGCTTCGAGTTTGATTACAGGCAGCAAGACCACTCACAGCCTTATGTCGTCGGCAAGAATGCTCTAGGCTCCGAATTCGATGTGGTTGGATTGCCTCGAAGAAGTAGCAATCACGGGTATGTGTGGCTGATAGCGAATCCGGAGAGCGAACCGCTCGTTAAGCAATTACCGAGCGACGTCGATTTTTCCATCAGCAAGGATGTGCTTGTCGCGATTGAGGCATCAACACGATTGACCCCAGAGGTAAAAGCGTACCTTTCCGCCCATGTTGCGAACAACCAACCAGGCCGCCTTCACCGCTGATGGTGTGTCCGCGCCTCCGGGCACACACACCGACCGGGCGCGAGAACGGCGCCCAAGCCGACGCAGCTGGGCAAGCGCACACCGCATTGGCTCACTCCATCGCGCCATCACCCGGTCGAAGCCAGTCACTCTTTGGTGGGGATAGCGCCTGACGTAAAAAGCGCCCGGGCGCTCCACCTCCCAAGGCTGAGCGGCCCGTGACAGTAGTTTGCGCAGTAACAACGCCATTGCTGCGAAGCAGAATCAAAGTAAGTTATTGTTTCCTTGGAATATTACGTGTCGCTCCACGCTGGTCCAATGGAAGGCGAGGTTCGAATATTGAAGGCAGCGTCAACGCCGACTGGCTGGCGATGACGAGCGGCACACCAACCTGGAGGTGCTGGGCTGGCGGACCTCCATCAGCTACACCCCCTACGACAACCTGGGGCGGTTGACCAGCTACAGCTACACCAGCCGCGACATCGGCAACAGCACCCACACGTTCGTGATGGCCTACACCGGCTGGGAAAGCTACCAATAGGCCGGTGTCTCCGGTTCCAACCCCAATACCAACTACAAGCCACCACCAACACGCTCACCTGCGACGGCCGCGGCCGCCTGGTCAGCCAGCGCGAGCACACCAACAACGCGACCCTCGACGACCGGATGCGCTATTACGGCTACACCGGCAAGGACCAGGTCCTGATGCGCCGCAGTGGCATGATGAGCGGGACGACGTTCGTGCAGGAGGCCGACCCCTACGGCGCCCGCGCCAATGCCCTGTTCGTGTACGCGGCCGAGGGCACGGTGCTGGAAGCGCCGGGGGTGATGGGCCGGCCGTTTGGCGCAGAAGCATGGCATGGTGTGAAAGCTGGAATGCTATGGCTGTCGTAAACGCCCTACCCGGGCGAGAGGATTGAGGCGATGGACAATGAGACAACAGCGGCGGCAGTTGGTCGCCTAAGCGAAGAAGAGAAGCGCCGACGCATACTGGAGGCGCTCGCTGATGTAGATGCCGGGCGCACAATACCCCACGCTGAGGTGGTTGCATTGGTTCGGCAGATGGTAGCTACGGACTTGCGGCGGAAGGCGCCTCGGAGTCGAGACTGACGATGTCGCCAATTCGCTGGAACTCTGCCAGGTATTCCGGCTGATTTGAGCTAAGCCACTCTACTATTCTTGCCTTACTGAGGATCTTCGTCAGAAAGCTCTTGGCGATCGTCAGGTGCAAGTTGTCGATGCCATAGGTTTCCTCTGCGAACAGGGTTCGACTCTGGACCGACGCCAGTTCACGCTCAAGTCTGGCAATCTGCTCGCGTGTGACGTCAGGTTTTCGGCCGACCGCCTTAGGCTTGGTTAGCTGCTCGTCTGGGGTTGCGTGAAGTAGTGCTCTAGCGAAAGACGTTGTGTAGTTTCGTTGTCCTGTCATGATCTCAGCCGCCTCGATCTGTCTCAGTGGCTTCATGCGTTTGAGGATCTCAAATGCGGCCATCGGACAAGGCTTGTCAGAGAGCAGAGTGGCGGCCTCCGAACAGATGCCATTTAGCAGTCGAAACCGTCTCCGAATTGAGCTGGCTTCCAAGTTGAGGGCCTCGGCTATCTGGTCTTCTGGAACGCCTTCCTTCACGGCTCGAACGACCATCTTGTGCTCTTGCACAGCCGATATCCTGCTGATGCGCTTGTTATAGGTGTACGATTCGTCGTCCGTCGAGATCAGGCATTCGATATCTTCAGCGCCGAGATCCTTCAGTATCTCCAGGCGCAGCAGACCATCGAGTAGCAAGTAGGTTCCGTCACCCTTGGGGTTCGGTGCTACGACTGGTAGCTCGACTAACCCGATCGTGCGGATGGATGTGGCTATTTGTTGAAATTTCTGACTCTGACGGGTCGTCTGACGCAAAGATTTGAGTGGCACGATGCGGCTGATAGGGATTAGTTTCGTTTCCGGATGGAAGCCTAGGAGTGGCCCCTGTGGGGGCAGTTCGCTGCTCATTGGATCACCCTCCTGGTCATTCTTTCCTCCAGCGCTTTTGGCATGGAGTGGATCCCTTCGGTGCGAAGCAGTTCGACAAATTCCTTTTCGATTAGCAGCTCCCTCAGGGCTTCGACAACGAACAACAGGCGCCCTTGGGTGAACTCTGCCTTCTTGGCAAGTAGCTGTTGCTTCTTTACCTCTTTCTCGTAGACGCGGCGAAGATCCTCCGCTGACAGCTTCTTCGTTGCCTTCTTTCCCTCGTAGGGCTTTCGCGCTGACTTTCCTCGGTTCGCTCTCTGTTCAAGCAAGCGCCTCAGCATGGCCAGCTTCTTACCCTTGAGCTTGCCTTGCGTGTAGGCATCGGCTAGGGCCATCTGAATTCCAGAGTCGTCGCTCCTTGAAATGATGACGGCCAGGCTGACAGGAATCAGACCAGTTTCGACGGCTGATAACAGGCGCTCCTCGCCTCGCTCGAATAGCCGAAGGACCATGCCGACCCACGACTGAGTGACTCCTAGCTTCTCGGCAATCTTGTTCTCGTCATAGCCCCGCTCATCGAGGGCGCCGATTTCCTGCATCAGCTCAATGGGAGCGTGTTGACGTCTGGCAATGTTCTCTACCAGGCTCATGACAAGGCAGTGCTCTTGGGCAGCGTCGACTACGAAAGCGGGGATCTCTTGGTGTCCAAGCTGCTGGTATGCCTCTAAGCGACCTTGCCCGCATACCAGGTCGTAGTGTGGAGTACCTGCACTGTCCGGACGTCGGCTTACCGTGATGGGTCGCTTCAGCCCAATAGTTCCGATGTTTTCGGTGATCTCTCGATGAACCCGTGCGTTCCTGCTCCTGGGGTTGAGCACGTGGATGTGCTCAAGACGAATCATCTCGATCGGGCGCATGGCGTTGTCCTCTCAAGCGGCGGCTTTCAGGTGGAATCGCTCCGCCAGATCGTACAGCGGCGCTAGCGAATCGAATCGATATGAATCGAGCGTGATCTCGTTGTTATCCTCGGCCAACCGTCGGCCCCGCAACGGCATGTCGACTCGAGGGAATATGTAATAGTCAAAGATGTCTTTGTTGGTGGCAGCCATGCGCGCAACAACGGTTACGTCCGGCGTGAGACTCGTGTCAAATCGAAGGTGCCAGCGGAAGGTGCCACTGGGGAGCTGTCGGCACCTGGCCAAGGCAATCGACAGCGTGAACTCGTCGTTTACCGTGACAAGCTGCGTTGTCTCCGTGGTGGTTCGCGCGCCGGCAGATACGAGGCCTTCGATGACACCTTCAATGACGTTCGGCAGCATCGATCGAAGCCTTTGGTTGATCTCCAGGTAGCGAAAGTCACGATCTGGATGGAATCCAATCAAAGAGTAGGCGCGGATGAGGCCGCCGAAGTGCGATCGATAAACGCTACTCGATGGCATTTCGTCTTGTTCGTCAATCAGTAGGCCGGAAAGCGCGCCGGTTCGTTCGTAAAGGCGCCTTAGTAGATCAAGCATGGTCGATTCGTCGAATCGGCGTGCTCTGGCGGTGATCAGTTGTCGAGCGGCGTTGAAGAGATCAAGCGGGACAATGTTCTCAAACGCGCCCTCGCACCTGACCCACATGTCCGGGCCATTTCGGACGTGCTTTTGCTTCAGTTTGAACGATGTCCGGTTGTAAACATTGTTCCCGACGTACTTTTCATTGGTTAGCAGTTGGTGGACGGTTCCCCTGGTCCAGGTTCGGCCTAGATCTGTGCATATGCCGGCGGCATTGAGGTGGTCGGCAATCTCCCGCTCAGTAGCTCGGCGGTGGACAAACTGCTCGTAGATGTCCCTGACTAAGGCCACCTCATTGTCCGGCCCCGGTACGAGAGTCACCCGATCGGTTTGTAGGCTTTTCCGTTCTCCCGGCTGCAACTGTGACTTGGGCGCGCGACATTCGTCCAACAACATCCGGCGTAGACCAAAGCCAGGCGATCCGCCTTGTCGAAAGCCGAGCTCTATGAGCCTGCATTGGCCCATGAAGACCTTGTTGGAAAGCTCGCGGCTGTACTCGCCGGCCATCGCGCGTTTCACGCTCTTCATGATGACCGACATGGGGCTGCCGTCGTTCTCAAACGGCTCAGCGCAGTACAGGACACGAAGCCCAGCGCGCCGGCAAACGTACTCGTAATATGCGCTCTCGTCTGCGTCCTGAAATCGGCCCCAGCGACTGATGTCATAGACCAGGATCGCCCTGAAGCCTGCCTGGGAGGACTGGACATCCTGAATCAGCTGCTTGAGTGCATCGCGACCATCTAGGCTAAGGCCGCTCTTGCCCTCGTCTGCATAGGTCCTGACGATCTCAAAGCCGTGCTGAGCGGCGTACTTCCCGATGGCTTCGCGCTGGTTTTCTGTCGAGTAGCGCTGATGATCGGTCGACATGCGCACGTACTGAGCGGCCGGGACCAGGGCGTCCCCGCTCAGCCGAACCGGATCTCCGTGTCGACCAGTCATCGCCGCGCTTGGGCGTAGCCCTGCCAGCTGTGCAAGGGGTCAATCCTCTACTACAATGTTGGAAAATGTCAAGAAGTTCCAACATGTTGCAAGAATGCCTACTTCCTCGAGGCAAACTCGTCTGGCGAGACTTGGGGAGGTCCGGAAGAGATGGCGATAAGCAACTGGAGAACCGCTTCTTGTTGCGGTGCGGTAAGGCACCGGAGACGATCGAGCGCGCGTATCTCATATGGGCTCAGCGGCTGAGGAAGATCGTCTGCAACGAGTGTCCAGGGGTGGCACCCCAAGGCGGCCCCCAAGCGCTGGAGCCAGTCGACAGTGAGCCGACGCTTGCCTGTCTCCAGATTGCTGATCTGTTGGTTGGTCGTGTTGGCGAGCAATGCGAGCTTGTCCAAGGACAGCCCTTGAGCCTCTCGAAAGGCTCTGATCCGATTGTTCACGCTTGAGGCTACTCCCCGATCAGGTGCGGCTCGACAGTCCGTTCTTCCAGCCATCCTTAGGCTACTTTACGCGGGGAGCTCAACTGCAATGGAGGGCGGCTTGGTGGCCATTCCCTAACGGGCCAGCGGCACCATAACAATGGCTCCGTTATCGCGCAGAAGTCATGTTATTTATTTGAATTAAAAGGAATATTTAGGGGGTTGGTGGCATCTTAGTCGATCGGGATGACGTCTACCTGCAGATCGCTGCTGGTGAACGGTGCGCGAGCCGGGGCCTCCCGGCCTAGACGGCAACCGGCGAGTCGGCGGCTTTCCGGTCCGAACTTCGTCCGTCTGGACGCGTTTCCCGGCCACTGGCAAGGCAATCTTGGCTGCCGCACTTAGCAGGGCGACCTAACAATTCACTCCAAGCCGAAGCCGCCGCGGCCGCGGCTCGGCTTAACTCTGGCGTTAGGCTTGGGTGAATATGTCTCAGCTTGTGAGACATGACCATGATCTGCTCCTTGCGCGTCGCTCCGACGCGCAATCGAGCACCAATATGTACTTCAAGCTGTACAAGGACACCGCCGGATACTGGCGCTGGACGCTTTACTCGTCCAATGGCAATAAAATTGCCGACTCTGGCGAGGGTTACTCCAACAAATCGGGCGCTGAGAACGGCATCAATTTGGTCAAGTCCACGAACTCTGCCACTCCCGTCCGGGAGTAAGTCGTAATGGCTTGGGCGGGGCATTTCCCGCCCTTTTTCGCACCTGAGGTGCTGCTATTCTCAGCCCTAGCAAGTCATTCAAGCCGGCGCCGCTCCGCGGCGCGGCTTACCGTATGCGGAGGCGCAGGCGCTTCTGAGCGCGCTGGTCGACGAAGGCCACGATTCGATCAGGTGCAATTGCTCGGCAGTCACCAGCGCTGCAATCGGCGTACGACGAGACTCTCGGCTAATGGGAGCCTGGTCAGCCCCGCCCGTAACGATTCTGTTCGACACACTATCGACGACCGGATCCGCTAGTACGGCTACACCGGCCAGGACCAGGTCCTGATGCGCTGCAGTGGCACGATGAGCGGGACCACATTCGCGCAGGAGGCCGATGCCTACCCCGCTTGCAGAACTCGAGATGTCACCGTCAGCGATCGTGGCCAAGGAGCCTGTCGTGTCGAGCAGGGCCTTCGTGGCCGCTCCCAAAGTGTCGAATCTTGATTCTGCTCAACTGTACGGGCAGCATCCGGTTGATCCGACTGGATGCCTGAGGAGTCACTATGGATGAGAAGGATGCTTTCGTCGAAGGTCAGCTAACTGCCATGCAATGGGCGCTTTTAGCACTAATTGAGGCGTCCCCTTCTCGTGAAGCAATCTGCGCGACCGCATTGCGCGGAGTGGCCGCGCACGATGAGCGATATCGCCAGAGTGACCGTAACCCCGCGGTCCGCGATGAGTTCCTGAAGGGGCTGCATACTGCCGCCAACCTTCTCTTCGCGCCGAGAGGCAACACCTAGTACGGCAGGGCGAGCTTGCGTTGGTCAAAGGGGAGCGGCCGCTTCCGACCGCGGTTTCAACCGGTCGATGCAACACACTGAAGGCTGCCTCGGCAGCAGGAGTGTTACCGGGCAAGGATCTGTTACGCGGAAAGCCAGAAGGCCCAGATCTGGGATCGGTGGCAGAAGGGCGAATCCCTGCACTCGATCGCACGTCTGTTTGATCGGCGCCACGGCTCAATTCGCGGGAGCTTGGCGCAGTCTGGTGGGATCCGGCCACCCGCGCGTCGACGTTCTGAGCGTACGTTGAGCCTGGCCGAGCGGGAGGAGATCTCGCGGGGTGTGGTGAACGGACAGTCGTTCCGCTCGATTGCGGCCGCGCTGGGGCGGGCGCCGTCCACGGTGAGCCGCGAATTGCGACGCAATGAGGGTTCGAATGGCTATCGGGCCACCCGAAGGATGCTGGGAAAGGCGCCTCCAAACATCAAGTTGACGTCATGCCCTCATTACGCGACACGGGCAGATAGGGAGAATTATGCCGCTGCGCATAGTTCGGCTGTTCTCAAGTTGGCACTGCAACCTACGGATTTACAAGGAATTATCCTTCCTTGTCAGGTTCTGACTAAGAAAGGATAATTTCTGCATAATCAGTCACTTACTTAGGCGCAAAGGCGGTGAGCAAACTGCGACGGCATGGCCTACATCGGATTTGACGCCGCTTATGACACTGTTGTGCACGTACCTGAGTGCCACTCTTGAAATAGATTCGTTCCCTTCTCCGCGGTTTTGACGGCGCGCGGGTGCACCGTGCGACCAACGCCATTGCCCCTCGTTGCTGCTGGCCATATCGGCAGCACTCCCGTTGAGAAGCTGGCCTTTCCGCTCGCCTTGTACGCGAGCGAACTTCGCAGCCGCGCATCGCGTCGCGCACATGGTCTACGATCTCGCTCTCCAGTCACCCGGCGAGGCGCGTCTTGGACGCAGAGCAGCGCAGACAACGGTACTCCCGGCTTGCCCCGTTCTCGCTCCGTCAGCAGATCGAGCTCGCAGTCGCCGCGCTCAATTTCTTCTCGCCGATGGCATACGAGAAGAACTGCCAGGTCGTTGGGCGACCTCCAACCCCCGGCCGAACCGAACCGTTGGACGGCGCGGAGTTCCTCATGTTTCTTGAGCGCACCGGAAGATTGCCGGAGGCCCGACGCTACCAGGCGCGCATTGCCGAGCTGCTCGGCCAACTGGAAAGAGCTGGACTACTGGTCCCTCTCGGGCAGGGACGAAACATCCATGTCGGCAAGAAGTACTACTTCCTGAAAGAGCTTACGTCGGTGGAGCGAAGCAGCAATCTATGGCTGTCGGAATCGCTCGGGCCGCAGTTTCTGTACAACCAGTTCTCCGACTTCACCCTGCAGGTCACCGGCACCAACGAGGTGGGCGATGTCCACGCGGGCACGGGCCTCGTGCTGGGGAGTCACTGGGTGATCACGTGCGCGCACGTCCTACGTGACATGACCGTCGACGCCGACCAGATGATCTCAGGCACTCCTGTCAAAGTCGCGCAGGTGCTCGCCCACCCCACCTTGGACGTCGGTCTCTTGCGCATCGAGCCAGGCGTGGCGACATTGCCGGGCCTGGTGTTCCGCGATCCCCAACTGTGCGAGCCGCTGTACACCTTGGGGTATCCGCGCGTCCCGCTCGCGCGCACGGCCCCGCTGGTCATGCAAAGCGGCGAAGTCACCGCGTCCGCGGTGACGTTGCTTCATGGCGCGCAGGTGTTCCTCTATTCGGCAGTCGCCCGACCCGGCAATAGCGGCGGGCCGATCATTGCGGCGAACGGACACGTTCTCGGCATCGTCACGGAAGAGCTTTCCGTCGAAGGCGCCGCACCGGCATCGCCATTCCACGCCGGCCTGACGGCGTCCACCCTCGCGGCCGCCATCGCGGAACTGGCCCCCGGCCTTGCACTCCCGATGGAGGACTACGAGTGAATCTCTGTCTGGGCCCGACCTGGCCCCACCCCCGCGGCGTGGACGCGAGCCGGGTCCGGCCTGGACGACAGGCGGCGGCGCCAATCGGCGCCGTCGCGATCATGTTGGAATTGAGTGGCTCCGGTTAACGTGTTCTACCCCACAAGCGAGCAGGTAGCCCCACATTCGGCAAGTGCGAGCAGATTGTCATTCCAGACGCCGTCGGCATAAGTGCGCAGGTATGGGGCCTTCCCAGCCTCCCTAACGACGCCGATGTAGGCGCGGGTGCCGGTGACGCGATCGACCGTATAGAACACGTTGACCTTAGCCTCAATCTGCGCGATAGCCAGTTCACGGGTCATCCGCCAGTTCGCCTGGATGTTGCCGATGTGTGTGATGTGCTCGTGCCGGCTGGTCCGGTCGGACTTGTTGATGCAAGTAACTTGGTAATCGGCCACGTGGAGCGTCCTTGATGTAAGTGGGGTTGGTAGTAGCGGGCGGCCCCCGGCGGCACCGAGGGCGCTGGCAATCAGCCCTTCGGGGGGAGCGGATCGGAGCCGTGGCTGTCCCTCGATTGGATCTGGCCATCGCGACCGTGGACTACGAGCTCGGTATGCTGGTTCTGCGCGATCGCGCGCGCCCGGTCGACAGCGTTGGACTTCCGGTCGAAAGTCTCGGTGGCCCGGGATGCTCCGGCGCCACGGACCGCCCAGCCACTCGCGTGGGGAACAACATGCTGGTTGCGCTTGCTCATGGATATCTCCTTGCGCGGCAGGAAGTACCGCTCAGGTATGTGTGCGGAACGACCCGACGACCCGGACATGGCAAGGCCGTGTCCGGGTTTGGTTTTCGTTCCGCATACTCAAGGGAATCAGGAGCCTTGAGTGAATCGACCCATCCCCGAAGGGGCCACGACCATCGACGACATTCGCCAGGCCTTTGAGGGCCTGACGAATGACGAGCTCTACCGGCTGCGCAAGCTGGCCCGGATCTTCATGGTCGGGACCGAGTATGTCGACCCGCAGGAACTGCTGAATGAGACCTTGGTGCGGACCCTTCGCGCGGCCAACGGCGAGAGGGGACGCCATTGGCCGAAGTCTGTGCCTTTCATGGCGTTCCTGGTCCAGACCATGCAGGGCCTAGCTGACGACTCGCTCAACTCCTCCTACGTCAAGCAGACACAGGGAATGGAAGCCCTTGCTACGGAAGCATTGACGGCCGAGGAAGTTCTCGGGGCGAACGGACACGCCCACATGGACGTTGTGACATTGGCCATTGAAGCGGGTGAGCGGGCGGACGAGCAGGATCGAGCGAAACAGGACGCTGCGAGGATCGATGCGCACTTCACCGGCGACGATGAAATTGGCTGGCTGGTGATGGGCCACAAGGATGGCCTGAAGCCCACGGAGATCCGCGAACTATCCGGCATGAGCCAGACCCAATACGAGACGGCGCGCCGGCGCTTCCGCCGCGGCCTGGAAAGAATATTCCAAGGCAGGAGTCAGAAATGAAGCTGCCTAAAACACATCAAGAAATCATGGCCATGCGCACGCTCGCCCTGGAAGACCTGATGGCGCAGAGTGATGCGCAGCTTCGTCAGGAAGCGGCTGAAGATGGCGAGAATGTTGACGCTCTGACAACAGCGCTGCGGGCGGCGTTGTGTGAAGCAACTGCGCATGTACTGCGGCAGCGGATCGCAGATGCAAAGGAGCGCATGATGAACTCGGCGACGCGCCCCATGAAATCAGCAGCGTATCCGGCGCTTGAGATGATCAAACGTCGGATCCAAACCGCATTTGAAACGCAACCTGAGCTAGGGTTGGCATTTCGAGAAGGAAAGAAACAGTCGGAGTCGGATTGGCATTCGCTATACGACGACTTGATTGAACTCGGTGCTATTGCCCCGGATGAGGACAGCCTTTGAGTATGGTGTTGGCGCCGGCTGAAGCATTGCTCAAGAGCTACGGCATCATCGAGCCGAGCCAGATTGACTTGGATGCTATAGCGTATGACCAACGCGCTGTAGTGCGATATCGCTCACTGGAAGGATGTGAAGCGCGCCTAGTCGCAGGCGTCGAAAGCGCTGTAATTAGCGTCAATACGATGGGGGCGAGTCTTGGTCGGCAGCGGTTCTCGCTGGCTCATGAGCTGGCGCATTGGCTTTGCGACCGACGCACCGGTTCGTTCCTGTGTGCGAAGAGTGACATCGGCCCGCAGAACGCCGAGGCGAAGTCTGTCGAGGCTTTTGCTAACGCGTATGCCAGCCAACTGATACTTCCCACGTATCTTGTGGATCCATGGCTGGCCGGTCGTGCAGCCTCCCTGGCGGTCGCGCGCTCTCTAGCTTCTGAGTTCCGGTCAAGCCTAACGGCGGCCGCCATCAAGCTCATCAAGCGGACCCACGACGTCGCGATGGTGGCACGCCATGGGCAGGGGCGACTGGTCTGGCATCAGCGAAGCATGAGCGTTCCGTCGGAGTACTTCGTCTTGCCGGAGTTGCACCAAGATACCGACGCGTTTACGTTGAGCTTTGGTGGCGCAGTCAGCGATCGTCCGCGGCGCGAGCCGGCTAGCCGCTGGCTTGCCGGTCCGAACGTTGTCCGCCTCGACGCGATTACGCAATCTGTCAGACTTCCCGATGGCACAGTGTTGTCCCTAGTTTCCTTTGGGAGATGATGCTGTGCGCGGAGTCGCGTGACGTCGATGAGCAATCATGCAGAGGATAACGCGTCTGAATCCAAGATATGTCTGGTCCGCCATCACAACGACCAGTCGATCTCGATGTCTAAAACGCCAAGGCCTAACTCGGCGAAGACCTGAGCCTTCTTTCGTTCGTAGATACCCTCGATAAAGCCCTTAAAGTCTGATGACTGCTGATCGTCTGAGGGGCTTTCGTGTGCCCTTATGGCTTGGCTAATCCAGCTGTCGTTGTGATGGCGCCACTCGTCCAGGACACGAAGTTGCTCGAGATGCTTGGTGAGGTCCAATGCTCCTTGGTTGGAGTGCCCTGTTTCGATTCGGCGGTTTAGGAGCTGCTGTAGTTCGTCGTGATCCGCTTCTCTCGAGCTAGTGCCAGAGCGGACATAGATTGCATTCTTCCTAAGGTCCTGCCCATCAGAGAGGGCCAGATACGGCAACTCCTTCGGATCGCTCTCGGTCAAGACGACTTGAAAGGATTTTCCGGTGAGTTCGGCGAAATCGGAGGAGACATAGGTAAAATCGAGCACGAAGTAGTTGAGCGACTTTGGCAGGAACCTCTTTAGGGTCATCGTCACCTGGGCCTTATCCAAAACGGACGAGAGACCGCTCGCCACGAGTTGACCGCTGGTGCCTTGGCGAACACCGATTACAAGTGCACCGCCACCAGAGTTTGCAAGCGCCAAGATGTGCTTGGCTAGCTTTGGAGTGTCTGGCCAAGCCTCTTTGAAGTCGAGGTGGTCAGCTTCGCCGATGCTGTTCCTAATTAGTTGCCGGAACGCGTCTCGAGTAGGCTCACTGAAGAATCTGGCAAATTCCTCATGCTGATCCTTTTGTAAGCGCATGGTTCGTCATCTTCCTAGCGGATCATGGCTGCTTGCTGGAATCTGTGCCGAGCTTATTCCAATCACTTCCCTGTCGAGAGACGCCACAGGTCGTGCAGACGTAGTCGCCCGTTGCTGACCCGAAGTGGTACTCCTTCGAAAGGACAGGGTGATCGCAGGGATTGTCTCCCCAGGCCTTCCTGAGTGCAGCGGCTTCCCTAATTTGCATTCACTTCTCCTTACTTCCGTTTCGGCGGCGGTGGTTCATATCCGCGATTGGGTGTGTTGAGCCCACCGCCGTTGCCTCTATCGTCCCGCTGCGGCCGGGGCTCTGGTTGCGGACGAGGTTGGGGGCTGGACGGCTTTCTCTCGGTCATTTCGGGGGGCTCCTGTTACGAGATTCTTTGTGGCAAATGCGGCCATGAAGCAAACCCCGACAAAAAAGAGGATTGCGCCACTGGCATTCAGCCAACGTGTGATCCTGGAAAAGAAACCTCCAGGCGGCTGGCAGAAGATCGTGTTCTCATCGCACTGAATGATGGCTCTGCGTAGGGCCAGGCGGCTAAGGTAGAACGATGCGAGGACAGCAAAGGTACTGAAGGCCCATGCGGACCAAGCGCATATCAACCAACTTGGGTTCTGAATGGGATTTGTCCCGACGATGTCCTTCACAAAAACGAAGGACACGCCAAGGGCGCCGCCGGACAAAGCGATAACTGTCTTGTCGAAGTCTTCTTGAGCTTTTTGCTCTGCGACGACGAGCCATTGCCGGTACTCAGGGTCGACCTCCGGTGGAGAGGATTTTGCTTCCATCACTGGTGGCTTAGTTGTCATAGCGCCTCCCTGTCTAGCTCCATGTACAGGCCCCCCGGAAAGCTTATTCAACCGCGCAACCGGTCACAAGTTCTGCGCTTGGTGCGCTCCGCAGCTAACGCGCCTCTGCCCCGAAGTTGCCACGCGACTCAGCTGGGGTGGGCGACTACACGCCGCCCTAGGGCACTCTCGATCCCAGCATCGGCATGAAGGCCGACCCGCCGGAGGTAGTTGACCGGATGGACGCGACGACCTACTGCGGCCAGTTCGTGCTGAAACACAGCCCGCCCAGCCAGGTGGACTACCCGCGTGCCGGAGCCGGTGCTTAAGTCCGCTTCCGACCCATTGCGACATTGGCCGGGCCATCCGAGCCGGCCCGCTGGATTCGGCCGTACGCTGGCTTGCTAGCCGGATCCCGCTTGCATAAGCTCAAGCCGAATCAGGGGTTGCAGCCTATTCGATTGGGTGTGGCGTCAGAATGACTGGACCCACGGGTCCGTTTATTAGGTAGTTGAGGCAGTACGCAGTTCTCACGGCAAAATCTGAAAACCCAAAGGAGCATTGCTATGACGACAATCAAGCCTGGCCCGAAGCCGATTGCCAAATCGACGGGGAAGCCGGACAAGCGTCGGCGGGACAACAAGGAGACTCCAGGAAATACGCCTTCTCTCAAGCCTCATAAGCACAAGAAGGGTAGCTGAAGGTTTGCCTCTGCTTTGCAGATGTGTCGCCTAACAATTCATTCAAGCCGACGCCGCTTCGCGGCGCGGCTTAACTCAGGCGTTGGCGAATGGCCGCTTGTGGCCGATAGCGGACGCTCTCGACGGGTAGTGTCTCCAAGGCTGTGGCCAGTATTCGTTGCGACGAGTTGGGTACGCACACCTCGGCACGACCACGGCCTAAACTGTCCAATTATGAAATTCCAGCTAATTGCCGCTAATTCTTCGAATGCTGTGCTTTCAATAACTTAGCCAGCCAAGTGGCGTCGCGGGCAAGCGGAATTTCGATCAAATCGTCAGCAGCTTGATGACTTCGATCGACCAGAAGTGGACCTTGCGCATCGTTTCATAGCGAGGTTGATTCGTCCGGCGGGCGGAGCGTTTCGTGGGTATTGGCCATGCAGCCACCCATGTCTTCATTCGATATGGTGACGCATTGGTAGTCGCTTCGGCAGTAGAGCTCCGCCTGTACGCACCTCCGCCCTGGATGACGCTAACAAGAACCATAGGCGTCACGGCCCCAGCATTTGCTTGAGGCGCTCGACTAGATTGCTTTGCACCGTAAGATTGGCCAGCGTGCCCCAGGCCAGCACCAGGTGTTCGCGCTGGTCTTCGGGGAATGAGTCTCCATCATCGTCTAGCGCGAGCCATGGGCCTGAGTAACCTGGGCGTCGGCGCTTCAGCCAGACATCAATGCAGTTGTAGCGCGTGGCGAAGGGGGAGAGGTAGTCGTTGGATCCCGCCCTCAGTTCGGGAAGCCAGATCGAGTCGACCACGTGCGTCGCCAGTGCTGGCGGCAACAAGGCGCGGATCTGTTGGAGGCTACGCGTGTAGGCCCACCAGCTTGAGATTATGATCTCGATGCGATCGGCGTACGGTGCAAGCAAGGCTTCCAGAATGGGTGCCTCAATTAGCCACGGCCCTGCGTACGGTTCTGCAGTCTCGCGGCCTCGATCGCCTTTCTTGAAGGTCCACGTCGGGTGCAGCGTGCCATCGAAGTCAAGGAAGAATGGCATGAGTGGGGCCATGTCTAGTTCACTCCCTGGCGACACTGGCCGCCATGCATACTTAGCTTAGGTGACTGTTCGAAGGAGTCGAACCAGAAGCTTCGTGCGCTCTTGGGGATAGGACTTCATTTCCAGAACCTTATCGACCCAATGATGCGGCCGGGATAGAACTTCGAGATCACGCCTCTCAACTTTCGCGACGGGCAATCAAGGAGTTTCGACTGCCGGACGATAAGGTTCTATTCTCGGTCCACAACAAGTTGTCTACAGCAAATGGAATTCCATCTTGGGTAATGGAGTTCTATTTCAGGCAATAGAGTCTGCTCCTCGCATTTGTGGTACGAGATAATAGTTGGTCCAACTTAGTATTCGTCGGCCCGCCGCCCGGCAATGTCTAGCAGGTGAGACGGTTTAGGGGCGACCCTTCCAAAGGCTACGTTAGCGCTTCACCGGGGGATTCTTGCAGAACGCATCGAATGCCTCCTTCGTCGGCTCGTAGCCGTTCTTCTTCGCAAGCTCCCAAGGGCGCTCGCACTGATTCAGGTCGGCACACCATGAGTATCCTGCCGATGCGATGCAACCGTGTGCATCACTGTCTGATCCAGGCGCGATTGCCGGAGGCGGTGTTTGAGTAGTGCAACCGCTCAAGCTGCCGATCAGGGCCGCAGCCATAGAGAGTGGCAGTTTCATGTAAACCTCCTGTCGACTGGGTTGTCGTGACTTCAATCGTCAATCTGCTCTGTAGAGCGGGCCTCTGGTACATCGCTCTGTGCGGTCGCTGTCTTGAGGAAGCTGATCATGTGGGCCAGCGCTTCGCGACCTTGCGGACTATCCAGATTGAACTGGTACTCGTGCGGCAAGGCGGGGCTCATGCCTTGCGGGAAGAATAGGGTATCCACGGCGACGCCAAGCGTGCGCAGCTTGTCCGCCAATGCAACGGCCTGCGGCTCAAGCGGATCGCCGTTGCCGCTGGAAATGAAGCTGCGCGGAAACGCGGAAGTCACATGGGGCGTGATCGACATCAGTCTGAACTGCTCGTCGTTGCGGAAGTCTTTGATCCCGGAATAGGCCCACAGCACGGTTCTCAGGAACCAGCCTTGATCGCCTTCATAGTCGACGGTATCCAGGTCGTACGCCCCTGACAGCAACAGCAGGGCGCGGAGACGATCAGGCGCAAGTGCCGGCGCAATGCCGACCCGAGCCGCGTAGTCTGGATCCGTCGTAATGATCCCCACTTGGGCGGCGATCTGGGCGCCCGCCGAATCACCCGCCAGCACGATGCGGCGGGGATCGATTCGAAGCTCCGTCGAGTGACGCATGAGGTGGTCGAGCAGCGCGTTCACCTGGCGTAACGGTTTGGGATACGCCGAGTCACGACCGGTCGAGTACTCGACACCGATGGTGGCATAACCCTCCCCGGCAAGCACCTTCAGATAGTTCGCGACGCCTTCCTTACTGCCTCCGATCCACCCCCCGCCATGCACCCATACCACGACTGGAAGCGGTTTGGTCGTATCACCGGGGTAGTTGAGATCGAAGACCTCATCGTTTCCTGCCCCATAGGCCAGGTTGGAACGGGAGACGATCCCGGCCGGGACGTGTTTTGCCAGTCCCGCTTCGGAGGCGGCGTCCCCGCCTGAAAACGCGCGAGCAATGACGAACGCCGATGGCCAGGGGCTGAGATAGAAGGCCAGGGTGACCGCCACGGCGATGATGGCGGCGATCCCGGCAGACCAGAGGACGAAACGTTTCATTCGACGGAGCCCAAATCGCACGTGGTGTCTTCTTGAGAGCCTAGCGCAGCGATTCGGGGGAATCGTCGATAAATCATGAATTTGACCGCCATTTGTCCAATGTTTGATCGACGTTTGATGGGTCGACCGGGAGATTTGATCGATCTCTGAAGCTCGCCGGCGTTGAGGGGGGCACGGTTGGGGCGGGGAATTTCGGCAGGGGGCATCTCGGTCGGGGTTATCCCCGAAACCTCAACCCGAGACCAGACATGCCTTTTGAGCTTCCTGTTTGCCGGCTGCAACGCCGGGTCCTCGCTGTCGCCCTTCTATCCGCCCTAGCCATGCCGGCCTACGCAGGTGCCAATTGCCAATTGCTGGACGGGGTCGGTAATCCGATTCCTGTCGACAGCTCCGCACCCGGCGCCGAGGCCCTCGCATGTGGCCCGCGTGCCCAGGCTGGCGGGGACAAGGCCGTCGCGGTCGGCGACGAGACGAGCGCGTCCGGGAAGAACGCCGCCGCGGTCGGTTCTTGGGTTGATCTGGACGGCGACGGCCTGGTCGATCCCAACGAAATCACCTGGGCTGGCGGCGACAGTGCCACTGCGATAGGCGCTGCAGCCCAGGCGCTTGGCAAGTCGGCGGTCGCAGTCGGTGCCCAGACGCAGGCAAAGCTCGACAACAGTATCGCCGTGGGCAATCAGGCCCAGACCCAGGCGGTCAACAGCACCACTGTGACGACCACCGTACTCAGCACGCCGAACGTAACGTCGTCCACGACCTCCAGTGCGGCGGCCACCGGCACCAACACCGGCAGCGTCGCGGTGGGCAGCCAAGCCCGCGCCAACGGACACAACAATCTGGCCTTGGGCACGGGCGCCACCACCGAGCGAGTCAACGGAAGCCAGACCGCCACTGACAACGCCGGGGTCATCACCAGGGAAGTGACCCTGCTGGCGACGCCGGCGCAGAACGCTGTCGCCATCGGTACCTCCGCCCGCGTCAACGGCACGGGCAGCATTGCGTTGGGCAGCGGCGCGACCGTCGAAGGCAGGAATCCCCAGGTCGTCATCCATACCTCCCGCGCTCCGAACGGCCAGTTCGACACGATCGTGCTGACCACGGCAGCGCCGGCCAATAACGCCATCGCCATCGGCAACAACGCAGCGGCGCGGGGCACGAACAACGTCGTGATCGGTGCAGGCGCAGGTACGCCGGGCGACAACATCCTGGGAGTCTTCGATCCCGTCACCGCCATTCCGGTCCGAGATCCGGTGACCGGGCAACTGCTGTGGTCGGCGCTGCAGAAGGACGAAAACTCCACCGTTGTCGGGGCCTCGGCACGCACGGTACGCGGCTACGGATCGGCATTCGGTTACAGCGCCCAGGCTTACGGACGCATGAGCACCGCGCTGGGTTACACCAGCTTTGCCGTTGGCATAGGGTCGACGGCTGTGGGCGGCTTCCTCGACGACCGTGCCGCCTTCGGTGCCACGCCGACGCTGTTTCCGAGCGTCACCAATCCCTATGGCCGCGCTGTTGCTTTGGGTATCGGTGCGCAAACGTTCGGCAGTGGTGCCTACACCTGGGGCAACTACGACACGGCGGTGGGCCCGGCGGCGGCCACGAGCGATCTGAGCTACTCCGACCCGGGTTATGCAGGCAACGGCACGGACGTGAAGCTGATCAACGGCTCGACGGCGGTTGGCTTCAAGGCATGGGCAGAAGGCCACGCCAGCGTCGCGATGGGTGTGCAGAGCCATGCGCGCTACGAGAACTCGGTCGCGATCGGCTCCAATAGCTTGTCGGGTGCCAACGCGGTCGCCATTGGCAACGCGACAGAAGGTTGGGGCCAATACGCAGTGGCCGTGGGCGATACCGCCAACGCGGCCTGGCACGAGTCAGTGGCCATTGGCCACAACGCGGTCGCAGGCACGGCAGGCGCCACCGTGAACGCCACCGCCGTGGGCGCGGCCGCATCGGCCACGGGCAACAACGCCACCGCCAGCGGTTACGGCGCGCAGGCCTCGGCAGACTCCGCCGCTGCCTACGGCGACCAGGCCCAGTCGACGGGCGAATACGCCTCGGCGTTCGGCGCATTTGCTTACTCCAGCGGCGGCTATAGCCTCGCCGTCGGTACCAACGCCTTCGCCATCGGTGCCAATAGCGTTGCCACCGGCTACAACAGCAGTGCCAATGGCGACGACAGCATCGCGCTGGGCAGTTTCGCTGTCGCCGACAGCGCGCTGAGTACCGCCCTTGGCAACGGCGCGATGGTGATGGCCGACAACGCCGTTGCCGTCGGTGCGAACTCGATGGCCGACCGCGCCAACACGGTGTCGGTGGGAAGCCTCGGCAACGAACGGCAGATTGCCCATGTCGCCGCCGGCACCGACGCCACCGACGCGGTGAACAAAGGCCAGCTCGACATCGCCTTTGCCAGCGTCGGTGGCGCGGTCGGCGACCTCGATGCGGCAGCAGTGAAGTACGACGACGCCGGTGCCAAGGACGCAATCACGCTCGGCGGTGCCGGCGGCACCACCATTACCAACCTCTCTGCGGGCAGCAACGCCGGCGATGCCGTGAACTTCGGCCAGCTCGATTCCGTGGCATCGGTGCTGGGCGGAGGCGCCGCGTTCGGCGCTGACGGAATGCTCTCGGCTCCGACGTTCTCGGTCCAGGGCAGCAACTACGCCAACGTCGGCGCCGCCTTCGGTGCCTTCGACAACGTCCTCACCGGGCTCACCACCCGCATCAGCGTGCTTGAGCAGGCCCCCGGCGGTGGTGACGGCATGCCGATGGGCAGCGGCAACGGACTGGCGATCGGTCAGGGCAGCGCGGCTGCCGATGCCACCGACACCGCGATCGGCCATGGTGCAACCGTTGCCGCCGATGGCAGCACCGCAGTGGGTAGCAACAGCCTGATCGATGCCGCGGCCACCAACGCCGTTGCAGTGGGCGCCAATGCCAGCGTGAGCGCGGCCTCGGGCACGGCTGTTGGCCAGGGAGCGCTGGTGACGGCGGACGGTGCAGTCGCGCTCGGCCAAGGATCGGTGGCCGACCAGGCCAACACCGTTTCGGTGGGCACGACCGGCAACCAACGCCGCGTAACCAACGTCGCCGATGGTACGGCCGTCACCGACGCAGCCAATGTCGGCCAGGTGCAGGCTGGCGACGAAGCGACCCTCGCCAGCGCCAATGCCTATGCAGATGGCACGGCAACCCAGACCCTGACTCGCGCCAACGCCTACACCGACAGCCGCTACCAGGCATTGAGCGATGAGTTCACCCAACTCAGCAACGGCATCGATGCACGCCTGAACCAGCAGGACGAGCGCATCGATCGCATGGGCGCAATGAGCGCGGCGATGATGAACATGTCGATAAATGCGGCCAACAGTCGCAGTGCGCGCGGTCGCGTCGCGGTGGGCGCGGGCTGGCAGAACGGCGAGAGCGCGCTCTCGGTTGGCTACTCCAAGGCAGTTGGCGAGCGTGCATCCTTCAGCATCGGCGGCGCCTTCAGCAGCGACGATTCGTCAGCCGGCGTCGGCTTCGGCATCGATCTCTAACTGGCCCGGTGCGGCGCCATCCGACGCCGCACCTCCTTACCTTTCAATTGGAAATCCGCACATGATTCTTCGTCGCACCACACTCAGCATGCTGCTCATGAGCGCCTGCCTGCCGGCACTCGCTGCCGGCGCGCGCATCGACTTCTCTTCGATCGACGACACCGCCATCAGCCCCAGATTCATCGTCAAGTATCGGGATGGCAGTGCCGAGAGCGTCCAGCCGGCGGCCCGGCAGCGGTCTCTGGATGCCGCCGTCAGTCGCGTGCAGTCCTCTGCCACGCAGCGCGCTTCCGGACTGCGGATCAACACGCTGCGCGAGACTGCGCGCGGCGGCATGCATGTGGTCAAAGCTACCCAACGTCTCGCGCGGCCCGATGCCGAGGCCCTCATGCGCCAGATCGCCGCAGATCCGAACGTCGAGTACGTCGCAGTTGATGCGCTGATGCATCCGACCGCACTCCCCAACGATCCCGTCCTCGCCACGCACCAGATGTGGCATTACGGTGCCGGTGCCGGTGGCGCCCGCGTCACCACGGCGTGGGAGCAGGCAACGGGCAGGGGCGTGGTCGTGGCGGTGGTGGACACCGGCGCGACTGCGCACGCCGACCTGGTCGGCAACCTCCTGCCGGGCTATGACTTTATCACTGACCCATTCATCTCGCTGAGGCCGACGGCCGAGCGCGTTCCTGGCGGCTGGGACATCGGCAGTTGGAATGCCGCTGGCGAGTGCGGCTCCGGATCGACCAAGCGCGACAGCAGCTGGCACGGTACACATGTGGCCGGCACGATCGCCGAAGTGACCAACAATTCTATCGACGGCGCAGGCGTAGCGCCCGAAGCAAAGGTCGTGCCCGTTCGCGTACTCGGCCGTTGTGGCGGGCTGACTTCCGACGTCGCCGATGCCGTCATATGGGCTGCAGGCGGCACAGTTGCTGGTGCAGCGGAAAACCCCAATCCGGCTGAAGTCATCAATCTCAGTCTCGGCAGCTCACAGACCTGCCCCCAAGTCATGCAGGACGCCATCAATGCCGCGGTCTCGCTGGGTGCAACGGTAGTGGTCGCAGCCGGCAACGATAACGCGGACGCCGCAGGTCATTCTCCGGCAAGCTGCGCAAACGTGGTCAACATCGCTGCCACCGGTTATGGCGGAACGCGTGCCAGCTACTCCAACTACGGCCCGACGATTGACTTGGCTGCGCCAGGCGGTGGCGGCGTCGAAGGCTCTCCGAATGGCTACATCTGGTCGACGCACAACACCGGAACCACGGTGCCGTTGGCCGGCCGCATCGTCGGTATGACCGGTACGTCGATGGCGGCGCCGCACGTGTCAGGCGTGGTTGCTCTGATGCAGAGCGTAGCGCCGACGCCCTTGTCGCCCGCAGTGATCGAGGGGTTGATAGTGGCCTCTGCACGACCGTTCCCGGTCAAGCCGGCAGCAAACACACCGATCGGCGCAGGCATCCTTGATGCTACAGCGGCAGTCGAACGGGCGAAGACCTTCGGCCAGCCGATCGTCGCCAGGCCGTTAGCGAATAACCTCGCCGAGCCACTTCCGCCGCTGGCTGCTGGGCAGAGTCTGATCTATGCAATTGATGTGCCCGCCGGTGCCACTCGGTTGGAGTTCCTGAGCTACGGCGGCCGGGGCGTCCTACTCGCATACGCCAACTACGAGGCCGAGCCGATGCCGACAATGAACATCGGGTCCTCGGCGCGTCCCGGCACAAACCAGACCATCGTGCTCACGACGGTTCCGGAGGGCCGCTACTACCTGAAGGTCACGGCGGCGAGCGACAGCGCCGGCGTGCTGTTGCGGGCAAAAGTGCTCTGACCGCATAGAGACAGTACAAGGCTGAAGAATCACATGGCCGGGACCGGCGAGCGTCCCGGCCTCAATCCAAGGGGGAAGTGTCATTGATTCTAAAGCGGGCGCTAGCACTGTCCATTCTGCTGATCCTAGGGGCGTGCGACGAAACGCACTCATTTCAAAGTGATCTGAGGGCGGTCAGCGTATCCAGGAAGCCCGGCACGCCAACCGTGGACATCGGCCCTGGAGACACGATCGCGACGGTCAATGCAAGGATGGGTCAGATGCTGCGGGTACATCTCCCTGCAAGTTCGGCGACCGGTTACCAATGGGTGCTCGAGGGGGAACCCCCTTCCTTCCTGATAATGGAGGTCGACCCCGGAGGCAGTTCAACGGATGTAGTCCTTCCGCGAGTCGAGGGCGGGGGCGTACAAAGCTGGCACTTCTCTGCCGAGCGACCAGGCCGCGGGATATTGCGCTTTGCGTACCGTCGGCCATGGGAGGTTAGCGCCGCTCCGTTCAAGCGGGTGGAATACGACGTCTACTTCCGCTAATCGAGGCCTCGGTGGGAGGTTCCATCGAAGGTCGGTTGCCCCCTTATCGATTAGTATGGCCATGCTGCCCGGCGCGACCTTGGGACACCGGGGCGAACAAGGGCAGAGCGCATGCCCCTCCTGTTGTACCGCTTTGGCGAATTCGAACTGGACGTTGCCTCCCGCTTGCTTCAGCGGCGTGGGGAACGCGTGCCGCTGCCGACGAAATCATTCGAATGCCTCGCCTACCTAATCGCGCATCGTGACCGCGCCGTAGGGCGCGACGAGCTCATCGCTGCGGTCTGGGGGCGGGTGGAGGTAAGCGATGCCGTCGTTTCTCAAACCATGTTGCGCGTCCGCAAGGCACTGGATGACATCGGTAACAAGCAGGCCTACGTTCGAACTGCACCGCGCTTCGGTTACCAATGGGTCGCGTCTGTCCAGGAAGTTCCCCATATGGAAGACGCCACGATCATCGAGGTGGCGAACACAAGAGATGGAGCGCCTGAGGAGTCCGCAGATACCGCATTGCCGACGGTGACTCAGGTCCGCAGAAAGACGTTCCTCTGGATCGCGCTCGGCTTGTTGGTTGCCGCCGCTGGAGTGGGCATCGTGTCGTTCCTTCACAGATCTAAGTCTATCCCTGCGGAAAGTAGTCTTCAGCGGTCACAGGAGCTCGTACTGATTCTCCCTGTGTCCGTGACGCCGACCAACAATGAGAGTTCTTGGGTGCGTTTGGGGGGCATGGACTACGTCGCGAGCCGAATCCGGCAGAGCGGACTCAAGGTATTGCCAAGCGAGCAGACTATGCATCTGAACGCCCAGGTGGGGAACCCAACCGCATTTAGCGCTGCCGCCTTGCAGACTTTACGCTCTTCGAGTGGTGCTCGATGGATCGTTGCGCCGGAAGCCCGACGTGACCAGCGCGGATGGCGCGTACGTTTGAACTTTCACGAACCGAGCCGTCAGTACGTCATTGAGGCACGTGCCACGACACCGCTCGCGGCCGCGGCGTCGGCGACAGACTCTTGGCTTAGGCGAACGGGTCGTCGTGGCGGAATTGAAGAGAATCTGCCAAGTCCACTGATCGAACGACTACAGCAGGTTGATGCGGAACTGGTTGCAGGCCAGCTCGCCGCGGCACAGCGCCTAATCGAATCGGCGCCCGACAAGGAAAGGTACGATCCGCGCCTGCGCGTTAGGGAGGCTCAGCTTGCGTATCGCACTGGAGGTCTTGACGACGCAACGAGCATATTCCAAAAGATCCTTTCCTCGCCGACGCGACCCGACAACGAGATCATGGCCAAGGCCCTGATGGGCCTGGGGGCCGTAGACATTCGACGTGAGAACGCTGCAGCAGCCGAAGCGCACTACACGCGGGCATTGACATACCTGGAGGCTGGACATGAGGATCTTGACGATCCTGGTCTGCAGGGCAGCGCGTACAACGGACGTGGTGTCGCGCGGGCAAAGCAGGAAAAGATGGAAGCTGCTGTGCAGGACATGGGCATGGCACGGATCTCCATGCAGCGTTCAGGCGATCTGGTTGAGGCCGCCATGGTCGACAGTAACCTGGGGATGCTCGAGATACTGCGAGGACACTATCCTCAGGCACTGGAAGAGTTTGATCGTGCGATTGCGGTGTTCGAGAGGTTCGACGTGCGCGACTACCTCGCGGCGACTCTGATGGCCAAGGCAGAGTCACAGCTCATGATGGCGCAGCCAGTCGGCGCAACTGCGTCCATCAATAAGGCAAGCTCGTTGGTCAAGTACGTGCGAGACCCCGCGCTGATCAATAGGATAGGTGCGGTCAGCACAGGTGCGCTGCTTTCCAGTGGCAGACTGCAAGAGGCGGGGAGGAGCATTGCGGATCTCAAGGCGCAGGGTATGAGCGAAAACAGCCCTGTGCTGCAGGAGCTGGTGCTTCGATGGAACCTTAGCAAGGGCGACTGGAAAGTGGCTGGAGCGCTGGCGAGCCAGAAGCCTGATGGCGAATGGGCTAGTGCATCTTTGGCCTTGGCAGGCGTCCAAGCCGCGCTGCGCAACAACGACGCCGACACGGCGAGGCGCTGGCTGCTGCGGGAGCCGAAGGATGCCCGCCCCACAGATCGCGATAAGTCCGCGGGGCTTTGGGACGTGTCACGTGCTCTGATGGCTGAGAGTCAAGGTGACCACGACGGCGCGATACAGGCCGGGCGACTGGCTGTCGCCAAGGCCGAGCGGCAAGGAAGTCCGGATGACCGCATCACAGCCGGCGTTGCTCAAGCCATGTTGCTGCTTGAAGCTGGCCAACGCGATTCGGCCGCTGCGACGCTAGGTGATTTGAGTGCTTTTGCGGGCACAGACTACCGCGTGGCATGGGCGATGCTGGCGCTCTACCGGGCGATGGGCGACGCAGATATGACGGCGGCGGCGTACGAACGTGCGCAAGCGCTTCGGGGTGAGCGGGACGTGTCGGTGAGGCCGACCCTCTAAATCTGATTGATGGCCCTTCGGCCATGGTCCGGAGCTCTGCACTGAGGTGGTCGCTGCGGTGTCAAGGGCCGCGGTCATTGAACCTGCCGAGAAGAGCCGTGGCACTTCCCCCTAAGAAAGATGGACTTTCCCCTGCCTCCGGGGTGCCAGGTCGCGTGTCTGTCTAGCACTGCAAGCGCTTCGTTTGAAAGCGCGCTCGGCAAAAGGTTCAATTGTGGCCAGCCGCGGCGCGTTGTTATCGAAGTGTGATCGATTGGCACAGTGATTTGAGGGGTCTTTGATGTCGCCAAGGGCTCGCCAGTTCATTCTTGATGACGGCCGCCATTGGCGACCTATTTCGTGTGACGCGTGGCGGCGCGGAGAAAGGCCGGTACGCCGTCCCAAGATTGAGCGCATATCGGAACACTATGGGGGCGAAACATTGACCTGCTCATCGCAACTGCGTCGAAATGCGGCTGGGCCAATGCTGGGTGTGGCCGCGAGAACGATAGTCAAACGAATTCTGGATCGCTGGAATGATCAGCTGAAGACGGTACCCTCGGACAATTCGTTGGACACAGCTGGGCAGCGCCTCTTTGTCGAGCAGGGGCTGGCGCGGTTCCTTCGGGACGTGGCCCGCGCCGCAGGCGATGTCGAGCTGCTATTGCTAGCTGACGAGACAGAGCGGCTGTTGACGAGTGTGACCAAGTCGCCCGCTATTGCCGAAAGTGACAGCTGAACAGTGGATAGCTTGGCCCGGAAGGGATTGTCTGCTTGCGCCACGTAGCTGGCGTCGCTTGCGGCACGCAGGCGCTGGCCGAGCGCCGGCATCTCCCGCGACCTGCTCTACCGAATCGAAAAAGGCGACCCGCGCTGCGGGCGCTCCACCCCGATGGGCGCATGATCCTCTTGGTACGACAGGAGGAGTTCCCATGACCCTGATACCGCGATGCCCGCTTTCGTCCATCCCGTACTGCTGCGCCGCCGTGATGCTCGCCGCCACGGCGTTCCCACCGGTCGCGCGTGCACAGGAGCAGACACACGCCGGACACGCGCTGGGCACGGTGCACATGCCTGTATCGTGCAGCGCGTCGACGCAGCGCGACTTCGACCAGGCGCTGGCGCTGTTGCACCACATGACCTATCCGCAGGCACGCTCGGCGTTTGCCGCACTGGCCACGCGCGAACCGGACTGCGCGATGGCGCACTGGGGCGTGGCGATGACGCTGTTCCAGCCGCTGTGGCCAACGCGACCTTCCCCTGCCGATCTCGCGCGTGGCGCGGACGAAGTGACTGCCGCGCGTGCCGCACCGACGCCCACCAGGCGCGAGCAAGGATTCATCGATGCGGCCGCTGCGTTCTTCGACAACGATGGCGAACCGTCCTACTGGGACCGCATCAATCGCTGGGAAGCGGCCATGCGTCGCGTGCACGAGGCATTCCCGCAGGATGACGAAGCCACCGCGTTCTACGCGCTGTCCCACCTGGCGGTTGCGCCAGCCAACCAGAATGCGCGTGCCAACGCCGACCGCGCCGCCGCGCTGCTGCTGACCGTCTACGAGCGCAACCCCGAGCACCCGGGCGCAATGCACTACCTGGTCCACGCCAACGACACGCCCGGGCGCGAACGCGAACTGCTGGATGTAGTGCGCAAATACGAGTCCATCGCGCCAAACAACCCGCATGCGCTGCACATGCCTACGCACATCTACACCAGACTGGGCGACTGGCCATCGGTGATTCGCGGCAACCAGCGCGCCGCGGAAGCCGCGCTGGCGTACCCGGCCGGAGACCAGGGCCAGTACGTGTGGGACGAGTTCGCCCACGCCATCGAGTATCTGGTCTACGCCTATCTGCAACAGGCCGACGACGAGGCCGCGTTTGCACAACTGCGCCGCCTGCAAACGCAGCCTCGAATGGAACCCAGCTTCAAAACCGCGTTTCACCTCTCATCCACCGCGGCGCGCTATGCGCTGGAGCGCGGCGATTGGAAGGCCGCCGCCGCCCTGCAGGCGCGCACGCCGGACACGCTGGCGTGGGACAAGTATCCGTGGCCCGAAGGCGTCACCTGGTTCGCGCGCGGCATCGGCGCGGCCAGGCTGGGCGACGCCGAGGGAGCGCAGGCCGCGATCGCTCGCCTGTCGCAACTGGAAGCAACCGCTGCGGCGAGCGGCGAGGACCTGTTTGCCCGCAGCATCCGCGTGCTGCGGCTCGCCGTGGAAGGCTGGCTTGCGCAGGGACAGGGCGACACCGGACGCGCGCGCGACCTGCTCAGCCAGGCCGCGGCCCTGGAAGCGGCGACGCCCAAGCACGCCGTCACCCCCGGCCCGACGCTGCCCGCCGAGGAACAGCTCGGCGACCTGCTGTTGCAACTCGATCGCCCCGTCGAAGCGCTGGCTGCCTACGACCGTTCCCTGAAGGCCTACCCCGAACGCTTCAACAGCCTTCTCGGCGCCGCCCGTGCTGCGCTCGCCAGCGGAGACCGCGTCCGCGCGCGCAGCACACTCGACCACCTGCTGGCCATGGCGAAAGACGGACCGCGACGACAACAGGCCGAAGCAGAAGGGCGCAAGGCGTTTGGAGAGGCGGTCCCTGGAGGGGGCCTTCAAGGTTCCCCTTGAGCCGTCGCGAGGCGTGCAAGTGCCTTGGCACGCGGGTCGCCGTTGAGGGCTGAGCCCATACGGTTGACGATATAGGCCACGCCGCGCGCGGAAGCCGGATCTGCGAAGCCAAAGCTTCCTCCCCAGCCGCTGTGTCCGAAGGCGCCGGGATGGTCGCCGTACAGGCTGCCGCGGTTTAGCGCGACGCCTCTCGCCCATTGCCGTTCGCCGAGCATCTCGTCGCGAGGCTCGCCGCGGGCCAGAACCATGCCGGCGATGGCGGGTGCGGACAGCAGTCGTACGCCATCGAGCTGCCCGCCATTGGCCAGCGCACCGTACATGCGCGCCAGCCCCTCGGCGCTCGCGTGCAAGTTGACGGCCGGCAGTTGCGCGGTGCGCCACGCAGCGAGGTTGGCGGTGTTGGCGTCGGGACGCGGGTTGATGGTGGGCCCGGCGGCAATGCCGTTCGGCTGGACCGGATGCAGGTCCGCCTGTGGAGGCACGATTTCCGCGATGTCGGCCTCGCGGCCGGGCGGTATGCCCAGCCACAGGTCGCAGCCCAGGGGTTGTGCGATGTGGAGCCTGATGTAGTCGCGGGGCATCAATCCGGTGACCCGACGGATCAGCTCGCCAGTGAGCCAGCCATAGGTCATGCCGTGATAGGAGGCGGTGGAACCGGGTGGCCACAGTGGCGCCTGCCTGGCCAGCCGTGTGGTGATCAGCTCCCAGTCGTAGAGGTCGTCGGTCGTGGTCGGCTCGACGAAGCCGTTGAGCCCGGCACGATGCGACATCACCTGATCCAGCGTGATCCCGGCCTTGCCCGCCTGCGCGAACTCCGGCCACCACCTCGCCACCGGCGCGTCGTAGTCCAGCGCCCCGGCATCCACGAGCTGGGCGATGGCCACGGCCATGACGCCCTTGCTGGCGGACCAGATGTTGGTCAGCGTCCGCCCGGTCCAGGGGCACAGCCGCGAAGGATCCTGGTAACCGCCATACAGGTCGACCACCTTTTCCCCGGCTTCGAAGACGACCAGACCCGCTCCAAGCTCGCGGAACTCGTCGCTGCGCTCGAAGTGCGCCGCGAACTGGTCCCGCAGGGCTTCGAATCCTGGCCGCAGCAAGCGCTCTACGATCATCGGCCGGCTGCTGCGCCGGGCCCGTCAGGCAGGAACAGTTCCTGATGCTTCTGCAGCTCGAAACGCGTGCGGCGGATGTGCTCGTGCAGCAGTTGCGCGGCGCCTTCGGCATCCCTGCGCCGCAGCGCGTCGATCATCAACTTGTGCTCGGCGTGGATGATCCAGTTGCCTTCATTGCCGAGCAGCTCGGTGAACGCGCGGCGGTAGTGCTGCGTGGAGTTCCAGAAGCGCTCCACCATGCCGCCCAGTTGCTGCATGCCGGCGGCCCGGTAACTGGCCAGGTGGAACTCGCGGTCCAGGCGCAGGAAGGTGTCGGTGTCCTCGGTCTGCGTCATCTCGATGACCAGGGCTTCGAGGCTGTCGATCTCGGCGTCGGTGATGTTGGCGACGGCCTCGCTGAGCGCCAGCGGTTCCAGGCGTTCGCGGATCTTGTAGATCTCCAGGCATTCGTGGAGGTCGAGTTTGGCCACCCACGCGCCGCGGTTGGGTTCCATCACCACCAGGCCGTCGTTTTCCAGGCGGCTCAGTGCCTCGCGGATCGGGATGCGGCTGGCGCCGAAGCGGGCCGCCAGCGCGTCCTGCGAGATCTTGCTGCCGGGGGCCAGTTCACCGCTGAGGATGAGCTCGCGGATGGCTTCGGTGACCCGGGTGCCGATCAGTTCGGCAGAGGGGCGGGTCTTGCCGGCGGCCCTTGCGGTATCGACGGAGTCCCCGTTGGCGGCGGTCGTGTTCACGGGTGGGCGCTCCCTGCGGATTGTATGCAATCTAATGTGCCGTCCTTCAGTCGGCCGGGCAAGCCGGGTGCCAGAGCTTGACCGTGGCATCGCGCTCGTAGCCCTTGCCGCCCGGGAAACTGACCAGTTCGAACTGCATGCCCCACGGGGCGAGGAAGTAGACCCAGGTCTGCCCGGCGCTGGGGCCGCAGTCGCGGACGGTCGGCTCGCCCAGTACCCGCACGCCGTGGTTGCGCAGGTACAGGAGGGCGGCATCGAAGTCGTCCACATAGAAGGCCAGGTGGTGCCCGCCAACGTCGCAGTTGCGTGGCGGCGTGGTGGCCTGGCCGTCCACCTGATACTCGAACACCTCGAAATTCGGCCCGTGGCCGCAGCGGAAGAAGCGCAGCTCCTTGATCGCGGCTCGGGACGGGACGTTCAGGTGCTCCTGCATCCAGTCGCCCCGATCATCCTGGATCGGGCCGATTGAATACACTCGCTCGCAGCCAAGCACGTCCACCAGGAAGCGCGTGGCGGCCTCCAGGTCCGGCACGGTGAAGCCCACGTGCTCCACCCCGCGCAGGCCGGGCAGACGGTTGGGTGGCGGTGTCTTGCCCTCTGGCTGCATGTTCTCCTCCTTATTATGTATACAGTAATACATAAAACAAGCTTGTAAACCCTTGTTTTGTCGAAGCTGATCTAGGTGCAGCTAGATTACTGTATACAATTTGTTGACCGGGCGTAGAAAACATGAAACATTTCGGCCATCGGTTCCCAGGCGGGACCGGCGCCCCGGGGGGGGGCGGCGACACCGTGATGGATATCGCTGACAACATTGAGGGGAACAGTTCGATGAGCAATGCGCGCAAGCTCCGTGCACCACATATGTATACGATTTCGTGCCGGAGGTTGGTCCTGCCGGGGGCGGTAGCGCTGGCGCTGGCGGCCCTGGCCACCGGCGCACAGGCGCAGGACGCCACCGCGACGGCCCAGGTCACCACGGCCACCGACGCCGCCGAGGCCACCGACACCGCCGCCAAGTCCGGCGCCAAAGAGGCCAAGAGCCTCGATACGGTGGTCGTCACCGGCTCGCACATCCGCGGAACCGCCCAGGAGGCGGCCCTGCCGGTGGACGTGATCACCGCCGAGGACCTGCGCCGTCGCGGTTCGCCCACGATGCTGGAATTGATCAAGTCGTTGCCCGTCACTGGTTCGGTGCTGGGCGAGTCCAACCAGACCAACACCAACCTCGGCGCGCAGGCCCGCAGCGGCGCCGGCACCATCAACCTGCGCGGCCTGGGCCCGCAGCGGACCCTGGTGCTGTTGAACGGCAAGCGCTTCCAGTACGGCCAAGTGGATACAAACCTGCTTCCGCAGGCCGCCATCAACCGGGTGGAAATCCTCAAGGACGGCGCCGCGGCCACCTACGGCTCCGACGCCATCGCCGGCGTCGCCAACTTCTTCACCCGCTCCGACCTGCTGGGCTTCGACGCCGCCCTCAACCACCGTTTCGTCGACGGCTCCGATGGCGACAGCGACCTGTCGCTCGCCTACGGCTGGCAGGGCCAGAACAGCAACCTGCTGATCTCTGCCGGCGCCCAGCGCCGCTCCGAGCTGTCGGTGATGGATCGCGACTGGTCCTACCTGCCGCGCACCGTCAACCCGACCAGCTTCTCGGCCTATTCCAACCCGGGCTCATTCTTCCCGTTGTTCGGCGCGGCCACGCTGGACGCCAACTGCGCCGATCTCGGCGGCGAGGCGGTCAACACCGGCAACATCCCGACCTGCCAGTTCCCGTTCGCGCCCAACCTCAACCTCGTCGAGCGCGAAGAGCGCTACCAGGTCTACGGCGAGTTCAATTCGTACTTCTCGGAAGACACGAGCTTCCACGGCGAGATGCTGTACGCAGTCAACGACACGCCGGACCTGCGCACCTCGCCGGGCTTCCCGCCGTTCAACGGCCCGACCGGTCCGTTCACCCAGTTCACCGTGCCGATCACCAACCCCGGCGCCGTGACCGCATTGGAGCGGGCGGGCTACAGCCCCGCGATGATCCCCTTCATGTCGCCCATCTTCCTGACCTACTGGCGCCCGATCGCCATGGGTGGCAACCCGCTGGACGGCGGCATGGGCGGCACGTCGACCGAGCGCGAATACAAGCTGTTCCGCGCCTCCGCCGGCCTGGAAGGCAGCTTCACAGACGACGTGCAGTGGCAGGCGTCGGTCACCTACGTGCGCGACACCGCATTCGCCAGCACCCCGGACATCCTGACCGCCCGCCTGCAGTCCGCGCTCAACGGCTTCGGCGGCGCCAACTGCTCCGGCACGGTCGCGGGCGCGAACGGCTGCCAGTACTTCAATCCGTTCTCCAATGCCGTTGCCCACAACCCGGCGCTGGGATTGAACAACCCGGGTTATGTGTCCGCCACCGCCAACGGCCTGGACCTGATCAACTGGATGTTCGGCAGCGTCGCGATCAAGTCGGAGTCCGAGTACTGGGTCGGCGATGCGGCCGTCACCGGCAAGACCGGCTGGGACCTCTCCGGCGGCAGCGTCGACTTCGCCGTGGGCGCGCAGGTGCGCCGCCTGGACTTCGAAAGCAATCCGCTCAACGACGCATCCAACTACCTGGTCCAGCCCTGCCCGACGCCGGGGCAGACCAACTGCGCCTTCCCGACCGGCGCTTTCATCTTCCAGGGCACCACGGTGCCGGCGCGCCTGAGCGAGGACGTGGAGGCGGTGTACGGCGAACTGAACCTGCCCTTCACCGACAAGTTGAACGTGCAGGCGGCGCTGCGCTACGAGAACTACGGCGGCCAGACCGGTTCGACCACCAATCCGAAGCTGGCCGCCAACTGGCAGGCCACCGACTGGATGAGCCTGCGCGGCTCGGTCGGTACCACCTTCCGCGGCCCGACCCCGGCCAACCGCGCGCCGGGCGGCTCCACCGTGGTCGCCTTCATCGGCCCGGCCGGCGGCTTCCGCGCGGTCGACAACTTCGGCAACCCCGCGGTCGGCCCTGAAGAGGCGTTCACCTACAACCTCGGCGCGATGTTCCGCGCCGACAGCTTCAACGCGAGCATCGACTACTGGAGCTACGAGCTGGAAGACCAGATCGTCTCGGTGCCGGCGGCCACGATTGCCGGTTCGATGGTGCTACCGACCGGCTTCGTCGACTGCTCCAGCGCGCTGCGCGACCTGGTCACCTTCGACAACAGCAATACCTGCACCCAGGGCACGACCCGCGGCGCCAACATCGCCCGCATCCGCTCCGACACGACCAACGGCCCGACGGTGAACACGTCCGGCATCGACGTCGCGATGGACTATTCGTTCGGCAACGTGATGGGCGGCGACCTGCGCCTGGATGCCAATGCCAGCTTCATCCTCGAATACGACCAGGAAGCGTTCTACTACCGCGATGTGCTGGTCTCCAACGCGTACGACGCCCGCGGCTACCTGAACTACGAGCGCCTGCCGGGCACCGTGTCCAAGTGGCGCGGCAACCTGGCGGCCGAGTACGCCCGCGACGCGCACGTCCTGCGCGCGTCGGTGAACTACATCGACGGCGTCGTCGACGATCGTGGCCGCGTCGCGGTGCAGACGGGCGGCTCGGTGGCCTGTTCGCTGGCCAATGCCGGCGTGGTGCCGGGTTGCCAGCTGAGCACGGCGGACGTGGACATCGATTCGTTCACGACCTTCGACCTGAACTACCTGTACACGTTCTCGGAGACGCTGTCGTTCCATGCGGGCGTGTGGAACCTGTTCGATACCGATCCGCCGCAGGCACGCACGTCGCTGAGCTACGACCCGGCCATCGCCAGTCCCTATGGCCGTACCTTCACGATCGGCGTGCGGGCACAGTTCTGAGCCCGCTGCAGTCGCCGATCGAGGAGCTTGTGCCATGTTGAACGCAACCAACCCTGCAGCAGCCACGGGCATCACGGCCGCGCGTCGCACGACGATGCTGGCCGTGTTGATGATGATCTACACGGTCAACTTCGTGGACCGCACCATCCTTGCCACGCTGGGCCAGGCGATCAAGCTGGATCTGTTGATCACCGACGCCCAGTTGGGCCTGCTGCAGGGCCTTGCGTTCGCGGCCTTCTACACCACGCTGGGCATTCCGCTGGCGCGGCTGTCGGAGCGGGTCAACCGGGTGTCGCTGATCGCGGTCTGCCTGGTCGTGTGGTCGGGCATGACCGCGCTGTGCGGCGCCGCACAGAACTTCGTGCAACTGTTCCTGTGCCGCGTCGGCGTGGGCATCGGCGAGGCCGGTTGCTCGCCGCCGGCGCATTCGCTGATCAGCGACATGTATGCGCCGCGCAAGCGCGCCACCGCATTGGCGATCTACTCGTTCGGCATCCCGCTGGGCACGATGGTGGGCGCGGTGTCCGGCGGCTGGCTGGTGGAGCACTTCAACTGGCGCGTGGCGCTGGTCGTGGTCGGTTTGCCGGGCATCGTCCTGGCGCTGGTCTTCCGGCTGCTCGCTCGCGAGCCGGCACGCGGCGCGATGGACGAGGCTGCCGCCACCGTGGCGACGGAAGCGCCGCCCTCGATCCGCGAAACGATCGCGCACCTGTTCGGCAATCGCGCGTTCGCGCACATCACCATCGGCGCCACGCTGGTCGGTTTCGTCGGCTACGGCACGGGCACGTTCGCCTACGCCTACTTCATCCGCATGTTCCACATGGGGTATGCCGAACTCGGCCTGGTGTACGGCCTGGTCGGCGGCCTGTCGGCGGGACTGGGCACGCTGCTCGGCGGCTGGATGAGCGACTGGGCCGGCAAGCGCCGCCGCAGCTGGTATGCGTTGATGCCGGCGATCGGTCTGCTGATCGCCGCGCCGGCTTACATCTACGCCTTCACCCGCGGCGACTGGATCACGGCCATGTGGTGGATGCTGCTGCCGGGCCTGTTCCACTACGCCTACATCGGCCCGACCCTGGGCGTGATGCACAACCTGGCCTTGCCGCGGATGCGGGCCACGGCGACGGCGCTGTTCTTCGTGGTCGTCAATCTGGTGGGACTGGGCATCGGCCCTTACGCCACCGGCGCACTGATCGACTTCGCCGCGGGCCGACGCTTCTCGGCATCCGGTCTGGGCGACTTCGCCACCCTGTGCCCGGGCGGCGTGGCCACGCCCGGCGCCGCCGAGTCGCTGCAGAACGCCTGCACCGGCGCCATGGCTCAAGGCACGCAGGACGGCATCGTGATCATGCTGCTGGTCTTCCTGTGGGCCGCGCTCCACTACCTGATCGCCGCCCGCCACATGGGCTGGCTGAAACGCGAAGCCACGACCTCGCCCGCACCTGCCAGGCAGCCGGGCTGAATGCAGCCGGCGATGCGCCGACCTGGCGTCGACCCCGATTCTCCGGAAGTAACGAAATGACCGAGCACTCGACACTGTCTCCGGCCGCGCCATGGCGGGAGTTGCGCAGCACCGACCAGGACTGGTCGCAGGCCGATCCGCTCCTGCTCGGCAACCTGCTGAGCCACATGCACCTGATCCGCGGCTTCGAGGAGTGCGTGCTGGAACTGGCCGCCGAAGGACTGGTGCATGGCCCGGCGCATTCCAGCATCGGCCAGGAGGGCGGTGCCGCCGGGTCGATCATAGGCCTGACCAGCGCCGACCAGATCAACGGTTCGCACCGCGGCCATCACCAGTTCCTGTCCAAGGCACTGGGTCACCTGGCGCCACAGGGCATCGGTCCGGGCGAGATGTTGTCGCCGCCGATCCAGCAGTTGCTGCAGCGCACGCTGGCCGAGATATTGGGCCTCGCCCAGGGCTTCTGCGGCGGACGCGGTGGCTCGATGCACCTGCAGTGGACGGAAGCCGGCGCGCTGGGCACCAACGCCATCGTCGGCGGCGGCGTGCCGCTCGCGGCGGGCGCGGCCTGGGCGCACCGGCATGCCGGCACCGACGCGGTGGTCTTCACCTATTTCGGCGACGGTGCGGTCAACATCGGTTCGGTCCTGGAAACGATGAACCTGGCCGCGGCCTGGAAGTTGCCGTTGTGCTTCTTCATCGAGAACAACGGCTATGCGGTCTCGACCCGGGTGGAAGAAGTGACCGCCGAGCCGCGCCTGTCCGCTCGTGGCAGCGCCTTCGCGATTCCGAGCTGGAAGGTCGACGGCATGGATCCGCTGGCGGTGCACCTGGCGACGCAGGAGGCGCTGGCGCACATGCGCGCCGGCCACGGGCCGACGATCATCGAAGCCGACGTCTACCGCTTCTTCCACCAGAACGGCCCGTTCCCGGGCAGCGCCTTCGGCTACCGCGACAAGAGCGAAGAGCAGCAGTGGCGGGCGCGCGACCCATTGGACCTGCTGGCCGCGAAGATGATCGCCCGCGGGCTGATCGACGAAGCCGGCGTGACCGCATCGCGCGAGCGGGTGAAGAACGCCATGCGCGACGCGTGCGCGGCCCTGCTGGAGGCCGACCCGGACGGCAAGCCCGGCAAGCGCCGCATCCGCCCCGAACTGTGGCCCAGCCCCGACTTCCGCGACGTGGCCCTGCGCAGCGATCTGCGCGAGCTGGACGGTGCACGCACCGAGGAACTGGAGCGCTACGCCGGGAAGCTCGAGCAGCGCCGGTTCGTCGACGTGGTGGCCGACGTGATGGGCCGGCGCATGGAAACCGATCCGGGCATCGTCGTCATGGGCGAGGACGTGCACCGGCTCAAGGGTGGCACCAACGGTGCGACGCGCGGCCTGCGCGAGCGCTTCCCCGATCGCGTGCTGGGCACGCCGATCAGCGAGAACGCTTTCGCCGGCCTCGGCGGCGGCCTGGCGATGGACGGCCGCTACCGGCCGGTGGTCGAGTTCATGTACCCCGACTTCCTGTGGGTGGCCGCCGACCAGGTGTTCAACCAGATCGCCAAGGCCCGCCACATGTTCGGCGGCGGCTTCGAAATGCCGCTGGTGCTGCGCACCAAGGTGGCGATGGGAACCGGCTACGGCTCGCAGCATTCGATGGACCCGGCCGGCATCTTCGCCACCAGTCCGGGTTGGCGCATCGTGGCGCCGTCGACGGCGTTCGACTACGTCGGCCTGATGAACGCCGCGCTGGCCTGCAAGGATCCGGTGCTGGTGATCGAACACGTGGATCTCTACGGCACGCAGGGCCCGGCGCCGGTCGAGGATTTCGATTACCAGATCGCCTTCGGCAAGGCGGCCGTGCGCCGCAGCGGTTCCGAGGCAACGGTACTGACCTATCTGTCGATGGTGGCGCATGCGCTCGAAGCGGCGGACCTGAGCGGGATCGACGCCGAGGTGATCGACCTGCGTTGGCTCGACCGGGCGAGCCTGGACTGGGAAACGATCGAGGCCAGCATCCGCAAGACCAACAACGTGCTGATCGTCGAGCAGGGCGTGCGCGGTACGTCCTACGGCGGTTGGCTGGCCGATGAAATCCAGCGCCGCTGCTTCGACTGGCTGGACCAGCCGGTGCAGCGGGTGACCGGGGCCGAAGCCTCGCCCAGCATCTCCAGGGTGCTGGAGCGTGCGGCCACGGCGCGCACCGAGGAGGTGGTGGCGGGCCTGCAGTCGCTGCTGCGCGACAAGGGCGCACGGCGATGAACGCATCGATCGACGAAGGAAATTCCTGACATGGCCACTGTGTTGCGCATGCCCGAAGTGGCGGCGAATGCGACCCATGCCGTGCTCGCGGCCTGGAACAAGCAGGTCGGCGACGCCGTGGCGGCGGGCGAGGTGCTGGCCGACATCGAATCGGAGAAGGCGGTGGTTGAACTGGCCGCCGAAGAGGCCGGAACGATCGGCCACCTGTTCGTCGCCGCCGGGCAGGAGGTCGAGGTCGGTGCACCGATCGCGGTGCTGCTGGCGCCGGGCGAGACAGTGGCGGACGCGGCGGCATTGCTGGCTGCGTCCGCAAGTGCGACCGCACCGGAATCCGTGCAGGACGTGGCGCCGATGGTGGAGAGTCGTGCCGCAGCGCCGACCGCTGCGCCTGCCCGCCTCTTCGCCAGCCCGTTGGCCAGGCGGCTGGCGCGCGAGCGCGGGATCGACCTGGCCAACTGCGTGGGCAGCGGGCCGAATGGACGGATCGTCAAGCGCGATGTGGAAGCTGCACGCACGGCCGCCGCGCCGGCGGCACCCGCGGCCGTGGCGGTCGCCGCTGCAACTGCCGGCGCGTACCGCGAGATCCCGCACAGCGCGATGCGCCGGACGATCGCGCGGCGCCTGTCCGAGAGCAAGTCCAGCATCCCGCACTTCTACCTGACGGTCGATTGCCGCATGGATGCCCTGCTGGCGCTGCGCACCGGCATGAATGCAGCGTCCGCAGCCGGCGCGACGCGCAAGATCTCGGTGAACGATTTCATCGTGCGCGCCGCGGCGCTGGCCCTGCACGAAGTGCCCGAGGCGAACGTCGGCTGGACCGAGTCGGCGATGCGCCAGTACGCCAGCGCGGACATCGCGGTGGCGGTTTCCACCGACAACGGCCTGATCACGCCGATCGTGCGCAACGCCGAAGCGAAGTCGCTGCGGACGATCAGCACCGAGATCGCGGATCTGGCCGCGCGAGCCCGCGCCGGACAACTGCAGCCGGACGAGTACCAGGGCGGCTCGTTCAGCATCAGCAACCTGGGCATGCACGGCGTGGATGAGTTCAGCGCCATCATCAATCCGCCGCAGGCCGCCATCCTCGCCGTGGGCGCGACCCGGCAGGTGCCGGTGGTCGAGAACGGCACGCTGGCCGTGGGCGCGATGATGCGCTGCACGCTCTCGGTCGATCATCGCGCCATCGACGGCGCGCTGGCCGCGCAGTGGCTGGCCGCGTTCCGGCGCACGATCGAATCGCCGCTGGCGCTGGTGGGCTGAAGCGATGACCGACAGCAGGACGGATTTCGACGTGCTGATCGTCGGTGGCGGCCCGGGCGGTTACGTGGCCGCGATCCGCGCCGCGCAGCTCGGGTTGCGCACCGCGCTGGTCGAGAAGGACAAGCTGGGCGGCGTTTGTCTCAATTGGGGCTGCATCCCGACAAAAGCGCTGCTGCGCTCGGCGGACGTGCTGCGCACGGTGAAGCACGCGGCGCAGTTCGGCGTGCGCGTGGCCGAGCCGCAGGCCGACGTGCCGGCGATGGTCGAGCGCTCGCGCGCCGTCGCCGCGCAGCTCAACAAGGGCGTCGCGCAGCTGATGAAGAAGAACGGCGTGAGCGTGATCGCCGGACATGCACGGTTGCTCGGCAAGGGCCGCGTGCAGGTCGAGTCGAACGATGGCCCGGCGACGATCCTCGGCGCCAGGCACGTCATCCTTGCGACGGGTGCGCGGGCACGCGAGCTTGCCGACTTCCCGGTCGATGGCCAGAGCGTGTGGACCTACCGAGAGGCACTGGTGCCGCCGCGGCTTCCGTCGAGCATGCTGATCGTCGGCGCGGGCGCCATCGGCATCGAGTTCGCAAGCTTTTACCGTGCCGTCGGCGTCGAAGTCACGGTCGTGGAGATGGCCGGGCGCATCCTGCCGGTGGAGGATGAAGAAGTCTCGGCCCATGTCGCCGCCTCCCTTCAACGCGACGGCATCAAGCTGCATGTGGGCGCGACCATCCAGTCCGCCGGCCGGCGCGACGGCCTCTGGCACGTCGAACTGCAGGACCACGTGATCCAGGCCGAGGTCGTGCTGGTGGCGGCCGGCATCGTCGGCAACGTCGAGGATCTGGGCCTGGAGAACACGGCGGTGCGGATCGAGAAGACCCACATCGTCACCGACGCCCACTGCCAGACCGCCGAATCCGGCATTTACGCGATCGGCGACGTGGCCGGCGCGCCGTGGCTGGCGCACAAGGCCAGCCACGAGGGCCTGCTCTGCGTCGAACACATCGCCGGACTGGCCACCCACGCGCTGGATCCGCTCGTGATCCCGGCCTGCACCTACAGCCACCCGCAGGTGGCCAGCGTCGGGCTGACCGAAGCCAAGGCGCGGGCGGCGGGCCACCGCATCCGGGTCGGCAGGTTTCCCTTCGCGGCCAACGGCAAGGCCATCGCCATGGGCGCCACCGGCGGCTTCGCCAAGGTGGTGTTCGACGAGGCCAGCGGCGAACTGCTCGGCGCGCACATGGTCGGCGAGGAAGTGACCGAGATGATCCAGGGCTTCGTCATAGCGCGGACGCTGGAGACCACGGAAGCGGAGCTGATGGCCGCGGTGCTGCCGCATCCGACGATGTCCGAGGCCATGCACGAAGCCGTGCTGAGCGCCTACGGACGCACCTTGCATCTGTAACCGGTGGGGGTCGCTAGGACAGTCGATCGTCGTTGCCGATTCCCGGACATCCGCTGCAACTGGAGGGTACAGGCATGAGAGAGGGGAGCTTCTTCGAGCATGGCTTCTTCACAAATGGTGGCGTCAAGCGTGGCTTCTTCAGGACGGTGGCGGCATTCGCCTTCATGATGTCCAGTGCTTCGGTCAGCGCGCAGGCCACGCTGACCGAGGACACCGGCTTCGGTACGAATCCCGGCAACCTGCGCATGTTCTTCTACGTTCCGTCCGGCCTGCCGGCGGATGCGCCGCTGGTGGTGGTCGCCCCCGGCTGCGGGCAGACGGCGCAGGAAATGGCCGACGCCACGGGCTGGACCACGCTGGCCTGGCGCGACAAGTTCGCCCTGGTGTTCCCGCAGACGTCGACCGCCAACGAACCGACCGGTGGCTGCTTCCGCACCTGGCTGCCCGCGCACCAGGCACGCGATGCCGGCGAACCGCTGTCGGTGCGGCAGATGATCGAACGCATGCGCACGCTGTACGCGCTATCCACGACGCGCACCTACATCACCGGCATGTCGTCCGGCGGGCACCTGACCAACGTGATGCTGGCGACCTACCCGGATGTCTTCGCCGCGGGCGCGCCGCAGTCCAGCTTCCCGTACAAGTGCGCGACGGCCTTCAGTGAACTGGCGATCTGCGCCCAGGCCGGACGAAACTACACCGCGCTGCAATGGGGGAACCTGGCGCGCAGCGGCTATCCGGGTTACAGCGGGCCGCGTCCGGTGGTACAGATCTGGCATGGCAGCCTTGACCCGTTGATCTACCTGCCCAACCAGTACCAGCAGGCCATGCAATGGACCAATGTCCATGGCATCGATGCCTTGGTCGACTGGAGCGACTACCTGCTCTTCCATGTGCGCAATTCCTACAGGACGATCGCAGGCAGTACCAAAGTGCAGACCATCACCGTGCAGGGCATGGGGCACTACATTGCGGTTGATCCTGGTGTGGGTTTGCAGCAATGCGGTGCCATCAGCAGTTACTCGGCAGACTTCAATATCTGTTCTGCCTACTGGATCGGCCGCTTCTTTGATGTCGTGAATTGAATTTCGGATTGGTACGCCTCGCCTCGATTGGCGGGGCGTACCGGTCTTTTCGGATCGGCGGGATCGGCTCGATTCCGCGAATACTCGTTGCCTGTGGAGGATTGAAGGCATGAAACCCCGCTCCATGTTGATGGCGCTGGCCTGCGCGGCCTTCAGCGCTTCCGCCTGTGCGCAGGCCACGCTGACCGAGGACACCGGCTTCGGCACGAACCCCGGCCAGCTGCGCATGTTCCACTACGTTCCCGCAGACCTGCCGGCAGGCGCGCCGCTGGTGGTCGTCGCCCACGGCTGCATGCAGACGGCGCAGGGCATCGCCGACACCTCGGGCTGGACCACGCTGGCCGACCGCTACAAGGTCGCCCTGGTGTTCCCGCAGACGTCGAAGGAGATCGAGCCGTTCGCCGGCTGCTTCCGCACCTGGCTGCCCGCGCACCAGGCTCGCGATGCCGGCGAGCCACTGTCGGTCAAGCAGATGGTCGAGCACATGCGCGTGCTGTTCCCGCTGTCGGCTTCGCGCACCTACATCACCGGCATGTCGTCCGGCGGGCACCTGACCAACGTGATGCTGGCGACCTATCCGGATGTCTTCGCCGCCGGCGCGCCGCAGTCCAGCTTCCCCTACAAGTGCGCGACGGCCTTCGATCAACTCGCGCCCTGCGCCAAGGGCGAGCGGGACTACACGGCGCGGCAGTGGGGCGACCTGGCGCGCAGCGGTCATCCGGGCTACAGCGGACCGTGGCCGAAGGTGCAGATCTGGCACGGCAGCGCCGACCCGGTCATCCAGGTGCCCGGCCAGCGCCAGCAGGTCCTGCAGTGGACCGACGTCCACGGCATCGATGCGGTGGCCGACACGAATGACGAGCTGCTCGGTCGGGCACGCAGTTCCTACGACGCGCCGTCCGGCGGCAAGGTGGTGCAGACCGTCACGGTGCAGGGCATGGGCCACGCCGTCGCTGTCGATCCGGGCACCGGTGCGCAGCAGTGCGGCACCACCGGTCCCTATGCCGCCGATGTCGATATCTGCGCGGCCTACTGGATCGGCCGTTTCTTCGGCGTCGTGACTGAACGATGAAAACGCATCCGCTGGACGCCCTGGCCGATCCGGGCCTGTTGAAGCGCCATGCCCTTATCGGAGGTGAGTGGGTCGACGGAGCCGATGAAGGCTTCGCCGTGCACGACCCCGCCACCGGCACGCGCCTGGCCGTGGTGGCCAACCTCGGGCCCGCCGACGCCGAGGCCGCCATCCAGGCGGCCAACGAAGCGTGGCCGGCGTGGCGGGCAATGACCGCCAGGGAGCGCGCGGCCATCCTGCTGCGCTGGCACCGGTTGCTGCTCGAGCATGCCGATGACCTGGCCCGCATCATGACCGCCGAGCAGGGCAAGCCCCTGGCCGAGGCGCGCGGCGAGGTGCTCTACGGCGCAAGCTTCATCGAATGGTTCGCCGAGGAGAGCCGGCGGATCTACGGTGAAACCATCCCGACGACCGACGCCGGCAAGCGCTACCTGGCGATCAAGCAGCCGGTCGGAGTCTGTGCCGCGATCACGCCCTGGAATTTCCCGATCGCGATGATCACCCGCAAGGTAGCGCCGGCTTTGGCGGCGGGCTGCACCGTGGTGATCAAGCCGGCGGAGGCGACCCCGCTGTCCGCCCTGGCCGTGGCCGAACTTGCGCAACGCGCCGGCGTGCCTGCCGGCGTGCTCAACGTGCTCACGGCCGATGCGGAGCATTCGATCGCCATCGGCAAGGTCCTGTGCGACAGCCCGGTGGTGCGCCACCTGTCCTTCACCGGCTCGACCGAAGTCGGCCGCATCCTGATGCGCCAGTGTGCGCAGACGATCAAGAAGCTGTCGCTCGAGTTGGGCGGCAACGCCCCCTTCATCGTTTTCGACGACGCCGACCTGGACGCGGCTGTCGAGGGAGCCATGGCCAGCAAGTACCGCAACGCGGGCCAGACCTGCGTGTGCGCGAACCGGCTGTATGCGCAGGCCGGGATCTACGAGGTCTTCGTGGAAAAGCTGGCGGCCCGGGTCGCGGCCATCCAGCTGGGCAATGGATTCGAGGCCGGCGTCGACCAGGGCCCCTTGATCGATGATGCGGCGGTGGCCAAGGTCGAGTTGCACGTGGCCGATGCGCTGGCGAAGGGAGCGCGCCTGATGGCCGGCGGCAAGCGTGCCGGGGGGCTGGGCCCGCGTTTCTTCGAACCCACGGTGCTGGCGGAGGCGAATCCGTCGATGCTCTGCTCGCGCGAAGAATCCTTTGGCCCCATTGCACCGGTGTTCCGCTTCGATACGGAGCACGAAGCGATCGCGCTTGCCAACGGCACCGAGTTCGGCCTTGCCAGCTACTTCTACAGCCGCGATATCGGCCGCATCTTCCGTGTCGGCGAGGCGCTGGAATGCGGCATGGTGGGCGTCAATACCGGGTTGATCTCGACAGCCGAAGTGCCTTTCGGCGGCGTCAAGCAATCCGGCCTGGGGCGGGAAGGTGCGCGGCAGGGCATCGAGGACTACGTCGAGGTCAAGTACCTCTGCCTGGGCGGCATCCAGGACTAGCGCGGCCGTAAGCCTCCAAGCTGATGGAGCAGTCGGGACAGACCTTCGAAATCAGGCCCTGGATTCCCACCACGGGCAATCAAAGGTTTCGCCCGCTGGGCGATAAGGCTCGCGGTTCGCACTGCGCCATCCACGCCTGCAATGCCCGCGTGCCGGGCTAGAATCAGGTGGGACCTGAAACTTGGGGGATAGGCCATTGGACGGTTTGGACGCCGCAAGAGACCGAACTGCTGGCAGGGTCGGGATCTACTTCACCGACTTCTTCGGCGTCGATCGAGCCGCGCTGGAGACATATGGCGCTTTCAACGTATCCCTAGTCAACGACCTCCCACTGTTCATTGACCCGTTTTTGCTGTTCGACAGCCCTAAGCCGGAATATCAGGCCCTCCACACTGAGATCATCGACTATCTGAAGTTCCTGCGGGACGTGTCCGCGACGGGAAAACTGACTAAGGCGCATGTGGATCAGTGGTTCCGGTTCGCTGAGGTCAAGCAGAACTGGTTGGGTTTCAGCCGTTCGGGAAACAGCGGCAATGGGCTAGGTGAGCGCTTCGCCGGCACGCTGCACCGAAACTTGCACCTGGTCTTCCGGGACTTTGGCGCCGAGTCGATCACCAAGGGCAGTCACCTAGAAAAGCTCTGCCTGCTGAGCGACGGAGTGGGGCGCGACCACCTGAGCGATTTCGTGACCAACCTGATCAAGCGCTTCCTCCTCGAATACACGCGGGAGTTCGCGCGGACCCATCTGCGCTCGGACCAGGTGAGGTCGGTCGCCGTGCAGCGCGTCCAGTTCAATCGTCAGAGCCACCGCTGGACGCCCGGGAAGTATGAGCTTCCATTCATTCACGGTGACTTCGTCATCCTCACGCCGAAGGACATGCTCACCCGCGACGAAGCGTGGATCAATCGAGGGGATCTGATTGACGGCTTCGAGGACATCTACCAGTCCATCCCCAACGAACAGCTGCGGCAACAGATCGACAGTTACTTCATGGCTCGCTTGGGGGAGGACGCCACTGACGCGGACCGGAAGGAGATCGCCGCGAAGGCGATCGAGGAGTTCCCCATCGTCCTGGACTACTTCATTCGGTCCAAAGAAGACTCTGGCGATGAAGCGCATCAGGTGAGCAACAAGAAGGTCAGTGACACCCAGGAACAGTTCGTCGAGCGCGTGTCTGAGCTCGTTCGCGATCATCTGCAGGGCACGTCGTTCTACGCTGGTGGAAACTCTTTCGACGAATCGATGGCGCGCGTGCAGTTCCTGAAGAGCGTGATCGAGCACAAGGACGGGTGGCGCATCTTCTACGTGCGCGACCAGCCGATCACGCAGGAGGCTCACCTGCAGCTTCTGTATCGGCTGACCTGGTACGCCTCGCCATTGGACGTCAACCGAGAGGTGAACAACGGACGTGGGCCGGTCGACTACAAAGTCTCCATGGGGAACGCGGACAAGACGCTTGTGGAATTCAAGCTGGCCCGGAACACCAAGCTCAAGGCCAACTTGAAAAGCCAGGTTGGGATCTATGAGGTGGCCAACGACACCAAGTCGTCGATCACGGTGATCCTGTATTTCACCGATGGCGAGTGGGAGCGGGTCCAGAAGATTCTGCGCGATTTAGAAATCAACAACGCCAAGAACATCATCCTGATAGACGGCCGATCCACCAACAAGCCCTCCGCATCAGCTGCTTGATTTGCGAGTTGGGAGATTGCGGCACTATTAGATGCCTTTTCCCTTCCACGCTTGGACAAGCGCTTCCACTCGTTCGGGAACTCCCCACGATCCTTCGATCTGTCCGTTAGCCTCAACAGCGGCGGCAATGCGACCGGAGAAGCCCGTCTCCCAATACTTGAGCGTTTCAAGTAAGCCCATTAGTCGCTTTGCCTCAGCGAAGCTATCGCTCTTCTCAAACAGTCCAATGAGCGCAGAAGCCAACATCCTTTCGGTCTGCTTGTGCGTGACGTAAACGAGGAATAGCTCATTTGCGAGCGCGGCAGCGGTCTTGGAGTTTCCGTTGAAGGCTTGAAAGCGACCAATAAAGCCATAAGGGTCTTGCCCAAACCTTACGCTGAAGACGGGAACGCCGCGACCCATCGCAAAACCGATTTCCTGGTCTGTCCATTTGCTGTCGTGGAAACTAGGATGCAAAAGGGCGATCAATGCATCACACGTTCCAAGCGCCGTCTCGATCTGAGTCTGCCACTCAGTAGTTGGCTCGATGTCATTATGGGCGACAAATGCGGAGATACCGAGCCTCGAGAACGCCTCTTGCAGTTCCGCCGCATAGACTCGATGCGCGGCCAAGTGTGAAACGAAGAGCCGCAGCTTGCCCTTAGTCCAAAACGGGGGTTCGAAGCCCGGCTGCTGCTCAAGGCCTTGGATGTCATAGCCAGCATGCGCTGCAACCTGCATTAGCACGGCATCACTGGCGCCGGTTACGTGCTGAATAAGATAAGCCTCTTTGCTGCCGCTCCACGTGTCTGTTGTTGGAAGACCAAATTCCTTCAGGGTCAAGTCGATCAGAGGCCACTCCTCGTCACCCATGCGGTCGGCCACCTGTTTAACGAGTGTGATGCGTTGAGATGGTGTCAGTGCCATGGCCTTGTGCGTAGCTCGCCGAAATTGGACGTTCAGAGTATCCGGAATTGCCAGCGTCGAGGCCCCTCAGTTCGCTCAGCGGGGGCGAAGCTCGAATCCCCGTTGAGATGCCGACTTGCGGATGTATTCGCGGACCGATTGAGTTTTATGGCAGCCACTCAGGCATCGGTGGGTTTAGCAAGCGTGGGACACAAGGTGTGCTTTCAGAGACTCGCCTTGGCATCAGTGCGCATGTCTGTTCCGGCCAAGAATGACCGCTTGCGACCAGCCGGGGGATTACCGGAGGATGTACGCAATCAGCGGCATTTTCAGGTGCAACAGTCAATGCACTGCATCGCCCGCCGGTGCCGGTCCCAGGTAGGTCACCGGCAGTGGGGCGCTGGCGATCACGAGTTTCTGCAGCAGTACGTTGTCGTCCAGGCGCCAGATCCTCACTACATGGCGCCCGCGGCTCACATCGGGGAAACGGGCGCGGATGATGCGTGCGTTGTCTTCGACCGCCTTGTTCCAGTCGCGCTGTTCGGCGAGGGTCGTCTCGGTCGGCGCCGGAATCAGGCTGTCGGTCAGTACCTGCACAGGACCGTCGTCGATCGATACGACGATGCGCAGGCGGTTGCCGCCGCTGACGTCCAGTGTGGGAACGAGATACAGGTGGATGTCGAGGTCGCCGTCCCGCCCGATATCCACGTCGTACTCCAGGCGCACGCCGTCCTCGACGGTGGTGGCCGGCCGGCCTTGCGGCAGGGTCGCGACCGCGCCGAGGGTGCGGCCCAGGTTCGGTATCACGCGCCACTGCAGTTGCGCGCCATCGATCTTGCGCGAGTAGTTCGGTGCTTCGATCGCGATGGCGTCGGCGGATGCCGGAAATGCCGCGGCCCTGAAACGCAACGGTTTGGGCGGACTGATCGCCGGCAGTCGGACGACCGGCGGCATCACCTGCTCGTCCGGTTGCTGCCAGCTGGTGTAGCCGATGTGGGTCTGCAGCATCATGCCGTCCCAATTGCCATCGTTGAGCGCGTGGTAGCGGGCGCTGATTGCAGCGTCGCGATCGAATGCGGCTTCGGCGCGGTCGGCGAACAGGTTCGCCCGCGTGTCGCCGGCTGCGGCCAGGCGACGGTTCCAGGCCACGGCGTAATAGAGGCGGTACAGGTTCGCCATGGCGATGATCGGGTGCTCGACCAGCTGGAAGTAGGCGTCGTGCTGGCTGGCCGGCAGCGCCGCCTTCACCCGCAGCGCCTCCCGCTCCAGTGCGTCCCACTGCGCCACGATGGCTGCGAACTCGCCGCCATCGAGCTCGTCGGCGATGCCATCGCCAAGCGGGAAGCTGTCGGCGTCGATCAGTTCCGGCTTGCGTCGCGCCGAGTACTGGCTGAAGCGTGTCACCAGTCCGGCGATTGCTTCGGCGTGCCTGTCACCGAAGCTTGCGCGTGCCCAGTCCAGCGGGAAGCGCTGCAATGCTTCCAAGGTCATCGCTTGCGGATTCCATGCCTGCTTCATGAAGAAATCCAGCGGGTACTCCATCGGCTTGATGTCGCCGACATTGACGATCCACAGCGCCCGCGCGCCGCGCTGGTAGGCCAGGTCCATCTGCTGCCAGGTCTTCTCGATCTGGTTGCTGTTGAGCCACTTGTAGTTGCGCGGCGCGCCGACGTAATCGAAGTGGTAGTAGACGCCGAATCCGCCGGCGCGGTCGAAGTCGCGGGTTGGCAGGCGTCGGTTCTGGCCCCAGTTGTCGTCGGCGAAGAGCAGGATCACGTCGTCCGGCACGTCCATGCCGTGGTCGTAGTAGTCCTGAACTTCCTTGTACAGCGCCCAGACCTGCGGGGTCTGCGAGGCCGGCTTGCCGGTGACCTCGGCGATGATCCTGCGCTGGTCGGCGACGATGCTCTCCAGCAGCTTGCTGGCGGTGCCTTCGGCCATGGCTTCGTCGCCGTCGCCGCGCATGCCGAGGCTGACAATGCTCTCGTAAGGGCGCCCGTCGCCGCGCGACATCATCCGCTCGATGCCGCCGCGCCAGAAGGTGCGCAGGTTGTCGCGGTTGCTGCTGTAGTCCCAGCGTCCGCCGGTGACGCCGTCGCCGGTGTTGCGGTGCCATTCGTCGTGCGCGCGCATCATCGGCTCGTGGTGGGTCGTGCCCATCACCACGCCCATGGCGTCGGCGAGCACCATGTTGCGGGGGTCGTCGTCGTTGAAGGCTTTTGGCGGCCACATGGCCGGCCACAGATAGTTGCCTTTCAGGCGCAGCAACAGTTCGAACACATGGGCGTACATGTCGGGGTTGATGCCGCCGAAGCGCTTGCGTGCCCAGGTGCCGAAGGCCGGGTCCTCATCGTTGATGAAGAAGCCCCGGTACTTCACTGTCGGCTGATCGCCGCGAGCGCCTGCGGTGACATGCAGCGTGCGCTTGCGCTGCACGGGAACGTCCGCCCACCAGTACCAGGGCGACACGCCCATCTTCTCCGACAGGTCGTACAGGCCGAACACCACGCCACGGCGGTCCGAGCCGACCACCACCAGGGCCCGCTCCACGCCGGGCCAGGGCCGGTCGAGCACCACCTGCCGGTAGGCTTCCCATTGCCCGGCAAGACCTGTCACGTCCAGCTTGCCGGCCCGCACCAGCGAATCGATGCTCGCGCTCTCGCCCAGGACGCCGGCAACGACCACCGGGCCACGCACGCTGCCCGTGTCCTGCAGTCGTGCGGGCAAGTGCCCGCTGACACGCTCCAGGTCGGCGGCGAATCCGTCAGCCGCGTGGCGCACTGCCGGATCGGCTCCGGGCTCGACCAGTAGCGCGGCAGGCCGCGACCGCTCGACGAGGGCGAAGCTACCGGTACTGGCCCGGTCACAGATCGATACCGGTGCAGAGCATGCGAAAGCCGCGGGCGCGTGCATGGCGCATGCAAGCAGGACGAGACGGATCAGTACGGCTCGCATCAGTTCTCCAGCGCCTGGTTGCGGAGGATTTTGGCTGCGGTGCGCGCCAATGGTAGCGCTACCATTCGTCGACTATAGCCAGCTCCTCTGCAGTTTGTCTTGCCGCGTCGCGCAACTGCGAGCGACTGCTCGCAACCGAAGACGAATCCGCAACCGGGCCAAAGGCGTGGCCGGAGGCCATGCCTCCGACTTCCAACGTTTCCGCTCAACGCACAGCGCGGATCGTCGTGTCGATGAGTTCGGGCTTTCCGCCGGCGAGTGCCGGCGTCGGGCCGCCACCACGCCACGCAGGAATCCAAGGGTGATGGCCCTTGCGGCGTAATCACCGAGCGAGAACTGGCGGCCAGAACGATCTCGCCGCTCTCGTCGCGCTTGCTGGCAACGAAAATCGCCAAGCATCGATTCCGTGCGGATTGAACGCTTGAGCGCGCACAGAGCCAGTCAGCTTGGTGAACAATCTCATGACCGACGAGCGGTCGAGGTAATTCACGACTGCTACACAAACCCTACTCCGAAAATCACCGACCGGTCAGCTCGTTCTGAATCCGTTCAGATAGCTTGACTTGGCGATGTCGGCCAGTCGACGCCGACGTGATGCTTGCGTGCGTAGTGACCCAGGACGGGAGTCGCGTGCATATTCGCTTCTCATCGCAGCGTTGCGTCTGGCGAACTGCAGCAGGAATGCTGCTGCTCTTCATGCTGTGCACCGCCGTTGACGCGCAGGTCTCCAACACAGCGCGCATCGCGACACCCACAGGGATTACCGATAGCAACCCAAGCAACAACACGTCGACGGTTGTCACGCCACTTGCGGGCACTGTAGCCAGCATCAAGTCCGCCAACCCCGCCAGCGGCAGTACAGTGGCTGTCGGTCAGACCATCCAGTACACGCTGACGACAACCGTCGATGGCGCTCCTCTGGCCAACCCGGTCACGCTTACCGACACGCTTGGTGTGGGACTTTCATTCTCTGGTGTTACGAGCGCCGGCAATTTCTCGTGCACTGGAACCGGTCCGGTCAGCTGTACGTTGCCGGCAGGTACTGCGCCTGGAAGCTACAGCGTTACTTACGCCGTGACGGTCACGCAGGCCGCCACGACGTCGGTGAGCAACACCGTAACGCCCAGCGAGGGCACGTGCGTTTCCTGCTCGACCACGCATCCGCTCGTATCGGTGTCCACTTCCAAGACGTCCGATGTCGGCAACGGAACCGCCGTCGAGCGCGGGGCCACCATCGTCTATACCGTTACGGCGCAGGTGAGCGGTGCAGGCACGTTGACGGCACCGCTGGTGCTTACCGATACGCTGAGCAATGGCTTGACCTTCGGCAGCATCGTGAGCGCCGGCAGTTTCTCCTGCGTCGCCGGAAACCCGGTGCGCTGCACCTTGCCGGTGGGCACCGGCGCCGGGACCTACCCGGTGAGCTACAGCGCCGTAGTGAACGAGGCTGCACTGACGTCGGTCAGCAACACCGTGGTACCCGACCAGGGCACCTGCACTACCTGCACCACCACCAATCCGGTGGTCGACATCGCCACCAACAAGACCTCGGACGTGGGCGACGGGACGCAGGTCAGCGCGGGCGCCACGATTGTCTACACGCTGACATCGACGGTAACCGGCGGACCGCTGAGTCGGCCGCTGACCCTCACCGATACCCTGGGCGCGGGGTTGACCTTCACCGCCGTTACCAGCCCCGGCAACTTCACCTGCAACGCGGCCAATCCGGTGGTGTGCACGCTGCCCTCCGGCACGGCGGCCGGAACGTACTCGGTGAGCTACAGCGCTACCGTCAACGCCACCGCGACCGTTGCCGTGCAGAACAGCGTCGTGCCGAGTGATGGCGAGTGCCTGGACTGCACCACGATCAATCCGCTGGTGGCGGTGCTGACGCAGAAGACCTCCGATATCGGCACCGGCACCGGCGTGCAGGTTGGCGACACGATCGTCTACACGGTGACATCGTTCATCAGCGGCGCAGGCACCCTGGCCACACCGCTGATGCTCACCGATACGCTTAGTCCGGGATTGGCCTTCGGGGCGATCACCAGCCCTGGCAGCTTCAGTTGCGCCGGGGCCAATCCGGTGGTCTGCACGTTGCCGGCCGGCACACCGGCGGGCACGTACCCGGTGAGCTACAGCGCGATCGTGCAGGCATCGGCCACCACGTCGGTGAGCAACACGGTGGTGCCCAACCAGGGCGAATGCGTGGATTGCACCACCACCAATCCGTTGCTCTCGTTGAGCACCAGCAAGACTTCCGACGTCGGCAATGGCACGGCGGTACAGCGCGGCCAGCGGATCACCTATACGGTCACTACGGTCATCGGTGGCGCAGGTGCGCTGAGCCAGGTCTTCACGCTCAGCGACACGCTGGGCCCTGGCCTGAGTCTGGATGCGATCACCGCGCCGGGCGCCTACAACTGCACCGTCGGCAACCCGGTGGTGTGCAGCCTGCCGGTGGGGACGGCTGCTGGAACCTACCCTGTGAGCTACACCGCGCTGGTGCTGCAGGACGCGACCACCTCGGTCACCAACACCGTCACGCCCAGCGATGGTTCCTGCACCACCTGCACCACGGTCAATCCGCTGGTCGAGATCGCCACGAACAAGAGCTCCGACGTGGGCGCGGGTACGCCGGTCGCTCGCGGTCAGACGATCACCTACACGCTCACCTCGACCGTCACCGGCGGAGCGTTGACGCGACCGATGACCCTGACGGACACCTTCGGTCCTGGTCTGACGTTCGGCGCGGTGGCCGCGGCCGGCAGCTTCAGCTGCACCGGCAGCGCGCCCCTGGTGTGCACGCTGCCGGCGGGAACGGCCGCCGGCAGCTATCCGGTGAGCTATACGGTCACCGTTGGCGCCACCGCAACCAGCTCCGTCCACAACAGCGTGGTCCCGAGCGACGGTACCTGCGGTGTGTGCCGCATCGACAACCCCTTGACCGATCCGGTGGTGACGTACTCCAAGGCGGTTGCCCTGCCGGCTGGACAGACAGCGGTGAGCAGCGGGGACACGCTGACCTACACGCTGACCACGACCGTGACGGTGGCACCGACCACCGATGTGGTCACGCTCACCGACACGCTTGGTTCCGGTCTGCAGTTCGGTAGCGTCACCTCGGCGACAGGTTTCACTTGCGGCGCGGCCGCGCCTCTGGTGTGCACACTGCCGGCCGGAACCGCGACGGGCACCTATACGGTGAGCTACACCGCACTGGTCACGCCGTCGGCCAGTGGAACGGTGCGCAACGCAGTGGTTGGCACGGGTGGCGACAATCCCTCGTGCACCGTCAACTGCGGCACCGACACGCCGGTGCTCACGCCGGCCGTGAACGTCAACAAGTCGGCCGACCCGAGCAGCGGAACGCAGGTCGAGCGCGGCCAAGTGCTGCAATACACGCTTACTGCCGTGGTGACCAACGCGGCGTTGACATCGCCTTTGGTGCTGACCGACACCCCCGACCCGGGCCTGACCATCGGTACCCTGCCGGCGCAGTGCAGCCCGAACGGGACGCTGATCGTGTGCACTCTGCCTGCGGGCACGCCCGTAGGCGTCTACAACATCACCTACGACGTCACCGTCAACACGGAAGCTGGCAGCATAGTCAACAACACAGTGTCGCCTTCCGGCGGCGGCTCCCAGCTGCCGACCTGCGATACCTGCACGACGACGCATCCTGTGGATGATCCGCTGCTGCGCATCGTCAAGACGGCAGGCGTTCGTGAAGTGCGCATCGGCGATCTGGCGCCCTACACACTGAGGATCGCCAACGTCAGCAATGTCGATCTGATCGACGGCAGTATCGTTGACACCACGCCTGCTGGCTTCTCGTTCGTCGCCGGATCGATGCGGCAGAGCGCGGGCGACCCGTTGACCGTGAGCGGCGCAGGACCGATTCGACTGGGCGGATTGAACCTGCCGGCCGGTGGCTTCATCACCGTGACCTACCTCATGCGGGTGGGCGCGGGCGTGCGGTCCGGCACGCATGTGAACCAGGCCCAGGCCCTGTCTCCGGCCGGTACGCCGATCTCCAACATCGCCACGGCGCAGGTCGTCCTCGGCAGCGACCCCTTGCTGGACGAGAGCCTCATCTTCGGTACCGTCTTTGACGATCGCGACGGCGATGGTTGGCAGGACCGCGCCGACCTGACCGACGTGCGGGTGCAGGGCGGCTTCGCCGACGCCGACTACGTATCGGGATCCACAACCCTCGAGCGCGATGGCGCGACGCAGCCCCAGCCCGATGCCAGTGCACCGATGACACACGGTCTGGCGCTGGGAAGCATCGCCGCACGCGGTTCCGACGCCGACCCCGCGGAATCGCACCAGGTCATCGTGCGGCAACGGCTGCGCCAGGCGCGGTTCACCGACGACTTCGTGCTCACCAGCGCGCAAGGCGTGACGGTGCGCATGGACGCGCAGGGAAAGACCCGCATGGAGCGCAACGGCGAAGCGGCCAAGGGCCTCAATGCCGCCGTTCCGGACGTCGAGCGGGTGGTGAGCGAAACCGCCGATGGTGTGACTGTCGAGTACGTCATACGCAACCAGGGCGTGGACGAGCGCGGCATCCCCGGCGTGCGCATCGCGTCGGTCGAGGGGCTGCTGATGGAGACCGATCAGTTCGGTCGCTATCACCTGGTCGGCATCGATGGTGGAGCATGGGAGCGAGGCAGGAACTTCATCCTCAAGGTCGATCCGGTCACCTTGCCGCCGGGCTCGCAGTTCACCACCGACAATCCTCTGCTGCGCCGGATCACCCCGGGCGTGCCGGTGCGTTTCGACTGGGGCATCCGGTTGCCGGAGGCGACGCTAGAACCCGGAACGCAGGCCGTGGAGGCTGTGCTGGGCAAGGTGATGTTCGCCCCAGGCAGCGCCACGATCGTGCCGAAGTATCTGCCCGCCGTCGAACGCATGGTCGGGCAGCTGCACGGACGCCGTGGCGAGGTGGTGATCGGAGCGGACGGTGATACGCCGGAGCTCGCCTTCGCGCGCGCCACCGCACTCCAGGAAGCGTTGCAGTCGCGGTTGTCGCCCGCAGAGCTCGACGCGCTGCGCATCAGCGTGCGCGAAAAGGCGTCCGATCCGTCCTCGATGGTCGCCGGTCTGGGCAAGGGCAACACCTTGCTGGGGACGCTGCTGTTCGACAACGACAAGGCGACGATCCGGCCCCAGTACCGTCCGCTGCTCGACGGCATCGCCGCGGACCTGGAGCGCAATGGCGGCGGTACTGTCGCCATCATCGGCTATACCGACGTCCACGGTGGCTACGCCTACAACACGCAGCTCGGTCTGCGCCGCGCGCGGGCGGTGTACGACGCCATCGCCGCGCGTCTGAGCCCCGAAACGCGTACCCGCGTGAAGGTCGAGGCGAGCGCCGAAACGCGCGCCCCGGTGGACGTCCCGCCACCGCGGGAGCCACGGCCATGAAGCGCAAGCTGCTGGACTGCACGCTGGTCGGGCTGCTCGCCAGCGGTGCCCCGTGGGCGCAGGCGCAATCGCCCGCGCCGCCTGCCGCTGGCGATACGCCCGCGCAGGACGACCCCCAGCTGCAGTGCGACGCGCAGTCCTGCCGGGGCGACGAAGGCCTGCTGTTCCAGCTGCGCACGCGCAGCTACGACGAGCCGGTGACGCAGGGCACCGACGAACGTTCGTCGGTGGAGCGCCTGCAGCCCGACCGCCGCGTGGAGGTCGTGCGCCAGTCGCCGGGCGAGGCCGTGGCCCACGGGCGCTTCTCGGTGCAGATGCCGGGAGGCGGAGTGGTATGGGCAACGGAAGATCCCAACCTGGGACAGCCGGAACTTGCCATCTCGGCGCCATCGTTCGTCGCGTTCGACGGACAGCATGTCGCCCAGCCCGTGCCCTTCGCCGTTCGCAGCAACTACCCGGCCTTCATTGACCGCATGGAGGTCACGATCTACCGCGGCACCGACACGGACATGGTGGAGCCGGTGGCGCGAGTGCAGATTCCGGTGACGGGCGTCGGGCAGACGCAGTGGGACGGCCGCCTGCCCGATCAGTACCGGTTCCGTGCCGGAGACGACCTGGCCTATGTGCTGCGCGCCTATGCCGCCGATGGCACCTTCGACGAGACCTATCCGGCCCGGATACAGCTGGTGACGCCGGAGGAGGCCGAGCGTGGCAACCGCTCGCTCCGCGAGACCACCGAACGCACGCTCGGCACCGCCTTGAGCAACGAGCAGGCACAGGATCAGCGCCTCGTCGACGATGTGTTCTCTCGCAACGGTTTGCGTCAGCAGAACATCGCCGTCCATGGCTCGCGCATCCGCCTGCAGGGACGGGATCTTCCGGCCGGGCAGACGCTGACCATCGACGATCAACCCTATCCGGTGGATCTGGAGCGCAAGTTCGCGGCCGAATTCCTGATGCCGGTGGGTCGGCATTCGTTCGACATCGCCGTCGCTCCCGCCGGCGGTGCGGCACAGGGGGAGGACGCGCAGCACCGGCGCATCGACATGGAGGTCACCGGTCGCTACTTCTTTGCCGTCGGCCTGGCCGACGTGACCGTCGCGCAGAACGACATCGGCAAATCGACGGCGCTGCTCTCCGTCGACGAGCGCTACAAGGACGACATCATCAGCGACGGCCGTCTCGCCTTCTACCTGAAGGCCAGGGCGCGCGCGAAGTACCTGATCACCGCGCAGGCCGACACCACCGAGCAGGATCTCGGCCATCTGTTTGATGGCTTTACCAGCGCGACTCCGCAGGACATTTTCCGGCGTCTCGATCCGGATCTCTACTACCCAACCTATGGCGACGATTCCACAACCTATCGGGACGTCGATACGATGGGACGCTTCTATCTGCGCGTGGACTGGGACCAGAACCAGGCGTTGTGGGGCAACTACGCAACGGGCCTGACCGGCACCGAGTACGCCCAGTACGTGCGCTCGCTGTACGGTGCCGCGCTGGCCTGGCGTTCGCGGGGCATCAACGCCTGGGGCGATCCACGCAGCGAGGTGCGCGCATTTGGATCACAGGCCGAAACGGCGCCGGGACACAACGAGTTCCTCGGCACCGGCGGCAGCCTGTACTACCTGCGCAACACCGACATCCTGCCGGGCTCCGACAGTGTCGTGCTCGAGATCCGCGACCCGAGCACCGGTCGCGTGGAGAGTCGAGTGCCACTGCTGCGCGGCGCCGATTACGAAATCGACGAGTTGCAGGGCCGGCTCCTGATGACGCGGCCGCTGGCCCAGATCACGCGCGAGAACGTGCCGACCCTGACCCGCGACACACCGCTGGACGGATTCGAACAGCGTTTGGTGGTCGACTACGAGTGGGTGCCGAGTGGCTTCGACGACGACAACATCACCGCCGGTGTGCGCGGCAAACAATGGTTCGGCGATCACGTAGGCGTGGGGCTCACCTACGTCGACGAAAAGCGTGATGGCGCCGATTACACGCTCAGCGGCGCGGACCTGACCCTGCAGGCGGGGAAGGGTACCTATCTGAAGGCCGAGTATGCGCGGACCGAATCGTTCAGTGCGCCGATCCTGTTCTCCGACAACGGCGGCTTCACGTTCGCTCCGATCAACCGGCTCGACGGCCATCGCGAAGGCGATGCCAGGTCCGTCGAAGCGCGCGTCAATTTCAAGGAGCTGGGCTGGACAAAGCTGGACTGGAGTGCGGGTGCCTGGTGGCGCGATACCGAGGCGGGCTATTCCACCGCACGCAGCGATCCCAGCCGTCCGGTCACCGAGTACGGCGCGGAGGTGCTGGGCCAGTTCACGCCGGATGTCAGTGTATACGCGCGCTACAGCAAGGCGGAGGTGGGCGTCGAATCGCTCACTCAGGCGCAGGCCAGTGCCGAGTGGCGCATCGATGATGCGAACACCTTGCGGGGCGAAGTGCGGCGTGTCGAGGAATCCCGGCTGTCCGGCCAAGCCGCGGGCGTGCTGGGCGCCATGGAGTACGCGCACCAGTTCAACAGCAGTCTCACCCTGTATGGCCTGGCGCAGGCGACGCTGGACGATGACGGTGGTCGATACGAAGACAACGACGCGCTGGTGGCTGGCGGAAAGTACCTGTTCGGCGACCAGTCCTCGATCAGCGGCGAGGTCAGTTCCGGCGACCGTGGCGACTCGGCGCTGATCAGCGGCGAGTACCGCCTGACGCCGGAACATTCCTTCTATGCCGGTTACACCTACTCCACGGACACCACGGCGTACGAATCACTGTTCGAACCCAACCGGCAGAACGGTTGGACCGTGGGTCAACGCTGGCGCGTGTCCGAACGGATCAACCTGTTCAACGAGAGCCAGTTCCTGAAGGAGCCCGCCCAGTCCGGACTCGCGCACACCTATGGCATGGATTTCTATCCGGCGGAGGGATGGAACCTGGGGTTCACCTTGCAAAGCGGCGACCTGGAAAAGGCCGGTGGCGCCAACGTCGATCGACGTGCCGCGAGCGTGAGCGGCGGCCACACTTCGCCGACGAGCGATTGGCAGAGCAAGGTCGAATGGCGCCGGGATACCGGTGCGGAGCGCAGGACCCAATGGGTCACGACCAACCGGCTCAGTTGGAAACTCAGTGAAAGCTGGCGCATTGCAGCCCGCATCAACTACTCCGATACGGAAGACGACTACAACCGCCTTGCCGACGCGCGGTTCGTCGAAAGCAATCTCGGCTTCGCGTGGCGTCCGTGGAACAGCCAGCGCTGGTCGCTGTTCGGACGCTACACATACCTGTACGACCTGGCCACGCTGGGCCAGGTCGGTGGCGCGGAGAACGACCAGCGCACCCAGATCCTCTCGCTTGAAGGCATCTACAAACAGGACCAGCACTGGGAATATGCACTCAAGTTGGCCCGGCGCGACGGCGAGGTGCGCGTGGAACGAGGCATCGGACCATGGTTCGACTCGGGTACCAACTTCGCCGCCGCACAGGTGCGTTACGACCTTCGCGCCCAATGGCACGCCCTTGCGGAGTACCGTTGGCTGGCTGTCGACGACGGCGGCACGCAACAGGGCTTCCTGGTCGGCCTTGATCGCGACGTGGGCAACAACTTCCGCGTCGGTGTCGGTTACAACTTCACGGACTTCAGCGATGACTTGACCGAGTTCGATTACAACCACCGTGGGTGGTTCCTGAATCTCACCGGAACCTACTGATGCGTACGATCATGAACGCCTCGAGTCCAGTCCATGCAGTCGCCGTCCACTTGATCGCTCCAGGTGGCGGCGCGACTGTCGTGCGTGCCCGAGGCAGTTCGATCGCGCGCAAGCTGCGGGGCAGCTTCTTCCTGGCATCGCTGGTTTGCGCTTGCCCTGCCTTCGCCCAGGTCGTCGACGTCCAGGTGGCGGTAACCAACACGCCCGACAGCGGCCCAGGCGATCTGGCCGACGACACCTATCGCCCAGGCGATCGGTTCGACTACACGGTTCGAGTGCACAACTCGGGGCCGACTGCGGTGCGCGACGCGCGGGTGATCGTTCCGCTCCCCGACGGCATAGCCAGCGCCAACTGGTCGTGTCGCGGCGATGGCGGCGCCCGTTGCGGTCGCGACTCCGCCCGCGGCGCTGTCGACGATACGGTGACCTTGCCGGTCGACGCCACCGTCACCTATCGCTTCGAGTTCGCGGTTCCGGCGGCGTATCCCAATGCCCATCCGCAGCTGGACGTGGAAGCCAGCGTCCGGCTTCCACCCGGCCTGCGTGCGACCGATCCCGGGCGCCTGGTCGCGCGCGATTCCGATACGGCTCGCGAAGTCGCCGCACTGCCGGCGCCGCTGGGCGAGGCGCCGCGGGGGCAGCCGGCCGCAGCACCACCGACGCCACCGGCCCTGCCGACGCGGGGCGCACGCTCCTCAGGGATGCTGGGCGGACAGTCACGCGGCGGGCTGGGAGCATTGGCCGGCGTGGCCGCGGCGGGTCCGTTTCCCACGTGCGGCCCTGAGATGTTCATCACCCAGGCGCCATCCGGGAACGACAACACCACACTCTCGATCGTTGATACGAGTGTCATTCCCTTCGTACTGAATGCACTCGGCACCGGCAGCGTGCCCTACAACGCCGTGGGCTTCCGTCCAGCCGACAGCTTCCTTTACGGCATCCAGATCGGCACCAACAGGCTGGTGCGGATCCATTCGGACGGTTCGACGGAGCTGTTGAACACGGTGACAGGGTTGCCCGCCACGTTCCCATCCCCGCCGGTGAACAATTCGTACAACTCAGGCGAAATCGGCACTGACGGATTCCTCTACGTCAAGACGCAAAACGTCGTAAGCGCGATCTACCGCATCGATTTGTCGAGCTTGCCAAGTGCGACGGCCACCCGCATCAATCTGACCGGCGGCACGGTGAGCGGCGCGGACTTCGCGTGGATCAACAACCGGCTGTACACGGTCAACCAGAGCGGCACTGTGGCGTGGATCGATCCGGCCACGGGTGCCGTCACCACGCTGCCCGTCGCCAATGGTGCGTTGGGCAATGTGGGTGCGCTGTTCGGGACGCCCTCTGCACTCTACGGCTCCCGCAACGATCCGGGTGGGTTCTATCAGTTCGACCTGGTTACCGGTCGTGCGACGCGACTGTCCGGTTCGCCGGTGGTCGGCAGCAATGACGGCGCGCACTGCGCATCGGCCGCCGTCATCCTGTCCACGGATGTGGGCGTCACCAAGACCAACACACCTGCGCAGGGGCCGAACGATCTCCCCAATGACACCTACGTCCCGGGGACCAACGTCGTCTACAGCATCGTGGTGAGCAACCGCGGCCCGGTAGGCGTGCAGGCGCTTCGTGTGCAGGATGCCTTGCCGCCCGGTATCACCTCGGCCTCCTGGACGTGTGCCATCACGCAGGGGCAGGGGAGGTGCGGAGAGGCCTCTGGAACGGGTGCCATCGACACCACGGTCGATCTGGAGTTTGACGAGACCACGCGCGTGGTGGCTCAGGCCACGTACACCCTCACGGTTGGTGTTCCGTCGGACTATCCGCTGAGTCAGCCGGCGCTCGCCAACACCACCACCATCCAGTTGCCGGTGGGCTACACCGATCTGACTCCTGGCGACAACTCCGCGACCGACACCGATCCCTCCGCGCAGACTGATCTGCGGGTCATCAAGACCACGCCGGCGGCCAGCGTGCGTGTAGGCGAAACCATCACCTACACCCTGACGGCCGACAATCTCGGTCCGATGGATGTGACCAACGCACTGCTGAGCGACACGCCAAACAGTCATCTCGACTGCCTGACGCCCGCCACTCCCCCGACCTGCATGGCCACCGGTGCGGCGCTTTGTCCCACTACGATCAGCCGCTCGCAGCTATTCGGCGTGGGTGTCGTCGTCCCGAATCTGCCCGCCAACAACGGCCAGATTGTGGTGACGGTGACGTGTTCCGTGACGCCATGAGGGTCTGACTTAGAAGCGCCGGATTGCGGCATGAGTCTCGTCGAGTACCGGGCGTCGTCGCCAGCAGCGCCGACCGATCGAGTTGCACGCCGGCAGACTGTCGCGACGATGACGACGAAGATCCTCGATGATCACGCCCCGAGCTGGTGGCAGGTTCGCGCCGCGAACCGTTCGTTCGACGCACCGCGCGTCGTCAAGCGAACGAATCTGTCCGCACGGTCCAGGAGAGTCTCCGCATGGACGCCCTTTTGTCATTCGGGCAACCATTGAGAAGTTCGCCCATGGCGATGCTTGCGGTCGGGTCTTATCGTGGTCCGGTTTCACGCGGTGCACGCATCATCAGGCGTGAAGTTCGACGGACCGCACGGCTCACCCCACTCAAGAAGGACCGTTCCCATGAATTTCCTGATCTATCTCATCGTCGGTGGCATCGCTGGCTGGTTGGCCAGCATCGTGATGCGACGTGACGCATCGCAAGGCATCGTGCTCAACGTGGTGGTTGGCATCCTGGGTGGATTCCTCGGCGGCTGGTTCCTGCCCAAGCTCGGCCTGGCATTCGGTGGCGGCTGGGTGGGCTTCCTGATCACCGCCTTCATCGGCGCTGCGGTCCTGCTGCTGGTCATCAATCTGCTCACGCGCGGCCGCGCGCGCTGATCCCGGGTGCTTCATGCGAACCCGCCACCGATGAGGTGGCGGGCTTCGCCGCTTGCGGACGACTTTGGGATTCGTCCCATGGGCCGGGCATTGCGGAATCGCTACAACGTACTTGTCTGGCATCGGGCACGGCCTGCTACACCAGGCACCCGACAGCCCCAGGAAACCGTCATGTACGAAACCGCCCACGGATCGCTTGATGCCGACGACAGCATCGAGCCCAGCGCACTCAGGGATGCCAGCCTGCGAATGGCGCTTGCCCTCGACGCCGGGCACGGCAAGCAGGTATGGCGTGCCGCATCGGAGGTGGTCAAGGAGTTGTTGAGCTGCGACGAGTTCGCGCATGCCGTTGCGGCGCGGCGGCATGCCGCCGGAAAGGTGCGACGTCGCGACTGGCACCTGATCAGCCGCCGGGTCTGCTCCGGGTCGGACATCGATGGCCTGCCGCCCGGCATCTACGCATGCTCCGAATTCACGGTGACATTCGATGACGAACGGACGGGGCGAGAGGTGGTGTCGTTCAGGCTGGATGAAGACGGTGTCTGGCGCTTCGTCGGCAACCACATCGAGTGCCGCGAAGAGGCCAGGCCTGCTTGAGTCCAGGTGGCCTATGCGGCAATCGCGCCAACGCCGTGCGCGACTTCAAGCTCGGAGGCGTACACGTCCGCAAGCCACCGGCGCGCGCCATTGGTGCCGGTGCATTCGACCATCAGCAACGGCGGGTTGATCCCGGTTACCGGGTACTCGAAGACCACCACTGCCAGCTCGCCTGCTTCCGGCTGGGCATAGGCACGCGCGCGACAGCGGTGGACGCGACTGGCAGGAATGGCCCGCGTGATGCGAACGTGATCGGACTCTGAGATGGGCATGCGGGTGAAGGTATGAACCGGACGACCTGCAGGAACGGTACGTCTGAATGATGACAACGGAAGTGTCGGCCTGAAGGGGATTGACCACCCGCTGTGCCTGTATCGGCAAATTTCGGATGTTTCCCATATATGGATCGCTGCACCTGCGCTACAAAGGCAACGCCGGATATCGGCCCGGCAAGCAGATCGGTTCCTTCTGTTCGGCAAAGCGCACGGTCGTATCTCCACGGCCACGCTGAAGCGCGCTGAACGCTCGCATGATCAGGACCGTCTGAATGAGAAATCCCGCTGGTTCCATCAGCCAACTGCACGTCGGTCGCGATCCTCGGAGCCCTGCTCCCGGCGCTCAGGTCGTATCCCTTGTGCCATCGGAAGGGGAGCCTTCGCCCAAGGTGCGCAGGTCTTCGATCGCCTGCGTCTCCCAGATGGCGTACGGAAGCGGGCCCTGTGACCACGTTGTCGAGATCGGTGGCCAGTCAAAGCAGGAGCTGGCGACTGTTTCCAGTGGTTCGGTCCAGCCGGTTCAAGACTGCGGGTCCCTGGCAGGCGACGTGCTGGTTCTGCGCATCGGCAAGCGAAGCGCCTGGCGATTGGCCGCAATGGGCGCTGTCGTACTCATCGCGATCTGCGCCGCGGGTTCGAAAGCTCCGGCGATCCTCAGCATGATCGGCGCAATCTATCTGGGCATCGCCTGGGCGCATGGCGTGGGCCACCGTGTCCGCGTCGGCATCGGTGGCGTCACTGCGCTGAACCTCTTTGGAAAGTCGCGCCGCCTGCACTGGTCCGACGTCAGGGCCGTGTCGTTTCCCCGGGGAGAGATCGTGATTCACGGCGAGGGGCGCTGCCGGGTGCGGGTGCCGGCCACGTTCGACGGCCACCGTGCTGCCATCCGCCTGCTCCGGATCCGGTTGCCGCGTGAGGCCCTGGATCAGAGTCGCATCGGGCTGGAGACCCACTATCTGTGTCAGTGGGATGACTGCGAATGGTGAGGGCAAGGCGCTGTTCGCTTTTGCGCGCCAAACCAGCACGACGGCACTGATGCCATGCCCGAATCGACCTAGCGGAAGCCCGCCTCGATCTGCTCCAGCGACTTGCCCCTGGTCTCCGGCAGAAGGAATGCGGCGACCAGGAAGTAGACCACCGAACACCCCGCCCACGCGAAGAACATGCTCGCGTAGCCATGGTGGCCGACCACCGGCAGGAACACCGCGGCGATCGTCGTCGACACCAGCTGGTTGATCAGCAGGGCGATGCTCATGCCGTTGGAGCGGATGCGCGTGGGCATCAGTTCCGACAGCGCCAGCCACACGCATACGCCCGGACCCACGGCGAAGAACGCCACGAACACCAGGATGCAGACGGCGACCGCCCAGCCGTGTGCAGCAGAGGGCACCGGGCCAATGCTGGCGCGTTCGATCCGCAGCGGTGCCTGTGCGGCTGCAGCGGGATCCGGGAAGGGATTGAGATGAACCCTGCGGAAGAACGCACCGATCACACCGTCGGCCTGCACGCTTGCATCGCGCCGGATCACCAGTTCATCGGCATCGAGTGCGTCGCTGCGCAGCGAGCGCACGTTGGTGAACCCGCCGTAGGCATAGGAGACGGTCAACTGCTGCGGTTGCCTGACGTCGGCCCCGGCCAGTCGCTGCCAGTTCGCCGCATCGAGCTTCAACGTCAGCGAGTCGCTGCTGACCTGTTGCTGGAGCGCCGGGCGAATGTCGAGGTGGCCACGTTCGGCCTGCAGGAACAGCAGCGCCGCCGACAGCAGCGCAAGCGCGATGCCGCCGCTGCCGAGCATCAGCAGGAACTTGCGTCCCTTGCGATCGACCAGCAGCAGCGCGACCACGGTCATCACCGCATTGAGCAGTTTGATCGCCACGTCCGCGCCGTTGGCCACCGCACCGGGCAGGCCGGCCTGGTGGAGGATGGTGACGGCGTACGCCAGCACCGAGTTGATGCCGGTGGCCTGGGTGCAGGCAAGGATCAGGCATGCGAGCAGGAAGGGCCATGCATAGCGGCGGCTCAGGAGGCTGTCGCGCTTGTCATCGGCATTGGCGGCCGAAGTCGCCGGCACCTGCATCGCTCGCAGGGTCGACTCCACATCGTCGGCCGCAACGGTACGCTGCAACGCCAGTCGCGCCTGCGCGATGCGGCCGCGCTGCGCCAACCAGCGCGGCGACTCGGTCAGCAGCATGACGCCGGCGCTGAACACCAGGCCCGGCAGCAGGCAGCTCCAGAAGATCGTGCGCCAGGCGTGGTCCTTCACTTCGAACAGGACGCGGCGCTGCTCGTCGCTCGCAAGCGTCTGCACCGATGCGGTGGCGGTGTCGACCACATGCGCCTGGTACAGGCCGATCAAGGCCGCCAGTACCAGCCCCACGGTCAACAGCAACTGGAACATCGCCGCGCCGCGGCCGCGTTTCTCCGGGCTGAGCACCTCGGCCAGGTAGAGCGGCACGACGACGCCGATCAACCCGCCGCTGATGCCTTGCAGCAGCCGTCCCAGCAGCAGCGGCACATAGCCCGAGGCGAGCGCCATCACCGGGATGCTCAGGGTGAACAGCACGCCCGCGAGCAGCATCGCCCCGCGGCGACCGACCATGTCGGCGATCGCGCCGGCGAACAGCGACGACAGCACGCTGCCCAGCAGCACCGCCGCGACGACGAAGCTCAGCTGCTGGCTGGTCAGATGCCAGCTCACGCTTGCGGTGGACTCCAGGTAGGGCAGTGCGCCGGCGATGATGCCGATGTCGATGCCGTACAGCAGCCCGCCCATCCCGGCGATGAAAAGCAGGTAGCGGACCTGCCACAGCGGGCTTGCGACGCGGTCTTGCGCGGGCATGGCGGCGGAAACGTCGTTCATCGGGCCGGTCCTGGAGGAGAAGGGAATCGTTGCCGCGCAGTTGCGCCAGCGGTGGTCAGGCGACTTCGATCGCGTCGCCTTCGACGAAGACCTGTCGCACCTGCAGTTGCGCGTCGAGCACCACGATGTCGGCCCAGGCATCAGGTGCCAGGCGACCGCGGTCATGCAGGCCGAGGTAGTCGGCCGGATAGAGCGACAAGCGGTTGGATGCGTCGTCCAGGTCGAGACCGAGCGACACCAGGTTGCGCAGTGCCTGGTCCATGGTCAGCGCGCTGCCGGCAAGCGAGCCGGCGGCCAGCCGCACGCAACCCAGGCACTTGAAGACCCGCTGCGATCCCAATGCGTACTCGCCGTCGGGCATGCCGGTGGCGGCGGTGGCGTCGGTGACGCAGTACAGGCGCGGGATTGCGCGCAGCGCGGTGCGGATCGCACCGGGATGCACGTGCTGCAGGTCCGGGATCAGTTCGGCGTACTGCGCATGCGCGAGCGCCGCGGTGGCGATGCCGGGGTGGTAATGGTCGAATCCGGTCATGCCGTTGAACAGATGGGTGAAGCCGGCGGCACCGGCTTCCAGCGCGGCCACGCCGTCTTCGTAGCTGCCGGCACTGTGGCCGAGCTGCACGCGGATGCCGAGCGCCTTCAATCGCGGAATCAGTGCGCGGTGGTTGCCGATCTCCGGCGCAAGCGTCAGCACGCGGATCGGTGCCAGTGCGTGCAGCCGCTCGACCTGCCCGATCGTCGCTTCGACCACCAGCGGTGGCTGCGCGCCGAGGCGTTCGATGCTGATGAACGGACCTTCCAGGTGCACGCCCAGCACGCGTGCCATGCCGAGGTCGCGCGTTCCGATCGCGCCAGCCAGGCCGTGCAGCGCGTGCACGATGTCGTCTTCGTGCGCGGTCATGGTGGTGCCGAGCAGGGCGGTGGTGCCGTGTCGGGCGTGCGTGCGGGCCACCGTCCGGGCGGCGTCGCCGCCCTGCATGATGTCGACGCCGGCCGCGCCATGGACATGCAGGTCGATGAAGCCGGGAAGGATCAGCGGCAGGTCGCCGTCTGGATTGCGGTCGGGCGTGGCGCGGATGCTGCGCACGCGCTGGTCGAACTCGATTTCCCCCTGCATCCAGCCCGTTGCGGTGAGGATGCGGCCGTGCAGCGTGCGTGGCTGGGTCAAGGCGGTGGCTCGGCGATGATCACCTCGATGCCCAGGCGCTGCAGTCCCTCGCGGTACTCGCTGCTGATGCCGGCGTCGGTGATGACGGTATGGATCTGGTCGAGCCGGCCGATGCGATGCAGGCTGACCCGACCGAACTTGGAGGCGTCGGTCAGCACGACGACCTTGCGCGCGTGCTCGACCATGCGGTGGTTGAGGCTGGCTTCGGCCTCGTGGTGCGTGGTCAGGCCGAACTGCAGGTCCAGGCCATCCACACCCAGGAACAGGGTGTCGAAGCTGTAGGCATTGAGGCTGGCTTCGGCCTGGCTGCCCTGCAGCGACAGCGATTGCTTGCGCAGCAGGCCGCCGGTCAGCAGCAGCTCCACGCCGGGCGCGTTGGCCAGTTCCCAGGCGATGTTGAGGCCGTTGGTCATCACCGTGATGTCGCGGTGCAGGTGCAGGTGCCGCGCCAGCGTCATCGTGGTCGAGCCGGAGTCGATGATGATGTTGTCGCCCGGCCTCACCAGTCGCGCCGCGTTCGCGCCGATCGCATCCTTCAGCGGCAGGTTCAGCGCGTCCTTCTCGTGGATGTTCTGTTCCGGCGGCGGCGTGCGCACCAGCGCGGCGCCGCCGTGGTTGCGCGTGGCCAGCCCCTGCGACTCGATGTGGGTCAGGTCGGCGCGGATCGTCACCGACGACACCCCGAAGCGCTCGACCAGCTCGGCGACCTGCACGTTGCCCTGCAGGACCAGCAGTTGCAGGATCTGTTGCCGGCGTTGGCGGGTGTTTCGCATGGTGGGCCTGTCGGTTCGGTTCGGAAGCGGGAAGCTTATCGTTCCGAAAGGGCAACGGCGGCGGAAGTTTCGTTTCCGACCCGCGGCCCGGCCTGGTTACGGGCGCAGGCGCGGGCGTACTCGGCCAGGCGCAGGGAGACCTTGTGCTGGATCAGCGCATGCGGGTCGGGCGCCAGCCGTCCGGCCACTACTTCGCGGTACTGCTCGGGCATGTACTGGCTCAGCAGGGTCGGGGTTGGCGGATGCCGTTGCAGGTTGTCGACCAGCTGGTCGACCGCATCGCGTACCCGCGGTTCGCCCCAGTAGTACCTGCAGCGGTCGCTGAGCGCGTACTTGCGCAACAGGCGCAGCTGGTGCTCGTTGCCGCTGTAGTGATTGCGCCAGTGGCCAGGGCGCTCGAGCATGCTGTGGTCCAGCGCCTCGGGCAGCCGCGAGAGGTGCTCGCCGTGCGGCATCAACTCGTCTTCGATGGCCGCCAGCGCGAACAGCGCCTCGCGCAGCGCGAACGTCGCGGCCGGACCGACCTTGAGGATCGCGAAATGGTCGCGCACGAGTGCGTGCAGCGACGCTTCGGTCTGGTAGTCGGTGGAGTGCGCCTCGAACACGATGCGCGGCTGCGCTTCGATGAAGTCCGACAGGGCGGCTGCGGCCTGGCGGTCGTAGTGGTGCACCTCGCTGTGGTCGAAGTCGACGCCGGGCTGCACCACCATCGCGATCACGCGCTCCCACGCCGACGCCAGGTCGGGCGTGGCGAAGGCCTGGCGATGGATTTCGAGCGTGCGCGCGGCGGCCTGCGGACGAGTCACCTCCAATCCGGCAGCCAGTGAGGCTTCGCCGCCGGGCACCGGCACTTCGGTGCCGATCACGTACACAGGGGCCGGCAGGCCAGCGTCGCGGGCCGTACGCTCTGCGATCCGCGCCAGTTCCGCCGACCGGGCGGCGACAGTCTCGTCGGCCAGCGGCGTCGGGTCGTCGGCGCAGGACATGCTGCAGTCGAGATGGATCTTCTGGAATCCGGCGGCGACGTAGGTGGCGATCAACTCGCGCGCGTGCGCCATTGCCTCGGCCGCCGGCTGCTTCTGCCACGTATTCGGGCCGAGATGGTCGCCACCCAGTACCAGTCGCTCTATCGGGAACCCTTGCGTGTGCGCCAGGCGCAGCACGTAGTCGCGGAACTGCGACGGGTTCATGCCGGCGTAACCGCCGAACTGGTCGACCTGGTTGGAGGTCGCTTCGATCAGCAGCAGGGTGTCGTAGCGCAGTGCGACCTGCATCGCCGCCAGCAGCACCTGCTCGTGGCTGCAGCAGACGCTGTAGATGCCTGTGCTTTCGCCGCGGCGATGGGCGGCGAGCAGGGCAGTGATCGGAGAGGCGGGTACGGACATCGGCATGGGTTTCCGGTCGGGGGTCACTGGTCGCTGCTGCGCTGGCGGGCCAGCAGCGCGGCGCCGCGCGCACCGCCGGCATCGCCGAAACTCGGCGGCAGGATCGGCGGCACCCGCACGCCCTTGAACAGGTGCGGGGCCATGGCAGTCGGGAGGTCGCGGTAGAGCTGCTCGAACTTGGACAGGCCGCCACCCAGCACGATTACGTGCGGATCAAAGGCAAGCACCACGCCGGCGAGGCCATGGCCGAGCAGGTCGAGATGGATTTGCAACGCCTGCAACGCGATGGCATCGCCGGATCGTGCACGGGCGACGACGTCGCTGGCCTCGAGGTGATCGCCGCCGGCATGGCGGTGGATCAGCGCCATGCCGCTGCCGGAGACGTAGCGCTCCAGGCAGCCGCGCAGGCCGCAGGCGCAGTCGAGAATCGGCAACGAATGCCGTGCCAGCAGCGTCGCCGGCACCGACCAGTGTCCCCACTCTCCGGCGATGCCGTTGTAGCCGGCGACCAGGCGACCTTCCACGCAGTAGCCCCCGCCGGCGCCGGTGCCGAGGATGACGCCGAACATGCTGGCGTAGCCGGCCGCCGCACCGCCGTGGGCTTCCGACAAGGCGAAGCACTGCAGGTCGTTGCCCAGGTGCAGCGGGCGGGCCAGCAGTCGCTGCAGGTCCGCGCCGACCTGGCGGCCGGTGAGGGCAGGCACGTTGGCGCTGAGCTGGCGGCCGCTGGCGCGGTCGACCACGCCCGGCACACCGACGCCGATGGCATCGCACGGCCGGCCAAGGTCGGCATCGGCGTCGTGCACCAGCGCGGTGATCGCCTGCAGGAAAGCGTCGTAATCCTGGGTCGGCGTGTTGACGCGGCGCCGGTAGCCGACCTCGAGATCGTGGCCGCACGCGACCAGCTCGATCTTGGTACCGCCGATGTCGATGCCGTAGTAGGTCTGCATGGTCGCGCGCTCAACCGGCGCGGTGGATGGTCACGCCCTGCACGACGCGATTGACCGTGCCGTCCGGGAAAGGGTTGTCGGGGGTGAGTCCGAGCGCAGCCGAGCGCATCAACGCATAGCGTTGCGGCAGGGTCAGCCACAGCGGCGCAAGCCAGGCATCGGGCAGGGCAGGCACGTCCAGCGCGAAATCGCCGGCGTCGCCGTGGTCGGCCTGCGGGCCGACCGACACGATGCGACCGGCGATGCCGTCGCGGCGAAGTTCGTCGAGCAGGTCCTGCTCGTAACGACGCGCCAGCGGCTGCACGCTGCGCAGCACCACCACCAGCGTGTCGCCATCGACGGTGGACTTGGGGCCGTGGCGGAAACCCAGCGGCGTGTTGGCCAGCGCCAGCACCCGGCCCGCGGTCAGTTCCAGCACTTTCAATGCGCACTCGCGCGCGAGCGATTCGAGGGGGCCGCTGCCCAGGTAGATCACGCGCGCGTAGGTGTTGCCTGCCAGTTCCGCGGCGGCGGGTTGCCATTGCGTCAGTGCCCGCTGGCCCAGTGCGGCGATCGTGCGAAGTTGCTGCAGGCGTTGCGACCACGGCGCCGCATCGAAAGTCGCCAGCGCCGCCAGCAGCATGCAGCTCAGGCTGCTGGTCATGGCGAAGGCCTTGTCGCAACTGGCGGCAGGCATCAGCAGCGTGAACGTGTCGGTGCGACCACGACCGCGCTGTGCCAGTTCGCCGTCGGCGTTGCAGGTGATGTCGAGAAAACGCGCGTGAGTCACGCGCTCGCGCACCAGTTCGACAGCGGCGACGCTCTCCGGGCTGGAACCGCTGCGGCCGAACGACACCAGCAAGGTCGGGCGGTCGCGATCGAGGTAAAGCTCGGGATGGGTCAGCAGGCTGGTGGTGTGGATCGCACGCACTTCGGCCGGCCACTGTGCGTTGATCTGGTCGGCGGCCATTTCGGCGATGAAGCCCGAGCTGCCGGCGCCGGTCAGGATCACCCGCTGCGAGGGCTGGTGCAGGCCGTCACCCAGGAAGCGGTCGAGGTCGCCGTGCACCTGTTCGAGCGAGTCCGCCAGCGCGTCCCACAGCACGGGTTGCTGCGCGATCTCCTGCGCGGTATGGCCGCCGCCGAGGCGCTGCCAGGTGGACAAGTCGGGAGGCGAAGTGGCGTCCATTCGTGATTCCTGTTGGGCGAGCGCACGATCTGCGTTTTCTTTCGAAATGTCAAATATCGAAAGTTAAGCAAAAGTTTGTCAGTACGAAGGTTTCGGGTCCTGCCGGGGCGCGGTGCCGGGTGTCTGCGATATCGAACCGGCCCTGGCCTTTGCTGATTGCACGTTTTGAGGATTCATCTGAGTGATAGGAAAGTGGTGCTTTGCACAATGTTTCGATTTGAAGAAAAATACCTTCTATTTTCTTTGCAATTCGTTGACACGTTTCGATCCGCTGCCCTAGAGTCGGCCGCAATGGTTTCGGATTCCCGCCAATCGCGGGCTTGGGGGCAAGTTGAAGATCCGCCGACGACAGCATGTAGGCCTGGCCATCGCGATGGCGTCTGCGTGGCTGGTGGTGTCCGAGCCTGCCCTGGCCGAGTCCCTGGGCAACCTTCGCCAGATCGCCCCGGCCACCGGCAAGGATGGCGAAGCGGGCTGGAACCTCACCACCGACAACGGCGCGCGCCTGCGCATCGATCTGCTGCGCCCCGATGTTGTGCGCGTCCAGGCAGGTCGCAACGGCAAGCTGCTGCCGGCCGGTGACAAAGCCGCGCCGATCGTTCTGCCTCAGCCGGTGACGGCGGTGCCCTTCACCTTCGAGGAAGGCGCTGGCGAAGTCCGCATCCGCACCGATGCCATGGTGCTGCAGATCCAGCGCCAGCCGTTGCGCCTGTCGCTCGGGCGCATCGAAGCCGGCAAGACCCTACCGCTGTGGCAGGAACTGCAGCCGTTGGACCTCGATGCGGCGCAGAGCGTGCAGACTCTGTCCAGCCAGGCAGACGAACACTTCTACGGTGGCGGCCAGCAGAACGGCCGCTTCGAGTTCAAGGGCCGTGAACTGGAGATCTCGTATTCCGGTGGCTGGGAGGAGGGCGATCGCCCGAGCCCTGCACCGGTCCTGTTGAGCTCGCGCGGCTGGGGCATGCTGCGCAACACCTGGAGCGACGGCAGCTACGACCTGCGCCTGTCCGACCAGGCCACGCTGATGCACCGCGAAGATCGCTTCGATGCGTACTACTTCGTCGGCGCCAACCTGCACGCGCTGCTCGACCGCTATACCGCGCTGACCGGTCGCGCCGGACTGCTGCCGCGCTGGGCGCTGTCGTACGGCGATGCCGACTGTTACAACGACGGCGACAACGGCAAGAAGCCCGGGACGGTGCCCGAGGGCTGGAGCGATGGCCCCACCGGCACCACGCCCGACGTGGTCGACAGCGTCGCGCGCCAATACCGCGAGCACGACATGCCCGGCGGCTGGATCCTGCCCAACGACGGCTACGGTTGCGGCTACAAGGACCTGCCGAAGGTTTCGCAGGGCCTGGCGCGCTACGGATTCAAGACCGGACTGTGGACCGAGAACGGCGTCGACAAGATCGCCTGGGAAGTCGGCAAGGCCGGCAGCCGCGTGCAGAAGCTCGATGTTGCCTGGACCGGCAAGGGCTACCAGTTCGCGATGGATGCCAACCAGCAGGCGTTCAACGGCATCCTCCACAATTCCGACTCGCGTCCGTTCCTGTGGACGGTCATGGGCTGGGCCGGCATCCAGCGCTACGCGGTGGCCTGGACCGGCGACCAGAGCAGCAGCTGGGACTACATCCGCTGGCACATCCCGACACTGATCGGCTCGGGTCTGTCGGGCATGGCCTACGCCAGCGGCGACGTCGACGCGATCTTCGGCGGCAGCGCCGAAACCTTTACCCGCGACCTGCAGTGGAAAAGCTTCACGCCGGTGCTGATGGGCATGTCGGGCTGGTCGTCGGCCGCGCGCAAGCACCCCTGGTGGTACGACGAACCCTATCGCAGCATCAATCGCGACTATCTCAAGTTGAAGATGCGCCTGACCCCGTACATGTACGGACTGGCGCGCGACGCGGCAGTCAGCGGCGCGCCGATCGTGCGGCCGCTGCTGTGGGATTTCCCCGGCGATCCGCAGGCCTGGACCGAAGCGCACAAGTACCAGTTCCTGCTCGGCCGCGAACTGCTGGTCGCGCCGGTGTATCGCAGCCAGGCCGCCAGCCGCGGCTGGCGTCGCGACATCCACCTGCCGCAGGGTGGATGGATCGACTACTGGGACGGTCGCAGGATCACCGCCGGCGCGCAGGGACGGCAGCTCGACCGCAAGGTGGAACTGGCGACGCTGCCGGTGTTCGTGCGTGCCGGTGCGATCGTGCCGATGTACCCGGCGATGCTGTTCGACGGCGAGAAGCCGCTCGACGAGCTCACGCTCGACCTGTACCCGCAAGGGCAGTCGACGTACACGCTGTATGAGGACGACGGTTCGACGCGTCGCCACGAGCAGGGAGAATTTGCCGAACAGGCCATTGCCATGCAGGCGCCGGAGCGGGGCAGTGGCGATGTGCACGTGCGCATCGACGCCGTCCGCGGCCAGTACGCGGGCCAGTTGCCGCAGCGCCGATATGCCCTGCGCGTGTTGAGTCGCCAGCGGCCGCAGTCGGTCGAGCTCGATGGGCGCGCGCTGCCGGCGTTGCCCGATCGCGCGGCCTACGAGGCCGCTGCGGAGGGCTGGTTCTTCGATGAGGCAGAGCGTCGCGGCACGTTGCACGTGCGCACCGCGCCACTCGATATTCGCCGCGCCGTGGAGCTGCGCCTGGCCATTGCCACGGCCGCCCCGCTGCCCGACGACGAATTCCCCGCCGCACCCGAGCTGGGTCGTGCATTGCCTTCCGACAGCCTGCTGGTGGTCGGTCGCCCGGCCGAGGAACCCGGCCACGCGCTCGAGAATGCCTTCGACGACGATCCGGCGACCTGGTTCCGCACCGTGCGCAACCAGGCCGTGCGCACCGGTGCGCACGAATGGGTGCTGGGCTTCAGCGAGCGCCGCCTGATCGACGGCATCGAGCTGGCGCCGCGCAACGACAAGAACTGGAAGCACGGGCAGATCCGCGACTACGAGATCTACCTGGCCGACAGCAATGGCGAGTGGGGCGAGCCGGTCAAGCGCGGTCGCCTGACGCTGCAGGAAGGAATGCAACGCATCGACTTCCCGGCCCGTGCCGCCCGCCTGCTGCGCTTCCGCGTGCTGAGCACGCAGAATCCCGATGGGGACGGCGCGAGCAGCACAGACCCCATGGTGTCGGCCGCGCAGGGCGGTGCTGCACGCGCGTTCGATGCGCTGCAACCGCGCGATGTCGGCCCGATCACGCTGTCCACGTTCCGTGTGCTCGAACACCAGTCGGCCGAGCGGCCGGCGCAGCAGCTGTACCTGTCGGAGCTGAAGTGGCCGGCCGGCGGCGACGTCGCACTCGATCGCGCCCACGGCGGCGACGCGGGCATGGGCATCAACGGCATGCGCATGAACGGATTGCGCTTCCGCCGCGGTCTCGGCGTCGGCGTCGACAGCCGCATCGACCTGCAACTGCAGGGCGACTGGCGCCTGCTGCGCGCCGACCTGGGCATCGACGATCGCTGCCGCGATGCCGGCGGAATGCAGTTCCAGGTCTGGGGCGACGATCGCCTGCTCTACGACAGTGGCCTCGTACGCGCGCCGGGCGTGGTCAAGCCCGAGCTCGACATTCGTGGCCTGCACCGGCTGAGCCTGCGCACCCTCGGTGCACAGGGCGCGCGGCCGGCGCAGGTCTGCGGCAACTGGGCCAATGCCGCACTGATCGGACAGGAGGGCGACGCCGCCACGATCGCATCGCCCTGACGTAGCGCCCTCGAGATCCCCGATGTCTTCGACTGCGGCCAGGTGGCCGCGGCCCGGGAGCGCTGTTGCCAGAAACACCGCAATCCCCGCTTCCCCACGTCTTAGCCACGCCATCCGCCCGCAGCGCCGTTCGCTGCTGACCGAACAAGGAGCCACAGATGTTGCCTGCACGCCGTCGTCGCATCCCCGCTACCACCTTGTCCATCGCCCTGGCTGCCGTGCTGGCCGCTGGCCCGCTGTCGGCACAGACTGCTCAGCCCGCCGCAGATGCCGCGGCCGCGCCGCAACAGGCCGGGGATGACAAGACGACCGACATCGACCGCGTCGAAGTCACCGGTTCGAGCATCAAGCGCATCGACGGCGAAACCGCGTCGCCGCTGCAGATCATCACCAAGCAGGACATCGAGAACATGGGCGCCCGGACCTTGCTCCAGGTGCTCAACAACCTGCCTGCGAACCGACCCGGGCAGGTGGATTCCACGTCGCTGTTCACCGGCTCCGACGGCGCTTCGCAGGCCAACCTGCGCGGCATCGGTGCGCAGGGCACGCTGGTGCTGTTGAACGGCCGTCGCCTGTCGTACTACGGCGCGCCGGCGGGCTTCCAGACCCAGTTCGTCAACATCGACTCCATCCCGGCCGCGGCGATCGAACGCATGGAGGTGCTGACCGACGGCGCCTCGGCCGTGTACGGTACCGACGCGGTGGCCGGCGTGATCAACGTGATCACCAGGCGGGAGTACAAGGGGCTCGAGGTCACCGCGACCACCGACATGTCATCGCGCATCGACAGCTACGGCGAGCACCAGGCCAGCATCACCGGCGGCTTCGGCGACCTCGACGAGGACCGCTACAACGTCTACGGCACAGTCAACATGTACCGGCGCGACGCGATTCCGCTGAGCGACTTGTACGACAGGAAGCCGAACCAGTACTACGTCAACAACCCGAACTACATCAACAATCTTCGCCTCGACACTGGCAGCGCGCCGGGCGTGTTCAACCCCGGCAGCTATTTCGCGTTCGATCCGGTCACCGGCGCGCGCGTGCAGGAAGCAGCGCCGACCTGCAACAACGTGATCACCGAAGCCGCCGGACCGCGCTGCGTCTGGCAGACCTGGCTCAACAACGAGATCGACGGTGGCGCCGAGTCGGAGCGCATCACCGCCTACGTCAACGGCCACTTCCTGATTGGTGAGACCACCGAAGGCTTCGCAGAGGCGACCTACACCGACATCGACCTGCGCGCCAACGGCGGCACGCCGCGTGCTTTCGGCACCACCACCGGTAACCCGACCAGTTGGTTCTCGCGCAACACCGGCAACAACGTCAACCAGTTCTTCTACCCGTACATGGGTCCGAACAACGTCTACAACCATGCCAGCCCCGAGCTGAGAGCGTTGATGGGCGGCGTGGTTGGCTTGCAATACCTGTTGCAGGACGTGGGTGACGACTACTTCGGGCAGCGCAACACCGACAAGAGCTATCGTGCGCTGGCCGGACTGCGCGGCAGCATCGGCGACTGGAACTGGGAAACCGCGTTCGCCACCGCCGGCTCGCATTCGACCACCTACCAGACCATCAACGTCAACCTGGACGGCTTCGAGAAGGCATTCGGCCCGTTCACCACGGACCCGGGCACGGGCCGCGTGATCATCTCCGACAACCCGGCGTACCAGTTCGGCGTGATCAGCGAGGCCAATGCGGCACTGCTGCGCGAGGCCTACCCGACCTTCGACATCCAGTCCTGGACCCGGCTGCACACCCTGGACGGAAAGGTCGATGGGACGGTCTACACCTTGCCGGCCGGCGAAGTGCGCGCGGCGTTCGGCTTCAACGTGAGCCGCGAGACCTTCTACACCCCGGGCAACGAGGACGCGGCCAACGGCCTGATCACCCAGCAGGGCGGTTCGTGGTTTGACGGCGCGCGCAACACCTACGCGCTGTTCGCCGAGGCCGTCGCCCCGATCACAGGGAAGCTGGAGCTGGAAACGGCGCTGCGCCTGGACAAGTATCCGAACTTCGATGCGAACATTGCCCCGAAGATCGGCCTCAAGTACCAGGCGCTGTCGCAGCTGCTGTTGCGCGGCACCTATTCGCAGGGATTCCGCGCTCCCAGCCTGGCCGAGTCCGGCACCGGCGGCGTGTTCGCCCAGCTCGGCGGCTTTCGCGACGAGACCCGCTGCAACGAAACCAACGCGATCGCCGACCTGCTGTTGCAGTCGAGCCGCGCGGGCGACGTGGACCTGGGCAATACGCTGCTCAACTCCGATTGCGGCCGCACCGTGGCACGCATGACCCAGCCCAACCAGGACCTGAAGCCGGAGACGGCCGATATCGCCACGCTGGGCTTTGTGTACGAACCGACCAGCTGGTTGTCGGTGTCGGCCGACTATTGGTACATCAGCCGCCGCGACGAGATTGTCGCGCCGGACTTCAGCAGGCAGGAAGACATCCTGTCGCTGGGCCGCTTCCCGATCACCGATTCCGACCGCGCCAACGAGGCCGCGCTGGCCGCGATGTGCGCCGACCCGGCCAGCGGCGTGGCCTGCCCTGGCACGCTGCCGACCTATACCGTGGGCAACGTCTCCAGCGTCATCGGCCAGTACAAGAACAGGGGCCGCACCCTGGTCGATGGCTTCGATGTCGATGCCCGCGGCCGTTTCGACCTGGGCGAATGGGGCGGCCTGAACATCGGCGTGGCCGCGACCATTGCGAATCGCAACATGTACAACTCCGACGATGGCAGCGGCTGGTACTACGGCAACCTCGTTGGCTACTACGGCAACCCGCGCCTGCGCGCCACCTTCAACACGGACTGGAGCCTCAAGAACTGGACCACCAGCTTGTACGTCAACTACGTCGGCAAGACCAGGTGGGCCCTGGAGCAGATCGATGCGCAGGACAACAATACGGAAACCTGCACCGGAGGCTTCGTGGACGTGTCCCCAAGCCAGTGCGACGGCGCGCCGTCGTGGTGGACGACCAACCTGGGCGTGAGCTGGAGGCCGACGGAGAAGCTGACGGTGGGCGTCACGGTGAAGAACGTGTTCAACCGCCTTCCGTTCTACGATCCGAACGACTTCATGAGCTTCTCCTCCGCCTACGCGAACAATTTCGGACGAATCTACAGCCTTACCGCCGGTTACAAGTTCTGACGGTTCCATCGCGCCGGCACCTGCCGGCGCCTCGACTGAAGAGAATCAGCAATGAAGCGTAGAGATTTCATCCTTGCAGGCGCCGCACTGGGTGCGGCCAGCCTGCTGCCGTCCATGCCGGCCTGGGCCGCAGGGCGCCGCATCCGCCTGGGCCTGATCGGCACCGGCATGCGTGGCCAGGTGTTGTTGACGGAGCTGTTGCGCCGCGACGATGTCGAGGTCGTGGCACTGTGCGACATCGAGCCGATCATGCTCGGCAAGGCCATGGAGATGGCGGCCAAGGCCGGCAAGACCGCGCCGAAACCGTACGGGCAGGACGGCGATGTGCACGCCTACCGCCGCCTGCTGCAGCAGCGAGGCCTGGACGCGGTGATCATCGCCACGCCGTGGGAGTGGCACGCGCCGATGGCGATCGAGGCCATGGAGGCCAAGATCGCGGTAGGTTGCGAAGTGGTGGCCGGCATCAGCCTGCAGGACCACTGGGACGTGCTGTCCACGCAACTGCGCACCGGCACCCCGTACATGCTGCTGGAAAACGTCTGCTACCGGCGCGACGTGATGGCCGCGCTGCAGATGGTGCGTGCGGGCCTGTTCGGCGAACTCATCCACCTGCAGGGCGGTTACCAGCACGACCTGCGCGCGGTGAAGTTCAATTCCGGCGATCCGTCGCAGCCGTACGGCAGCGGCGTCGAGTTCGGCCCAACGGCCTGGTCGGAGGCGCGCTGGCGCACGCAGCACTCGGTCGAGCGCAACGGCGAGCTGTACCCCAGCCACGGCATCGGCCCGTGCGCGATGTACACCGGCATCAACCGTGGCAACCGCTTCACCCACATCAACAGCTTCGCCAGCAAGGCCCGTGGCCTGCACGAGTACACCGTGGCGAAGAGCGGCGGCACCACGCACCCGAGTACGAAGGTCAAGTTCAAGCTCGGCGACGTCGTTACCACCACCCTGGCCTGCGAGAACGGCGAGACCATCATCCTGCAGCACGACACTTCGTTGCCCAGGCCCTATTCGCTGGGTTTTCGCGTGCAGGGCACGCATGGCTTGTGGATGGACCTGAACCAGTCGATTCATATCGAAGGCCGCAGTCCGGCGCACAAGTGGGAACCGTTCCAGGCCTACCAGGACGAGTTCGACCACCCGCTATGGCGCAAGTACGCCGACGATGCCGCCGGTGCCGGTCACGGTGGCATGGATTACTTCGTCATCCACGCCTTCGTCGAGGCGGTGAAGGCGCGCGCGCCGATGCCGATCGATATCTTCGATGCGGTCACCTGGAGCGCGATCACGCCGCTGTCTGAGCAGTCGATCGCGGAAGGCTTCAAGACGCTGGAGTTCCCCGACTTCACCAAGGGCCTGTGGCAGTCGCGCAAGCCGATCTTCGCATTCGACGCGAAGTACTGACGGCTCAAGTGCCTGGGGGGCGCGGCAATCGCCGCGCGCCCCGTTTCCGGTAGCCAGGTGCGCCGGCTCAGCCGCGGAAGAATGCCAGCAGGTCGCGATTGATCTCCTCGCCATGGGTCGTGCACATGCCGTGCGGATAGCCCTTGTAAACCTTGAGCGTGGCATTGCGCAGCAACTTGGACGAGAGCAATGCCGAGTCGGCGATCGGCACGATCTGGTCGTCGTCGCCGTGCATCACCAGCGTCGGTACCTCGATGCTCTTGAGGTCTTCGGTGAAGTCGGTTTCGGAGAAGGCTGCGATCGAGTCGTACTGCGCCTTGGCGCCGCCCATCATCGCCTGGCGCCACCAGTTGGCGCGCACCGCTTCGGAGAGCGGCGTGCCCGGCCGGTTGTAGCCGTAGAACGGCACCGGGAAGTCCCAGTAGTAGCCGGCGCGGTTGGCGGCAAGGTCCTTGCGGATGCCGTCGAACAGCTCGCGCGGCAGGCCATCCGGGTTGGCATCGGTCTTGACCATGATCGGCGGCACCGCACCGATCAGGACCAGCTTGGCGACGCGACCTGCGCCATGCCGCGCGACGTAACGCGTGGCCTCGCCACCGCCGGTGGAATGGCCGACATGGATGGCATCGCGCAGGTCCAGGTGCGCGACCAGTTCGGCCACATCGGCGGCATAGGTGTCCATGTTGTTGCCGGTGGCGGTCTGGGTGGAGCGGCCGTGGCCGCGGCGGTCATGGGCGATGACGCGATAGCCCTGGGCGAGGAAGAACAGCATCTGCCCGTCCCAGTCGTCGCCGCTCAACGGCCAGCCGTGATGGAAGACGATCGGTTGACCGGTTCCCCAGTCCTTGTAGGAGATCTCGGTGCCGTCTTTCGTGGTGATCGATTGCATGTCGTGGTTCCTCGTGGGGGGTAAGGCAGCGCATTCGCGGCTGTCGCAGCCATCATGGAAATCGCGCGGGCCCGGCGGTAGGCCCGCAGGCGGGTGCACGATGTTGACTGCGGCGCACCAATGTCCGGCAAGAAAAATGTCCGGCAAGGGATTGGTTCCGCGCAGGCAACACGGTGAGGCCGGTGCCGGTGCTACCGGTTGCAGCAGGGCGCGCGTAGGTTGGCGCCATGGTCAACCGCTGGACTGAAGCCGTGACGACGTCGAACGACACCACTGCAACCACGAAAGCGTCCTCGTCGCTGCCAACGCGCCTGGTTGCAGGCGTGCCGATGCCCGACACGCCGCTGGTCGCTCGCGCCATCGAGTTCGCCCGCGCGCATTGCGATCCGTACCTCTTCAACCACGTCATGCGGTCGTGGTTGTTCGCCACGTGCATCGCGCAGAAGAAGGGCGAGCCGTACGACGCCGAGGTCCTGGCGGTGTCGGCGCTGTTGCACGACATCGGCCTGACGCCGCTGGTCAGCGGTGTCCTCCGTTTCGAAGTGGAAGGGGCGAACGCGGCGCGGGCCTTCGTTCGCGACCTCGGCGTCGACGAGCGCCGCTCCCAGCTGGTCTGGGACAGCATCGCGCTCAACTCCACGCCGTCCATCTGCCTGCACAAGGAGGCCGAAGCCGCGCTGTGCGTGCTGGGCGTGGCCCTGGACTGGGGCGGATGGGGCTTCGACAGCATCCCGGCAGAACAGATCGCCCGGATCGTGGCGGAGTTCCCGCGCCTGCAGATGAAGCAGCGCTTCACCCAGGCCGTCTGCGGCATCTGCGAGCGTCACCCGGAAACCACCTACGACAATTTTGCCCGCGACTTCGGCGAGCGTTTCGTGCCCGGTTATCGGGCGCCGTCGATGGTCGACGTTCTGCAGGGCGCTCCGTTCGAGGAGTAGTCGCGTAATTCCGTCATTCCCGCGAAGGCGGGAACCCGGTGACTTGAACGGCGACGACACTGGGTCCCCGCCTACGCGGGGATGACGGCAGTCCTTTCCTCGTCATCCCGGCGAAAGCCGGGATCCATGCCCCTAGCTGAGCTTCGATGTCTGGTTGGCGGCGATCCGGCGGAGCTTCTCTGGATTGCGCTGCACGTAGATCTGCGTGATGTGCTCGCCGTCGGTGTCGTAAGACTGCGCCGACTCCAGGTTGCCGTCGATGTAGCGCAGCACGCCGAGCCGGCCATTGATCGAGGTGAGCCGGATCTCCAGTGTGTCCTTTCCGCGCAGCGTGCTGGCAAAAAGAAGTTGTGCGATGCGCTGTCCGCCGACCATCGGTTTCGGGAAACTGGTGACGATGCCGCCGCCGTCGCCGACGAGTGTGGCCGATTCGGCCATCATCTCCTTCATGGCCTGGAAGTCGGCGCTGTTCCACGCGTCGGTGAAGCGTCGCATCAGGCGCTGGTGTGCTTCGGCCGACACCACGTAACGCGGGCGCTCCTCGCGCAGTTGCGCCTTGGCCCGGTGCACGATCTGCCGGCACGCCGCCTCGCTCTTGTCGAGTGCCACGGCGATGTCGCTGTAGTCGGCATCGAACACTTCGCGCAGGAGGAATGCCGCACGCGCCTCGGGTGAAAGCCGCTCCAGCACCGTGAGGAAGGCAATGGACAGGTCGCTCGAGGCTTCCTGTATTTCCTCGGGCGTGGACGGGCCGTCGGTAAGGACGGGCTCGGGCAACCAGATGCCGACGTAGTGCTCGCGTTCGGTACGCGCCTTGCGCAGGCGATCGATCGAGCGACGCGTGGTGGTGGTGATCAGCCAGGCCTCGGGGTCGGCGACCGCGGCGGAGTCGGCGTTGTGCCAGCCCAGCCAGACATCCTGGACGACGTCCTCGGCTTCGGCCAGCGAGCCGAGCATGCGGTAGGCCACGCCAAGCAGGCGTGGCTGCAACCGGGTGAAGATGTCGGTGGCGTCTTGCATGCGGCCCGGGGCGCGGCAGAAGACGGGATTGTGGCGGCAAAAGCGTTCGCCGGGCGTGGAGACCGGCGAACGCCATCCGCTTCCGGCAGGACCGGCAAAGGCCGGCCGCTCCAGGCTGGCCGGTCAGGGGACCGGAATCAGTGCCGGCTTGTCCGCATGCTTGAGCAGGAACACCACGAACTTCGCGGGCTTGTCCTTGCTGGCGTTGCGCCCGACGGTGTGGATGTCCGCCGGACCCTCGTGGAAGGCCTGGCCGGGCTTCAACGTGACTTCCTTGCCGCCCTTCACGCCCATCACGATCGAGCCTTCGAGCACGTAGACGAATCCGTGCGCATCGTGGCGGTGGATCGGGTCGGCGCCACCGGGCGGATACTCCACGGTGATCATCAGCATTTCCTTGCCGGGGTACTCGGGCAATGCCTGGGTCATGACCGGCGTGACGACGGGGGGAGGGGCGTCGTTACCGTGCAGGCCATGGGCCCCGACACTGCCCGAGAACAACAGTGCGGCCACGCTCAGACAGTGGTGAATGCGCATCGCATGACTCCTGTGTGTGGTGTGCTTCTGGCCGCTCACGAGCCGGGGATCACCGCCGGCTTGCCGGCGTCCTTGAGCATGAACACGACGAACTTCGCGGGCTTGTCGTTGCTTGCATTGCGACTGACCGTGTGGATATCGCCGGGCGCTTCGCTCCAGCTCTGTCCGGCCGTCAGCGTGACCTCGTTTCCGCCCTGCACGGCCATCACCACGGAGCCTTCGATCACATAGACGAAGGCGTGGGCATCGTGGTGATGGAGCGGCGAGGAGCCACCTGGCGGATAGTCGACCGTGAGGATCAGTCCTTCCTTGCCCGGATACTCGGGCAGGGCCTTGGTCATGACCGGCTTGACCAACGGGCCCGGCGCGCCGTGGCCGGCGTGCTTGTCCTGGGCCAGGGCAGGGCCCGAAAGCAGCAGCGCGGCCAGCGCCAGGGAATGGTGAATGCGCATCGTGGTTCTCCTCTCGAATCTGCCTGGACCCGGCATGGCGGGCCCAGCGCAGCGCGGCTTATGACAACCCGGCCTTGTCGAGGCCGAACGCCTTGTCGGCCGTGCCCGGCTCGGTGCGGAAGGCGACGTTGACCCGGTTCCAGGCGTTGATGGCCATGACGTCGTAGCTCAGGTCGACGATCTCCTTCTCCGACAGCTGCGTGCGCACGCGCTCATAGATGTCGTCCGGCACGCCCAGCGGTGACAGCTGGGTCAGTGCTTCGGTCCAGGCCAGCGCGGCGCGTTCACGCGGCGCAAACAACTGCGACTCGCGCCAGCTGGCCACGTGATGCAGGCGCAGCGGGCGCTCGCCGTGGATGATGGCCTCCTTGATGTGCATGTCGAGGCAGAAGGCGCAGCCGTTGAGCTGCGAGGCGCGGATGTTGACCAGGTCGTGGATCGGCTGCTCGATCGACGATTTCTGGGTCAGCATGCTGAATTCGACGAACTTCTTGAACAGTTCGGGGGATTGCTTCTGGTAGTCGAGGCGTTGGCTCACGGCGGACTCTCCGATGTTGAATGGGGGAGGGCTGGTCGGCGGGTGCCGTCCTGCTTGGCGGCCAATCTAGGCACCGCGGCCGTGCGCCGGTAGATCGCCCGCCGGACGCGCGGTGTTGAGCGCAGCGCACCAATGGGCTGTCACAAACCACGATGAGCCCGCAGCAGTGCGCCTTCGCCAGGCGTGCTGTCACAGATGTGCCCGCTGGCGCGACCTTGATGCATGACGACAGCCAAAGGAAACCCAATCCATGCCTACGAAGGCTGATCGGGTCTGGTCCGAGTTCCTGGTCGCACTGGATGCGATGGCGCCGGATATTCGCGCCGCATACCTGCTGCACGAAATATTCGAGGCCAGTTACGACGAGATCGCATGGCTGATCGGAGAGCCCGCAGACCTCTGCCGGGCCCACGTCGAGTGCGCCCGCGAACACGCGCTGGCGCACATGCAGCCATTGACCGGAAAAGAGGCGCCACTGAAATGAACGCAGCTCCGCGGATCGCCGCCCAGACCACCCCCGACCGGCCGGACCCGTTGTCGTCCACCTTCTCGGCCAGCTACGCCGGCGTGGTGGCTTTCATCACGGTAGCCACCGAGGGCAGCTTCGCGCGGGCAGCCGACCGCCTCGGCGTCGGGCGTTCGGCGGTCAGCCGCAGCGTGCAGAAGCTGGAGGGCCAACTGGGTGCGCGCCTGTTCTCGCGCACGACGCGCTCGACGACGCTCACCGCCGAAGGCGAGTTGTTCTACGAGAACTGCCGTCCCGGCGTCGATCGCATCATGCAGGCGCTGGAAGAGATGCGCGACCTGCGCGATGGTCCGCCGCGCGGACAGCTGCGGATCAGTGCCACGCACGGGTTTGGCCGCAAGGTCATCGCGCCGCTGATGAGCGAGTTCCACATGCGCTACCCCGGCATCGGCATCGAACTGCTGCTCGATGAGCGAACTCCGGACCTTGCCGTGGACCGGGTCGATGTCGCCTTCCGCGAAGGCCGCCTGGACGACAGCCAGGTCATCGCCAAGCAGCTCATCCCGATGCAGATGCTGGTCTGCGCCTCGCCCGACTATGCGCGCAGGCATGGGCTGCCGGCATCGGTCGAGGAGCTGGAGAAGCACGCGTGCATCAACCGGCGGATGCCGAACGGACGCCTGCGCAGCTGGGATTTCAAGGTCGACGGCCACGCGCGCAGCGTCACGCCGCAGGCCGACATCGTGCTCAACGACGATGACCTGATGCTGCATGCGTTGCTCAACGGCCAGGGCCTGGCGCAGCTGCCCGCCTTCGAGGTCCGCGACGAGCTGCGCAAAGGCACGCTGGTGACCTGCCTGGCCCAGTACGCGCCCGATGATCGCGGCCATTACCTGTGCTACCTCAGCCGGCGCCAGTTGCCCAAGCGCATCCGCGCCTTCATCGACTTCATCACCGCCCAGGTGCGCGCCCTGGACCTGGACTGCGCCACCACGGACCCACGGATCCATCCTGACGCGGCGCTTGCGGACCACCTGCCTGCAAAGCACGCGCCGCCTGGCGACGTGCATCGCGACAACGCCACCGTCGCCCGCGCCTGAGCCGGCACGATTGGTGCGCCCGGGGAAACATCGTGCATCCGGTCGGAGGGCTACTGCCGACCGGGTCACCCTCCTAGCATCGCAACACACAACGAATCCGTGCACGGCAGGCATGCCTGTCGGCAGTGAATACAAGACGGCGGCCAGCGCGGTTGCCCACGCAGGGACGAGGCACGAAGGACGGATCTGCTTCGTGCATGACGACAACGACAGGGACACCCGCATCCATGACCCAGTTGAAGCCACCGCCGGCAAGCCTGCTGGACAAGTACTACGGAGAAGACGCGCAGACCATCTACACAGGACGCGTACGTGTCACCGGTGGCGAGGCGGCGCACGGCCGCGCGTCGGGCGTGGTCTGCTCCGACGACGGTGCCCTCCAGGTCAGCCTGCGTCTGCCCGTGGAGCTTGACGGGCCCGGCGGCGGAAGCAACCCCGAGCAGCTGCTGGCGGCCGGCTACGGCGCCTGCTTCCACGGCGTGCTCAAGCTGCTGGCGAGCCGGGCAGGCGTGGAGCTCACCGATGCAACGGTGGACACCGCGGTGACGTTCGCGCGCGATCCGGTGGATGGGTTGTTCCTGTTGTCGGCGGAGATCCGCGTCGTGCTGCCCGGCGTCGAACGTGCGCTCGCTGCCGAGCTGGTGCGCAACGCCGAACGCATCTGCCCCTACGCAAAGATGTTCAGGAGCGGCATCGATCACGTGGTGGCACTTGCCTGCGAACACGAGTCGCCGTCCGGCGACGCTGACTGACCGCCACGCGCGACAAGGTACTGCCATGGCACTGAAGATCGTCCGCATCTATCCGAAGAACCCGCTCCTGGCCTGGGTCGAGGACCGCTTGCCGGTGATCTCGTTCGTGGCTGCACACACCAGCCACTATTACGCGCCGAAGAACCTCAACATCTGGTACCTGTTCGGCGCGCTGGCCGGGCTGACGCTGGTCAACCAGCTCGTCACCGGCATCTTCCTGGCGATGCACTTCAAGCCGTCCGCGGCCGAAGCGTTCTCGTCGGTCGAATACATCATGCGCGACGTCGAGTGGGGCTGGCTGATCCGCTACATGCACTCCACCGGCGCATCGCTGTTCTTCGTGGTCGTCTACCTGCACATGTTCCGCGCGCTGCTGTACGGATCGTACAAACGGCCACGCGAGCTGGTGTGGATCCTGGGCATGCTGATCTACGTGGTGCTGATGGCCGAAGCCTTCATGGGCTACGTGCTGCCGTGGGGGCAGATGTCGTTCTGGGGCGCCAAGGTCATCATCTCGCTCTTCGGCGCGATCCCGGTGGTCGGCGAAAGCCTGCAGCATTGGGTGATGGGCGACTACGTGCCCGCCGACGCGACCCTCAACCGGTTCTTCTCGCTGCACGTGATCGCGTTGCCGATCATCCTTCTGCTGCTGGTCACGGTGCATATCCTGGCGTTGCACGAGGTCAGTTCCAACAATCCCGACGGAATCGAGATCCACGACAACGAAGGGCCCGACGGCCTGCCGCTGGACGGTATCCCGTTCCATCCCTACTACTCGGTCGAAGACGTGCTGAGCGCGGCGGTATTCGTGCTGGTCGCCGCGTTCCTGATCTTCTTCGTGCCGACCGTCGGCGGCCTGTTCCTGGAGCACGACAACTTCACCGAAGCCAATCCGCTGGTGACGCCCGAGCACATCAAGCCGGTGTGGTACTTCACCCCCTACTACGCGATGTTGCGCGTGATCCCGCACAAGCTCAGCGGCGTGATCGTGATGGGCCTGGCGATCTTCGTGCTGTTCCTGATGCCGTGGCTGGACCGCGGCAAGGTCCGGTCGATCCGCTACCGCGGTGGCGCCTACAAGATCGCGCTGGGGCTGTTCGCCGTCGCGTTCGTGGTGCTCGGCTTCATCGGCATCGGTGCGATGGCGCAGCTGCTGCCGCGCCTGCTCGGCGCCGGCATCGACGTCAACGCCATCGAGAACTGGATCGGCCGCGTGCTGGTGGCGATCTACTTCGGCTTCTTCGCATTCACCTGGGTGTACACCCGGTTCGGCTTCGAACGCACCCGTCCGCTGCCGGAACGGCTGACGTAGTCGCACTCATCCCACGCGCGGTCCTCGCGCTCGTCCGCCTGGCGAGGCATTGAGTCATCCCCCCACTGGAGACAGACATGAAGATCGTAGTCATCGGCGGCACCGGCCTGATCGGCACCAAGCTGTGCAACAACCTGCGCGAGCTCGGCCACGAGGCCATTGCCGCGTCGCCCAACACCGGCGTCAACACCATTACCGGCGAAGGCCTGAAAGAGGCGCTGCAGGGCGCCGACGTGGTCGTCGACGTGGCCAACTCGCCGTCGTTCGAGGAGAAGGCGGTGCTGGAGTTCTTCGAAACCTCCGGCCGCAACCTGCTCGCGGCCGAAGCAGCGGCGGGCGTCAAGCACCACGTCGCGCTGTCGGTGGTCGGCAGCGACCGCAAGCCGGGCAACGCCTACTTCCGCGCCAAGCTGGCGCAGGAGAAGCTGATCCGCGAATCGGGAATGCCGTACTCGATCCTGCGCGCCACGCAGTTCTTCGAATTCCTGAACGCCATTGCCCACGACGGCGCCAAGGACGAGGCGATTCATATCTCCACCGCCGCGTTCCAGCCGCTGGCGGCGACCGACGTGGCGGCGGCCCTTTCCCAGGTGACCGTGGCCGAGCCGAAGAACCAGACGGTCGAAGTGGCCGGACCCGAGCGCCGGCCAATGGTGGACTTCGTCCAGGACTACCTGAAGTTCTACAAGGAATCGCGCGAGGTGATCGCCGATGCGAACGCGGAGTACTTCGGTGCGCCGATCGATGACAACTCGCTGACGCCCGGTGAGAACCCGATGCTGGGCTCGATCCGGTTCGAGCAGTGGCTGCAGACCTCGCCGCCGCCGCCGCGCTGATCGCGCCGGCGCACGACCTTCCACGGCAATGGCGATGTGGCCTGCAGCGCACCGCGTGAATGCGCTGTACATACGGGCAAATGTAATCAGACGAGTCTGATGGTGGGGGCAGCACGCGGCGACTAACCTGCGCGCCGCGTTGCTACTTTATCCCCAGTGCTCACATGACCAAGCCGGCGGCACCCTCCAGCGCGCGCGGTGGTAAGCGTGGATTGCTGCGGCGGCTGGCGCATGTAGCCCGGTTTTTGGCCGTGTTCGCACTGGCCCTGCTCGCCTCGTCGCTGGCCGCATCGGCACAGCAGCCGGCGGTGCAGCTGACCCGCGAGGAGGCCGCATGGCGCGATTCCCATCGCGGCGTGCGCGTGGGCGTGTTCGCCGGCGACCACCTGCCCGGGGAGACCTGGGCGGCCGGCCGACCGGAAGGCTTCGGCGTCGACTACGCCCGGTTGCTGATCGCGCGTGTGGGGATGCAGGCCGATTTCCGGCCCTATGTCGACTGGGAACAGGTGGCCCATGGCCCGCCCGGCGAGCACCTGCCGTACGACCTGTTGCTGGGCCAGTCACCCCACGCAGGCGAGCCGGACCGGTTCGGGTTCCTGAAGCCCTACGACGCCGGTAGATTCATGCTGGTCGCCCGGCGCGACGACTCGCGCATGGCCAGCAGCCAGAACCTCGTCGCCGCGCGCCTGGTGATCGAGCGCCGGTTCCACGACCTTGCCGTCCGACTGTCGGAGCGGTTTCCAAGCGCGAAGCTGCTTTACAGCGACGATGGGCGCGCCGCGATGGAGATGGTTGCCGCCGGCCAGGCCGATGCCTACGTCGGCGCCACCTCGGTGCGCACGCGCATGCTGATGCAACAGCGCAACGCCGATGACCTGGTGATGCTCGGCGAGGTCGACATCCCGCGGGCGCCGGTCAGCCTGGCCGTGCCGGACGACCGGCCGATGCTGATGGCCATCCTGCGCAAGGCCGAAGCCACCCTGGCCGTCGACGAGGTCGAGCGCTTGCGCAAGCGCTGGGGCCTGGTCCAGGAGGCGCCGGCGGAACCGCCGCGTGCGACCGGTCTGAACAGCCACGAGCGCGCCTGGCTGGAAGCGCTGCGGCCGCTGCGTGTCGGATTCGAGATCGATCGTGCGCCGTACTCCTACGCCGACAGCGACGGCCATTTCGACGGTGTCGCGGCCGACTATGTCGACCTGCTCGGCCGCGAGCTCGGGCTGCGCCTGGAACTGGTGCCGGCGCAGGACTGGGCCAGCCTGCAGAAGATGGTGCGTGCGCGCGAGATCGACATCGTGGCGGCGACGTTGCCGCAGGATTTCGATGCCCGCGACCTGCTGGTCAGTCGCCCTTACGCGCACTTTCCGGGCGTCATCGTCACGCGCCAGCACGGCACGGCGATCGTCGGCCCCGAAGACCTGGTCGGCCGGACCGTGGCCGTGCGCCAGGAGGTCGGCGTGATCCACGCCCTGAGGGCCGCACTGCCGCGCTCGCGCCTGGTCCCGGTCGGCAGCAACGAAGCCGGACTCGACCTGGTCACCGCCGGCGACGTCGACGCCTACGTGGGCACCCTGCCGGCCATCGACACGCTGCTGCGCAACCGCTACGCGGCAAAGTTGCGCATCGCCGGTCCCGTCGGTGTCGACCAGGAATTCGCCATCGGCATCACGCCCGAGCATGCCCGGCTGCTGCCGCTGCTGAACCGCGTGCTGGCGAAGGTGACCGAGGCCGAGCACCAGTCCATCCGCAGCCGCTGGTTGACCACCGAGTACCGCTATGGGGTGCCGTGGCCATGGGTGATGGCCGGGCTAGTGACGGTGGTGGTGCTCCTGCTGATTGGCGCGGTGGCGTATGCGCGGCTGCGCAGCGCCTGGCGCGCCCAGGCCAGGGCGGAGTCGGAACTGGCCGCGCAGCTCCGCTTCCAGCAAAGCCTGCTGGAGACCATTCCGCACCCGGTGTTCTTCAAGGACGTCGAGGGTCGCTACCAGGCGGTGAACCAGGCCTACGAGTCGATGTTCGCCGTACCGCGGACGCAGCTTCTCAACCGCACGCTCGCGCAGACGCACCACCTGCAACCGGTCGACGAGGAGGAGGCGCAACGGCTCGACATCGGCGTGCTGGTCAGCGGCCGCCGGCGGCGTCTGGAGATGCGGCTGCCGCCACTGCAAGCGCGGGGCAAGCCGCGCGACGTCATCCTCTGGCTGCATCGCTTCAATATCGCTCCGGACCAGGTCGGCGGCCTGCTCGGCACGTTCGTCGATGTCAGCGACATCCGCGAGGCCGAGGCGCGTGCGCGTGCCTCCGAGCAGCGGCTGATCGACACCAACGATCGCTTGCCGGGCGTGATCGTGCGCATCAGCGTGCAGCCCGGTGGCAGGATCGTCTACGACTACGTCGCCGGGCAGACCCAGGCGCTGTTCGGTCGCTCGCGCTCGGAACTGCTCAGGTCGGGACGGCGCTTGCACGCGATTGCCGCGGGCGAGTCCGATCCGGACGAGAAAGACCTTGGCCAGGACGAGCACGACCATGTGCTCGCCGCCATCAACGAGATCGTTGCAAGCGGCACCCGTCACGAGGTCGAGTTCTGCATGCGCGTGAAGGGCGAGGTGCGCTGGACGCGCGCATCCAGCGGCACGCCGCGGCGCGAGGCCGACGGCAACGTCGTGTGGTGCATCTACTTCGCCGACATCACCGACGAGAAGCAGCAGGCGCAGGCGTTGGTCGAGGCGACTGCTGCCGCGCGGGCGGCGGTGTCGGCGCGGAGCAGTTTCCTGGCGATGATGAGCCACGAGATCCGCACGCCGATGGCCGGCGTACTGGGCCTGGTCGAGCTGATGGCGCACACGCCGATGGACCGCGAGCAGGCGCGCATGCTCGGCATGGTCCAGGACTCGGCCGGGTCGCTGCTGCAGATCCTCGACGACGTGCTCGACTTCTCGCGTATCGAATCCGGGCGCCTGGACCTGGACCTGCGCGCGTTCGACCTGCGCGCGGTCGCCGACAACGTCATGGGCCTGTTCTCGGCGCGGGCCCATGAGAAGAACGTGCGCCTGTACGCGACCATCGACTGGCGCCTGTCCGGCACGCACCAGGGCGATGCGGTGCGCATCCGCCAGGTCATCACCAACCTGGTCAGCAACGCGCTCAAGTTCACCGAAGCCGGCCACGTCGAACTGCGCATCGAGCTGGCCGGCGAGGAGCACGGCGTCCAGCGCATCCGCATCAACGTCACCGACACCGGCATCGGCATCGAACCGCGGCAACTGGCGCGATTGTTCCAGCCGTTCGTGCAGGCAGAGGATTCGATCAGCCGCCGTTTCGGCGGCACCGGGCTGGGCCTGTCGATCTGCCAGCGGTTGGCGCAGATGATGGGCGGCGAGGTCCGTGTCAGCAGCACGCGCGGGCAGGGCACGACCTCGACGCTGGAGTTGCCGCTGCCGGTCGTCAGCGAGGTCGAGCCGCACGAGCAGATCGCCGGAAAGACGGCGCTGTTGTGCACGCGCGATCCCATGTTCGAGCGGGAGCTGGCCAATACGTTGTCGACGCTCGGCTTCAACCTGATGGAGGTTGGGCCGGAGGAGCTGCGCGAGGCCGCGGCCAATGACGCCGACCTGTTCGTGGTCGACGTCGAGCTTGTGCGCGAAGGCTCCCTGCCCGCGGGCGCGCGCTACCTGTGCCTGGTCGACTCGGTCGATGTGCGCGGCTTCCAGGTCGACGAGGGCGAGGTGTCGTTGAGCGGCAGCCCGCTGCTGACGGTGGCCGCTGCCGAAGCCTGCTGCGCCGCGCTGGGCCTGGAGCCGCCCCGGTCTGCATCGCCGCTGCCCGGGGTCCATGCGCCGCGCGCGGCACGCATCCTGGTCGCCGAGGACCACATGACCAACCGCGCGGTCATCGCCCGCCAGCTCGAGCGCCTGGGCTACGCGCACACACTGGTCGAGGACGGCGAGCAGGCGCTGGAGGCGCTGGCGCTGCAGCACTACGATCTGCTGATAAGCGATTGCCACATGCCGGTACTGGACGGCTTCGCGTTGACGCGGCGGATACGCGAGCAGGAAGCCGGCACGGGGCGCCATCTGCCCATCGTCGCGCTGTCGGCCAGTGCATTGCCCGAGGAGGTGCGCCGCTGCCACGACGCGGGCATGGACGACTTCCTGGCCAAACCGGTGCAGTTGCTCGATCTCGACAGGAAGCTGGCGACCCACCTGCAGCACACGCTGCCGACACCTGTCCCCGAAGTCACGGCGATATCGCCGCGGACCAGCCGCAAGCTGACACGGCTGACCGAGCTGTTCGGCGGCGAAGCGTCGCTGCGCGAAGTGCTGGAGGGCCTGCTGGATTCGAGCCGTCGCGACATGGCGGAGCTGGACATCGCTTTCGAGACGGGAGACAAGGAACTGCAGCGCGACATCCTGCACCGCATCGACGGCGCGCTGCTGCTGCTGGCCGAAGGCGACCGCGAACCGATCTCGCAGCTGGATCACGAGGTGAGGCGATCGGTACTGCTGACGCGGATCGCCAATCTGGAAACGGTGATCGGCACGCTGGACCCTGGACGCGCCCAGGTGGATGAGAGCCAGACAGATGAGAGCCTGTCGTCCCGAACGCAGTGAGCAACTGTGTTTCTCGTCAAGCGGTTTGTTCACGATGGGCGTTCCAGCGGACAC
>NZ_JBDGKY010000017.1:0-95305 GCF_057656135.1 Lysobacter sp. Soil_N_23
AGCGGGACATGGATGTCCCGCGCCCCGCATTCGGACAGGATGTCCGACTAAGGGGCGGAGCAATCCCCAGCCCGGCGAACGACGCCCTTCCGCAGGAGCAAGCCGGGCAACGCCAAACTTCAAGCCCCAAAAGAACAGGGGCGCCGAAGCGCCCCTGCTATCACCGTCCCAAAGCAACCGCGCCTTACGCCGCGCGCAACGCCTCGGTCACCGGCAGCCGCGCCGCGCGCAGCGCCGGGAACAGGCCGCCGACCAGGCCGATGCCGAGCGCCCACTTCAGGCCGTTCCACAGCAGCTCCGGCGAGACCTTGAACTGGAACACGACCTGGCTGAAGTTGTTGCCCAGTGTCGACACCGTGTAGCCGTTGAACACCAGCCACGCCAGCCCGGCGCCGATCAGCCCGCCCAGCAGCGCCAGCAGCATCGTCTCCAGCATCACCGCCACCACCACCGGCACGCCGCGGAAGCCGATCGCGCGCATCGTCGCGATCTCTCGTGCGCGGCCCGCGACGGCGGCGAACATCGTGTTGAGCGCGCCGAACACCGCGCCGATCGCCATGATCGTGCCGATCACCTTGCCCAGGATGTTGATCAGCTTGGTCAGACCCTCCGACTGCTTGGCGTAGTAGTCGTGCGTGGTCTGCACGTCCAGCTTCAGGCGCGGATCGCCGGCGAGCGCGGCCTTCAGGCGGTTGAAGCCGTCCTTGCCATCGAGCTTGGCCGTCACCGACTGGAACGCCTGGCGCTGATAAGCCGGTCCGAGCACGTCGACGTCGGCCCACAGTTCCGAGTCGTGCGAATCGCCGGACGAGAACGCACCCACCACGGTCCACATCTGGTTGGCGAGCTTGAGCTGCTTGCCGACCTCCAGGCCGACGAACTGCTTCTGTGCGCCGCGGCCCACCACCAGCTCGCGCATGCCGGGGTTGAACTTGCGGCCTTCGACGATCTTCAGCTTCGGTCGCAACGTCCACGCCATCGGACCCACGCCGCGGAACTGCACGTTGGCGTCGGTGCCGTCGGCTTTGCTGACCAGGTTGACCACCTGCGACAGCTCCGGCGAGAACACCTGCTGGCCGTTGGCGTCGCGCGCGATGCCGGCCAGCGACGAGATCAGCGGCACCTGGTCGCGGGTGATGACCGAATTGGTCTCGGCCTGCGAACCGCCGCGCAGGATGATCGCGGTTGTGTCGCTGCCGGTCTGGTTGAGCGTGGCCTTGAAGCCTTCGCCCATTGCCAGCATCGCCACCAGCACGCCGACCACGCCGGCGATGCCGACCACGATGACCGATGACGCACCCCAGCGTTGCGGCAGGCTCGCCAGGCCGATCTTCGCCGCCTCCCATGCCAGTCGCCCGGAGCGCGTGACCAGCAGCCAGGCCACGAACAGCACCAGCACCGCCAGCACCAGGTACCAGGGCAGCAATGCCCAGGCCACCAGGCCGGCGATGAGCAGGAGGGCGATGCCCAGATTGATCAGGAATTTCATCAGGATCTCCTTGGCTCAGCGGCCGGCGAGGGCATCGACGATGTTCAGGCGCATGCCACGCAATGCCGGCAGCAGGCCCACGATCACGCCAATGGCGAGCATCAAGCCCAGTCCCAGTGCCCAGGTCTGCCCCAGCACCGTCGGCAACTGGATCATGCCGCCGCTGGCCTTGCTCACGCCCGGCATCAGCAACGCCGCGATGCCCATTCCGATCACGCCGCCGAGCACCACCAGCAGGATCGATTCGGCCAGCACCAGCCACAGCACGCTGCGGTTGGAGAAGCCGATGGTCTTGAGCACCGCCAGTTCCGGAACGCGCTCGCGCACCGCCTGCGCCATCGTGTTGCCGGTCAGCAGCAGCAGGGTGAAGAACACCGCAGCCATGATGCCCGTGACGATCAGGCCGATGTCGGCGAACTGCTTGGCGAAGGCCTGGTTGAATGCCGCCTCGGTCTGCGCCTTGGTTTCGTGGTCGGAGTTGGCCGAGAGCGAGTCGATGGTCTTGGCGACGCCGTCGGAGTTGGCGCCATCGGCGACCTTGACGATGTACCAGCCGACGCGACCCTTGACGTAGTCGTTGGCCTCGTCGAAGTACTTCCAGTGGAAGAACAGCACGTTCTCCTGCGCTTTCATCTTCTCGTCGTCGATGCGGAAGATGCCATCGAGCTTGAACGACCAGTTGTTGCTGCCCTGGGTCGGGAAGATGGTCGCCTGCAACGGGATGGTGTCGCCGATCTTCCAGCCGTGGCGCTTGGCCAGAGACTCGCCGACGATGGCGCCGGTGCGGTTGCCTTCCCACGCCTTGCGCTGCTCGGCCGGGAGCTTGAACTCCGGATACAGGTCCAGGTAGCCGGGGCCGACGGAGAAGTTGGCGAAGAAGTTCTTCGGATCCTGGTAGATGCCGCCGAACCAGGCCGCGTAGGCCGACTGCTTCACGCCCGGGATCGTCTTGATCTGCGTGTCGAGGCTGTACGGCAGCATCTGCGTGATCGACAGGCGCGAAGCAACGACCAGGCGGTTGGCGCCGGTGACGCTGCCACCGGAGTTGAACGCCACGCGCACCGAGTCGAGCATCCCGAACAGCAGGAATGCGGTTGTCACCGACAACAGCGTCAAAAACGTGCGGGTCTTGCTGCGGAACAGCGCGGCCCAGATCAGGTGCAGGTATTTCATCTCTGCTTCCTCGAATCTCTGATGATTCCTTCTCCCGCGCGCGGGAGAAGGGGCCCGAAGGGCGGATGAGGGCAGGCGGCCGATAACCTATCCGCGCGCTGCCCTCACCCCAACCCCTCTCCCGCAAGCGGGAGAGGGGCTATCGATGTGTCAGTGCTCCACCGCCAGCTCACGCTCGACCAGGGTGCCCTTGTCGAGGTGGATCGTGCGCTGGGCGTGGTCGGCGGCCTTGGGATCGTGGGTGACCATGATGATGGTCTTGCCGTGGTCGCGATTGAGCGACTGCAGCAGCGCCAGGATCTCCTCGGCGGACTGGCGATCGAGGTCACCGGTCGGTTCGTCGCAGATCAGCAGGGTCGGGTCGGATACGATCGCGCGGGCGATCGCCACGCGCTGCTGCTGGCCGCCGGACAATTCATTCGGGCGGTGCTTGCCGCGATCGGCCAGGCCGACCAGCTGCAGGGCGATCTCGGCGTTGCGCTTGCGCTGCGCCGACGACAGCTTGGTCAGCAGCAGCGGCAGCTCGACGTTCTTCTGCGCGTTGAGCGTCGGCATCAGGTTGTAGAACTGGAAGACGAAGCCGACGTTGTGGCTGCGCCACTGCGACAACTGGCCGGCACTGAGCGTATCGATGCGCTGGCCGTCGACCTGGATCTCGCCGCCGGTGGGCGAGTCGAGACCGCCGATGAGGTTGAGCAGGGTGGTCTTGCCCGAGCCGGACGGGCCCATCAGCGCGACGAAGTCGCCCTTGGGGATGTCCAGGTCGATGCTATGCAGCACCTCCACCTTTTCCGGACCGCGTTGATAGGTCTTCCTGAGATTGCGGATCGAAACCAGCGTAGACATTGCGACGTCCTCGATACGGTAGGAGGAGGAACTGCGTGGACTTCCAGTTTGGATTGCTGTGCGGTCGGATTTCTATTCGCTTGCCGAATCGCCGTCCTGCTCGGCGCCGGCGGCGGCAACGCGCACGCGGTCGCCATCGGCCAGACTCGTGGGAGGATCGAGCACGACCGTCTCGCCGCCTGAGAGGCCCTGCGTGACCTCGCGGTCATCGCCCAGGCTGCGGCCAACGCTGACTTCGCGCCGTTGCACCTTCTCATCAGAGACGACGAAGGCGAGTTGCTTGCCGTCGCGATTGCTGATCGCCGCGGCTGGCACCAGCACGCCCGGCTTCTGCTTCGGCGCATCGGCCTTGCCGGCTTCCAGGAAGCTTACGCGCACGCCCATGTCGGGGACGATGCGCGGGTCCTTGGCCTTGAGCGCGACGCGCACCTTGACCGTGGCCTTGCCGCGGTCGGCGGCGGGGATGATCGCGATCACCTCGGCCGGGATCTTCCAGTCCTGGTAGGCATTGAGCGTCGCCTCGACCGGCATCTTCGGCTGCACGCGGCCGATGAAGGCCTCGCCGACCTCGACCTCGATCTCCAGCGAATCCATGTCGACGATGGTGCCGATGCCGGTACGGGTGAAGCCGCCGGTAGCCAGCGGCGAGACTATTTCGCCCGGCTGCGCGGCCTTGGCCGTGACCACGCCGGCGAACGGCGCGCGCACGATGGTGTTGTCCACGCCCAGGTCGGCGATGTGCAGGCGGTCGCCGGCAACCTTGGCGTTGCGTTCGGAGGTGGTCAGCTCGGCGCGCAGCGAATCGCGCGCGGCGATGGCTTCGTCGTACTGCGCCTTCGACACCAGCTGCTGGTTGACCAGCGTCGACAGGCGGCGGGCGTTGGCTTCGGCCTCGGACAGGCGTGCGCGCACGCTCTCGACCTGGCTGCGCGAGGCGCCGACCTGGGCGTTGGCGAGCGTGCGTTCGGCGTTGGCGTCGATCGGATCTAGCGTGGCCATGACCTGACCTTCCTCGACCTTCTGGCCTTCCTCGATCATCACCTCGCGCACCTTGCCGGTGATCTTCGCCGACACCGTAGCCATGCGTCGGGCGACCACATAGCCGGTGGCATCGAGCACGGAGGCGTTGCCGCCGTTGCCGATGGCGGTGACGGTCGCGGTCCGGACTTCGACCGCGCGTTCGCGGCCGAGCACGGCCCACGCCGCCAGTACCAATACGAGCACACCCGCAGCGACGGCGAGCGCGATCCACAGGCCGCGGCGTGAAGCCGGCGGCGGTGGCGCGCTACGGTCTATGCGCAATTCCTTGAGCAGGTCGGACGAGGCAGTCATATGCACACCAGACGCAAGACGGCGCCTAGTGTGACGTCACAGAACCGATTGCGCCAACCTGCCGGAAGTCAGTTTGTGCAGGAGCCGAACGGGCCCGGAGCAGGGGGACGGGGCAGGGATATCGCTATCACTACGTCGAGGACAGCTTCCTGAGCAGCCCATAGGCGCCGCGCAGACCTTGCGCTTCACCGCCGGCCGGACGGCCCGGACGGTCGCTGTCGTTCCAGCTGTAGACGTCCAGGTGCGCCCACTTCTGCGTGGCCGGAACGAAGCGCTCCAGGTAGATCGCAGCCGCAATGCTGCCGGCCATCTTCGACGGGCCGCCGTTGGCGATGTCGGCGACGGTGCTGGTCAGGTAGCGCAGGTACGGCCGCCACAGCGGCATGCGCCACAGCGGATCGCGCTGCTCGATGCCGGACTCCAGCCACAGCCGCGCGACGTCTTCGTCGTTGCTGTACAGCGCCGGCAGGTCCGGACCCAATGCGATGCGTGCGGCACCGGTGAGCGTGGCGAAGTCGAGCAGCAGCGCCGGCTTCAGCTCGCCGGCATAGGTGAGGGCATCGCACAGGACCACGCGGCCCTCGGCATCGGTGTTGTCGATCTCCACCGACATGCCCTGGCGCGTGGCGATCACTTCGCCCGGGCGGAACGCATTGGGGCCGATCGAATTCTCGACCGCCGGCACCAGCAGGGTCATGCGCAGCGGCAGCTTGCGCGCCATCACCAGCTCGGCCAGGGCGATGGCATGGGCGGCACCGCCCATGTCCTTCTTCATGTTGCGCATGCCGTCGGCCGGCTTGAGATCGAGGCCGCCGGTGTCGAAGCACACGCCCTTGCCGACGATGGCGACGTGCGGGTGTGCTTCGTCTCCCCAGCGCAGCGCGATCAGCCGCGGTGCGCGGTGGCTGGCGCGGCCGACTGCATGGATCGCCGGGAAATTGCGGGTAAGCAGGTCGTCACCGCTGATGACCTCGATCTGCGCGCCGAAACGCTCGGCCAGTTCGCAGGCCACCTGCTCGAGCTGGTCCGGGCCCATGTCCTCGGTCGGCGTGTTGACCAGGTCGCGCACGCGGATGCATGCGGCGAGCTGGGCGAATGCTTCGTCGTCGCCGCGGGTCTGCAACTGCGCCGGCTGGCGCAGCGGTTGCTTGTAGCGGTTGAAGCGGTAGCTGCCCAGGCCCCAGCCCAGGTGCAGCGCCGAGCGCGCCTCGGGCGCGAGGTCGGTCGCCAGCGACCAGGCACGCACCGGCAGCGCGTAGGGCGCGTGGCCGTACGAATAGGGATCGAGCAGATCGGCGACACCGATCACCGCAGCGGCAATGCCACCATCGGCGGCGGGCAGCGTGATCGCGGTCCATGGCGAACCGTCGAATGCCTGCGCATCGAGCCAGGCCAGTACCGAAGCCTCCTGCGTCGCGCGCCACTGGCCGATCGTGTCGCGGCTGACCACGTGCAGTGGCAGGCTGTCGATGCTCGCGTCGGCGAAACCGTGCGGGATGCTCATGCGGTCAGGAGTTCCGGTTGTTGTGCGATGTCCAGCCAGTCGGCCAGTGCGGACAGTGTGGTGAATTCGAGGTCGGGGCGGAGGTCGGCGTGCGGCCAGCGTGCGCTTTCGCGATTGATCCAGCAGCTGCGCAGGCCGGCGCGATGGGCGCCGACGACGTCCATCTCGACGTCGTCGCCGACGTGGAGCACGTCGCCGGGTGCCAGCTCGAGCTGGCGGCACGCGGCGTGGAAGATGCTCGCCGCGGGCTTGGGCGTGCCATGTTCGCGCGCCCCGAGCTGGAAGACGAAGTGCGCGGACACGCCGACGCGTGCGAGGTCGGCATTGCCGTTGCTGATCGCCGCCAGTGGCACGCGTGCGGCCAGGCGTTCGAGCGCGGCAAGCGAATCGGGATAGAACTCGACGCGGTTGCGCTCGGCGTAGAAGGTTTCGAACGCGGCGTCGGCATGGACCGGATCGTCGCCGCTGAGTTCCATCGCCCGCACCAGGCTCAGCTTGCGCAGCTGGCTGAAGTCGTGGGCGAGGTCGGGACGCTCGATGAACACGCGCTCGCGCAACTCGCGCATGGCGGCGATCGGGAAGCGCCGCGCGGTGCCGGGGCAATGCTGCTGCAGCCACTCGTGCAGCACCTGCTCGACCCGCGCCCCGATCGGCGCGAACGGCCACAAGGTGTCATCGAGGTCGAGGGTGATGGCGCGGACGGGGAAATGCATGGCGATATTTTAGCCTGTTTGCGGTGTGAACCCCTGACTCCATCGCCATCGCCATCACCATCACCATCACCATCACCGTCATCCCTCCATCACCGTCATCCCGGCGAACGCCGGGATCCAGTTCGAAGGCTCAAGGCTGGAGGTGAAAGGGCGGGCGCTGCCCATGGGTTACGGGCCTGGATCCCGGCGTTCGCCGGGATGACGGTAAGGGCCGGGGACGGTAAAGGGTGGGTTGGGCTACCTCACTCCAACAGCCGCGCCCAGCCCCCCATCCCCTCGATCCGGTCCAGCACCAGCTTCACGCACACCAGCAACGGCACCGCCAGCAGCAGGCCGATGATTCCCCACAGCCAGCCGAACAGCATCAGCGCCAGGATCAGCACCAGTGGCGACAGGCGCATGCGCCGGCCGAGCACGATCGGGGTGACGATTTGCCCTTCGATGGTGTGCAGGATCAGGTAGATGCCCGCCGGCAGCAGCGACGGCAGCGGCTTGTCGAACGCGACGAAGCCCATCAGCAGCATGATCACGATGCCGATCAGCGGGCCCACGTACGGCGCGAAGTTGAGGATCGCCGCCATCGTGCCCCACAGCAGCGCCTCCTGCAGCGGCACGCCGAGCCAGTACAGCGCACCGGCCAGGGCCAGGCCCAGGGCGACATTGATCAGCGTGATGGTCAGGACATAGCGCGAGATCTCGCGCTCGATCGAATGCAGGAGGTCGACCGTGAGTTGCTTCTGCTGGCGCGTGGGCAGCAGCGCGATCGCGTTGCGCTGCAGGTTGTCGCCATAGACCATGAAGAAGAACGTCAGCAGCACCACCGCCAGCACCGACGCCACGCGCCGCGGCGTCGCGGTCAGCGCCTTGTAGGGTTCGTTGAGTTCGGTGCGGATCACCTGCACCGGCTTGCCGGTGCTCTCGCCACCGGCGGCGCGGGCGATGTTCTGCGCGGCCTTGTTGGCATCGAGCATCGGCTTGGTCAGGTCGCGCAGCTTGGGCGCGATCGACTTCATCTCGCGCGGCACCTGCCGCACCCACTCGCCGGCCGGTTCGATCAGCTGGTTGCCGAGCGCGCCCGCCGCCGCCAGGCCGCCGGCCAGCACCAGCACCGCGCCGAGAAAACGCGGGATGAAGAGCCTCTGCAGGCCGCGGATGATCGGGTTGCCGACCAGGGCGAAGAACATCGCCAGCAGCACCGGCAGGATCAGTTCCTGCGCCGCCCACAGCGTGTAACCGACCGCGAGCGTGGCCAGCACCACCGCTGCACTGGTCGACCGCGGTCGCGGCTGCAACGGGCTCGGTGGAACCTCGCCGTCGTCGGGCAGTCCCGGCTCGGAAGGTGTCTCGGGTTCTGGGATGCTCAAGTTTCGACTGGATCGACGACGGCGACGCGTGCAGCTTGCACAGTTGCCTCGGCGCGCGCCAGCGTCGCGGCGTCCTCGTCTTCGGTCGTCGCGGTCGCAGCAGTGGCCGGCCCCGCTGAGCCGGCCGCCGCGTCGGCACTGGCGGCTGCATCCTGCGCACCTTCGGCGGCGACTTTGGCGCTGCCGCTGGCGAACAGGCCCGACACCATCGTCAGCACCTGCATCAGTCCGCCGCCCTTGCTCAGGGTGCGCAAGGGTTCGGCGCGGCCGACGACGAACCCGGCGACCAGGCCGGCGATCACGATCCTGCCCGGCGTCCACGCCTCGCGCCACGAGGTGCGCAGCCGGTCGAGGTCGGCGGCGACGCCGCGCTCGCTCGCCTCGAGCACGTCCTCGGCCTGCTCGACCTTCTGGATCAATTGATCAAAGCGCATGGCGCGATCTCGCGGAGAGGGTCACGGCATTGGTCATGGCGGCGCTGCGTCAGTGTCCTGGTCGTTCTTCTTCGGAGGGTTCTGGCTGGCTTGCGCATGGCGCCTGGCCGCATCGCGCGCGGACTCGCTCGAGCCGGGGCCGGGCATGATGTCGGACAACTCGCCGATGCCCAGCCGCGCCAGCTGCCGGCGCGTGGCCTGCAGCCGGGTGTGGTCGAAATAGTGCATCGCCCGCCAGCAGGCGTAAGCGGTGACGGCCAGGCTCAGCAGCGCGGCGACCAGCATCGCCAGCAACCACGACAGGCCCAGGCTGGTGAGCAGGGCGACCAGGCTGCCCATCAGGAACAGCCACGCCGAGGCGCCGAAGACGATCGCCACGCCGGCGAAGGCGAGGGCGCGACCGAGCGCGCTGCGCGCCAGCGACAGATCGGCGGCGACCAGGCTGCGCATCGCTTTCGCCGATGCGGTTGCGGCGCTGAGGCTGGCGCGTGCGGTGGCGCCCAGATCCTGCAGCGTCTCCCCCAGGTCAGGCATCCGGGCCGATCTCCCGGGCTCCTGGCCATCGGGCGCGTTGCTGTCGGGGTCGCGCCCGTCGGGTTCGCGTCCGTCAGGCGCGCGCTCGTCCCCGGCCTGGCTCACGTGGGCTTACTTGTCGCCGCTGCGGGCGAGCTTGGCGATGATCCAGCCGGCGGCGAATGCCACGCCGAAGGAGGCCAGCGGACGCTCGCGGATCAGTTCGGCGGCGCTGTCGATCAGGTCACGGCCCTTGTCCATCAGTGCATCCACCTGTTCGCGGGCGACGCCACCGGCCTGTTCGGCCGCAGCGATTCCCGACAGCGCGGAGTCGGCCAGGTCGGCTTTCACGTTGGCCTTGCCAACGCGCAGTTCATCGCCGGCCGCAGTCGCCGCGCCGCGCAGCGCCTCGCCGGCATCGGCGGCTGCCTGCTTCAGGTGTCCGCCTGCTTCGCTCAGATGGGTCTTCATGCCGTCGCCGGGGGTGGAATTCATCAGGTACTCCTCCAAAGGTCGCAGGTCTGTCCTGCCCAATGTGACTTGAAGTCAGGGTGACCCAAGGTCACTGCATCGGCAAGTTGCCCTGCCGGCCGCCGCCGCGGACGACGCGCAGGATCAACTGTGCAGGAGCCTGCGTGAAGCTGGCGCGGAAACCCGGAAGATCGTCGAACTTGCCGGTGGTGGCGGCCGTCACGATGTCGTCCTTCTGCAGGCCGTTCTGCGCGGCGCGGCTGCCACGCGCGACCGATTCGACCAGCACGCCCGAGTAACCCGACTGGCGCAGGCGCTCGGGCAGTTCGGCGAACACCGCGCCGGCCAGTCGCGGATCCAGTTCCATGCCCTGGAACGATTTGGGTTGTTCGCGCAGCGAAGTGGCCAGCTGGATCGCCTTGCCGTCACGACGCACGTCGAGCGCGACGCGGCTGCCCACCGCCTGCAGGCCTTCGAAGTTGCGCAGCGCATCCGGGTCGTCGATGCGCTCGCCGTTGGCGGCGACGATCACGTCGCCCGGCTTGAGTCCGGCCGCGGCGGCACCGCCACCGGAGTAGACCTGCGTGACCAGCGCGCCGCGCGCCTCGTCCAGGCCCAGGCCCTGCGCCAGTCGCGCATCGACCGCCTGCGATTCCAGCCCAAGTGTTCCGCGGATGACCACGCCGTTGTTGGCGATCAGCTGGCCCATGATGTTGCGCGCCAGGCTGGTGGGGATGGCGAAGCCCAGGCCGATGTTGCCGGCCATCGAGCCGCGCGGGTTGAAGCTGGCGGTGTTGATGCCGACCAGTTCGCCGTTGAGGTTGACCAGCGCGCCGCCGGAGTTGCCGGGATTGATCGAGGCGTCGGTCTGGATGAAGTTCTGGAAGCCCAGCCCGCGCAGGCCGGTACGGCCCACGGCCGAGACGATGCCCGAGGTCACCGTCTGGCCGATGCCGAAGGGATTGCCGACAGCGACCACGAAGTCGCCGACGCGCAGCGCATCGGAGTTGGCCAGCGGCAGCGCGATCAGGTTCGGCGCGGCGATGCGCATCAGCGCCACGTCGGTATCGGGATCGGACCCCAGGAACTCGGCCTTGAGCGTGCGCCCGTCGGCGAGCGTCACCGAGACTTCGTCGGCGCCTTCGATGACGTGGTGGTTGGTCAGCACATAGCCGCGCTGCGCGTCGACGATCACGCCCGAGCCGAGCGACTCGTTGATGCGCTCCTGGGTCAGCTCCGGGAACATGCGCCGGAACATCGGGTCGCCGCCGAACGGGCTGACCTTGACCCGCTGCTTGGTGTGGACGCTGACCACGGCCGGGGTGACCTTGGCCAGCATCGGCGCCAGCGACGGCAGCGGCTGGCCGCTGACCACCGCAGGCAGCGCGGCGATCGCCGGAACGGTCGCGGCGGCGGCGGGAGCGGCCTGGGCGGGCGTTTCCAGGCCGTCGCGGATCGCGGTGGCGGCAAAGCCGCCGAAGGCGGCGGCCAGGGACAGGGTAAGCAGGGTCGGCAGAGGGCGCATCGCGTCGTTCTGGGTGGAGGGAAGGTGGGCGTCCGCCGCATGCTGCGGCTGAACGGCACAGTGTCTGGCAAGACCACTAAATAGGCCATGAAGTTTCCGGCATCCGTGCCGTCTCCGCAGCCCCCTCCAGCGGCAATCGCGCCCGCACCGCCCTTGCAAGTGCACGTGCCGCAGTGCGTCGCCGACGGCCGTCACGAATTGAGACAGCGATCAAAAAAGCGTTGACTAAATCCAGGACCGGGTTTAGCTTGAACCCTCGCCTCTGCCCACTACATGTAGTGGTTTGCAGGCGACGGGAGCCCAAAGCTAGGGATTTCCGGCTTAAAGTTGCAGTACTGTGAGCGTCCTCGGGGGATGGCGCGGAACGGGAGCAAGATGAGCCCTTATTCGAACCAAAACCAATGCTTCGCGGACGCGCAAGACCGGTCGCGGGCATCGCCGTCGGCGACCCTGCCGTCGACGGGCCTGCTGTCGACGGGCATTAGGTCGACGTTGGCACAGCGGCAACCAATATAAGAATCCACCGGCAGCGGTCCCGATCCGCTGCCAGAACGAGGAGAAAGGACAGGCATGAGCACAGTGCGCCTCGAGGCGGTCAAGGCGGCCGCGGCTGACAGGGAAATCCCCATGCAGCCCGCTTCCCAGGACATCTGGGACAAGAAGTACCGGCTGAAGACCAAGACGGGGAAGGCCGTCGATTCCGATATCGACGCCACCTACCAGCGCGTGGCCAAGGCCCTGGCCGAAGCCGAGCCCAATGCCGAGAAGCAGCAGTACTGGAACGAGCGGTTCGTGTGGGCGCTGCGCCGCGGGGCCATTCCCGCCGGCCGCATCACCTCCAACGCCGGTGCCCTGGAGCACAAGCCGGCCACCTCGACCATCAACTGCACCGTCTCGGGCACCATCGAGGACTCGATGGACGGCATCCTGGAGAAGGTCCACGAAGCGGGCCTGACCCTGAAGGCAGGTTGCGGCATCGGCTACGAGTTCTCGACGCTGCGTCCGCGCGGCGCCTTCGTCGCCGGCGCCGGCGCCTACACCTCCGGCCCGATGTCCTTCATGGATATCTACGACAAGATGTGCTTCACCGTGTCCTCGGCCGGTGGCCGTCGCGGCGCGCAGATGGGCACATTCGACGTCTCCCATCCGGACGTGAAGGACTTCATCCGCGCCAAGCGCGAAGACGGCCGCCTGCGCCAGTTCAACCTGTCGCTATTGATCACAGACGGCTTCATGGAAGCGGTCGACACCGACGCCGACTGGCCGCTGGTGTTCCCGGTCAACATGAAGGAAAAGGGCGACATCAACCTCGACGACGCGACCCAGGTCGTGTGGCGCGAGTGGCCGACCCACCGCAACTACATCGTCCGCGAGGACGGCCTGGTGGCCTGCAAGATCTACGGCCACATCCGTGCCCGCCACCTGTGGGACATGATCATGGTCTCGACGTACGACTACGCCGAGCCAGGCTTCATCCTCATCGACCGCGTCAACGAGATGAACAACAACTGGTGGTGCGAGAACATCCGCGCGACCAACCCCTGCGGCGAGCAGCCGTTGCCGGCCTACGGCGCCTGCCTGCTGGGCTCGGTCAACCTGACCAAGTTCGTGCGCGACCCGTTCACCGACCAGGCCTCCTTCGACTGGGAGGAATACAAGGAAGTCGTGCGCGTGTTCACCCGCATGCTCGACAACGTGGTCGAGGTCAACGGCCTGCCGCTGGAACAGCAGCGCAACGAGATCATGCGCAAGCGCCGCCACGGCATGGGCTTCCTCGGCCTGGGCAGCACCGTGACCATGCTGCGCATGAAGTACGGCAGCAAGGAGTCGTGCGAGTTCACCGAGCGCATCTCCCGCGAGATGGCCGTGGCCGGTTGGGAAATGGGCCTGGCGCTGGCGAAGGAAAAGGGCGCCGCGCCGATCATGGACGAGCTGTTCGCGGTCGACGCCGAGATGCTGCGCAAGCGTCCGGAGATGGTCAAGGACGGCTGGAAGATCGGCCAGGACATCCCGGGCCGCGTGCTGCACGCCCGCTACAGCCGCTACATGCAGCGCGTCGCCGCGGTGGCGCCGGAGCTGGTGGACGAGCTGGCCGAGACCGGCGCGCGCTTCACCCACCACAGTTCGATCGCGCCGACCGGGACGATCTCGCTGAGCCTGGCCAACAACGCCTCCAACGGCATCGAGCCGTCGTTCGCGCACCACTACAGCCGCAACGTGATCCGCGAAGGCAAGAAGTCGAAGGAAAAGGTCGATGTCTACTCCTACGAGCTGCTGGCCTACCGCGAGCTGATCAACGCCAAGGCCATGCCGTTCTCCGACGAGGAGCACGCCAGGCTGCCGGAGTACTTCATCTCCGCCGACGACATCTCGCCCAAGGAGCACGTCGACGTGCAGGCCGCGGCGCAGAAGTGGGTCGACAGCTCGATCTCCAAGACCGCCAACGTCCCGACCGACTACCCGTACGAGCAGTTCAAGGACATCTACCGTTACGCCCACCAGCAGGGCCTGAAGGGCTGCACCACGTTCCGCTTCAACCCGGCGGCCTTCCAGGGCGTGCTGGTCAAGGAAGCGGACCTGGAGAACACGACCTACCGTTTCGAGCTGGAAGACGGCAGCGTGCTGGAGGTCAAGGGCAACGAACAGATCGAGTACGACGGCGAGATGCACACCGCCGCCAACCTGTTCGATGCCTTGAAGGAAGGGTATTACGGTAAATTTTAGGTGATGGTTATAGGTATTAGCTTGTAGAACAATATCTTAGGTGTGTTTAGTGTCTGTCTTGATGTCTGGCACGATGGGGGGTATCTTCTCGTCGTGCCAGCTTTCTTCCATTTCAAGGGAAGACAGACATGGAGTTGTTCTTCACTGATTCACAGTTCGCGGTGGGCGCGACGCAACGCCCCCGCGTTCCCTTCGTGCTTGACGAAAAGATGGAACTGGTCAGTCCGGTCAATGAGTGGCTCTTTAACGTAGCCGTAATCAGTGGGCGAACTCGCAACAAGCCTTTGACCTGGCAGGCGTACGGCTATCGCATTGTCGACTTCTTCAGTTGGCTTGAAGCTCGAAAGCTACGTTGGGACGCCGTCAACAAGAAGCACATCGCGCTCTACCGAGACTGGAGCTTGGAGCGGTGTGAGCCGGGCACAGTTAATGCGCATTTGTCGGCAATCGCCTTGTTCTATGCGTTTCAGGTCAAGCAAGGTTCGATAGAGCGGACTCCGATCGATCGGGTCGACCTGAATAGCCGGACCTTGAACGTGTCCGACCGCGGTCGCGGAAAGCGTCGAAAGAAGTACGATGTGACGGTCCCTGCGCCGATAACGCTTCCCCAGCACTTTGCCTTGGACGAGATGCGCCTGCTTTTAAGGGCCGCAAATGACTGGGAAGAGCAGTTACAGATGGCAGTTTGGGCGATGACAGGCATGCGCCGCGCTGAACTGGCATCCATCGAGTTCAAGGCCGTCCAATCCTTGACTAAGCGACTGATGAGCTCAGATCGCCCGATGCTCTCCCTGCGGCTAACCAACACAAAGAACGGGGATTCTCGCGACGCATTCCTGACCCGCGGATTGGTTAGCGAACTGCACCATTGGGGCATGCTCGTGCGTCCCCAACGAGCGGAACTGTACAGACAGCGGTACGGCGAAGAGCCGTCGGCGTTCTGGTTGACCGCAAAGGGAAAGTTACTGAACCTGAGTTGGCTCAGTACCAAGATCAGCAGGATTGGGCAGTCGGTAGGAGTGCATGCGAACCCGCACAAATTCCGTCATACATTTGCGACTGATACGTACGCTGCGACGGGCGATCTTCGAAAGGTTCAGAAGCTTCTTGGGCACAGGAGCATCAGTTCAACAGAGATCTACGAGCACACCGGCGATTTCGACGAGAAAGGCTCACTGGAGCGCTACCAGCAAAGCATAGATGGAATCCTCTCCGCGGAGGTGCGCCGTGGGTGACATCGCGAGACGCCGTAAGGACTACAAGCCTGCATCGGGCGGGAAGCGAGTCGTCCCGATGCGAAACGAGCCTCCTGGTTACGCGTTCCGCGCCAATGGTCTCGAAATCGACCTTTCGCGATATAGGCTTACGAGAGGAAAGGGCGACATCGCGTGGAACTTCGCGGTCGCCATCTGGAGGAGACGCATTGCGTTTCGGGCGAGGACGCTCGAAACGTATGTGGTTGCGATAGATCGCTTCTTCGAGTTCATACGTGCCAGACACCCACAAGTGGCGCGAGTGTCCGAGCTAACGACCGACGTGCTCGTTGACTTCAACTACTGGGCACAGCGCCTTGCACAGCGACGGCGAGGTGAAAAGCCCCTCGCAGAGGGGACTCCGTTGCGTTGGTGGAAGTCGCTTGCCGCTGTGCTCACCGAGTTGCTGCGTGATGACGACAGCAAATTGCCTCGTGACCTGATCATTCCTTGGGGCGTCACCAAGGGGCATGTTGATAATCAGACAAAGCCCTACACGGTCAAGGAAAGGGATCAGATCATCCGCGCCTGCCACAGGGCGATCGAGGGCACGCGGAAAGAGGTCGATGCAGTGGGGTGTGAGAACCTCAAGGGCAGCGGGATGATCAGGCTCATTCCCTACCTCCTTCTGCTCGCGCTAAGAACAGGATTCAATGCAGGGGTTCTGCTGGGACTTGAGATCGGTTGTGTGGTGCCGAGCAACATATCCGGTCTGGGATGGGTGAGGGGTGGGATCAAGTTCCGATCGGGGCTCACACCCAACCATCCGGTCAAACCGAACCCGGACATGAGCACTCTTCCGCTTTCGCTGCGAGAGGCGGAGCTGATTGCCGAGGTGGAAAAACTAACGGGGTCAGTGCGGCAAGAGGCCGCACAATGTTATCGAAGGCTACTCTGGCTGGCGCGGCCCCGCGGGACCGGAACGGGCCGGCAGGCGATTCCTCTCGGCGAGACAAACTACTTCCAACCGTTGCGAGCATTCGCCGAACGATACGATCTCCGGGACGACGAGGGTGGACGCTTGGTACTGAACTTGAGGCGGTGCAGGCCGTCGTTCGCCGAGGGGCTGTTGAAAGCCAATGGTGGCGACATCATCGAACTGAAGAAGCGGCTCACGCACAAGTCCCTTCGAGCAACGATGCGCTACATCGATCCCGATGCCAAGGAGCGCAAGCATGCATTTCGCTTCGCTGGCCTTGCCATGCAAGCCTGGGCGCTCGGAGAGGGATCTCTGCCAGACAGGCAGGCGCTGGCCAAGGATCTGCATCTAGGTCCTGAAGAGGTTGACCGGCTCTTGAGCGGAGAGCACAACATGCGGGTCGCCAAATGCAAGAATCCCTGGAACTCTCCGGTCAAAGGGGTCAAGCCCGGTGAGGCGTGCTCGGAGTTCATGGTGTGCCTGCGTTGTCCCAACGTCGTCATCCTGAGAGAAGACGCCCATCGCCTGTTCTCGTTCTACTGGTTTATCCACGCCAAGCAACATCGGATCGATCGGAAACGATGGGAAGCCGGCTACTGCTGGATTCTCAAAGTCATCGATGAGGAAATCGCGCCGCGACTGGGTGATACGCAATGGATTGAACAGGTGAAGGTGGCGGCCAAGGCTAATCCCCATCCGCTGTGGGAAATAGATGACGACTGGGAGTCGGAAACGTGAACCGGGGCGCCAAAGAGCGAGCCGCCCGGCCGGCTGCGTCAGATCGGGGAAATCACGTGACCCCGAAATCCAGGCTTTATGACGATCGGTGGGACTACCGCCCGGTTTGGACTGACAAGAGCGTTCCTCCAAACAGCAAGGTCATCAAATGGGACTTTGAACTGGCAGACAAGCGGACTTCGTTCGCAGATCCCGAGCACACGGCGCTAAGGAGAAGTGCGCAACGGGCACTGGACGTGATCCAGAAGAACAATGGCGCGACCCTGAGGCCTTCTACTGTCAAGAGGGTATTTACGGACATGAAGTCGCTGCTCCGGTACATGGTCGCGCGACGAATCTGCCAGTTCTCAAAGATTACGGCCGGTCAGGCCAAAGGTTTCATCAGGCTGACGGTGGACTCGGACCTGTCCCCAAACAGGAGGCTGGGCCATCTCAAGATTCTTGAGTACCTCTACGACTTTCGCCTTCAGCTCAATGACGCGCTGGCATTCCAACCGTACCCGAACGAGTCAGCGTTCGAGCTCTTGGGGAATGTCAATCAGGAGAGGCGCAATCGCAAGACACCGGTCATTCCTGATTCTGTCGCTACGGTGCTGATCCGGCATGCGGTCAGGCTAATTGATGACTCCGCGGCCATTCTTGACGCGCATCTTGCTCGCGAAGGCGCGTGGCCGTGTCGTGGGCAGTCTCGCGCGGCCCGCGACAGGGCCAGGCGCAGCGCGGCGGCAGGGGCCGGTGTATCCGATGGCTTGGAGTTGACGCGCCAAGTGACATTGCTTCGTACCGCCTGCCTGATCGTCTTGCTGTTCTTCGTGGGCGTGCGCAAAGGTGAGTCCGCCAGCTTCCACAAGGCAAGCTTGACCACGGACGATGAAGGTTTCCTATGGCTGGATGGCCTGACCACCAAGCTGCGCAGGAAGCGAGCCAAGTGGATGGTTCCACCGGTGGTGCAACAGGCTGTCTCAGTAGCAACTGAGTTGTCGCGGCCCTATGCCGAGAAGCTTGCTGCCGAGAGGGATTGGCTGGAGGCGGCGATCGAGACGGTCAAGTCGCCGCGGCGAAAAGCTGCCTATCAGGCCCGCCTGCGAGAGATTGATGAGATCAAGGACCAGTTGTTCTTGTGCGTCGGCGCCCGGTCGGAGCCTAGCGAGTTCGGAAACCGCATATCCGTTCTGACGAACACGTATGACTGTCTGCGCGCTTTTGTCAGAGAATTTGACATTCGTTACGAAGGCGAGCTGTGGCGTCTGGCGTGTCACCAGTTCAGGCGGACATTTGCCCGCTTCATGGCCGCCAACCTGTTGAACCTTCGCTACTTGCAGGAGCATTTCAAGCACATGGCGCTGGACATGACTGCGTGGTACGACGTGGACGATGTGGAAATGACCGGATTAATCCTCGAGTACTACGAACAGTTCAAAACGAAAGTGCTCGCAAGGATCATGGAGACGGGCATCGTTGCCGGGAAGGCGGCCAAGGGCTTTCGCGCGGAGCGCAACTCGTTGTTTCTCGGGCTGGCGTCCCAGGAAGGCAAGGATTCGTTTGTTTCCGGCCTGTCTTCGGCCATCAACTTCAAATCCACTGGCATCTCTTACTGCATGGGATTTCGTGACAGGGGGCTGTGCACTGGGGTGGTCGGCTGCATGTTGGATCCAAGAAACGTCCGGGCATGCGAGAACGCATTCGTCCCCGCGGAGTTTCTGCCCGCATGGAAGCGCATGGAAAGGCGAAGCGTGCGGGCATTGGCGCAAGGAGACCTAGGTGTTGTCGAGAGGGATGACCAGCTTGATCTGCTTGCCAATACGATCAGGCCGATCATTGCGGAGCTGACAGGCGAGGTGGAAGGATGAGTGTCCCCAGGAAGGCCGCCGGCATAGTCGAAGGCGCGAAGGATCGCGCGATCGACGTGCGCCATGACTTCATCCTTGCCCTCAAGAGGATCCAGGAAGGAGCTGCACTGCATGTCCGGGTTCGACCCAAGCAGAAGATCACGCCGGCGATGGTGGCTAAAGAGGCCGAACGTGCGAGGAGCCAGCTGTATGCCACGCACCGTGATCTCCTGGGACAGATCAGCGAGGCCAATACGAAGCGAAATTTGCCAAAGCAAGAGGAGAATCGCCAGCGGCGGAAGACAGAGCTTGAGCTTAGAGCGCTGATTGCAGCGCTGTCCCGGGACAAGGAACTGCTGGCCCAGCAGAACTATCGGCTCCAGACGGAGAACGACGAGCTCAGAAGTGAGATTCAATCGGCCGCGTTTGTCAGTACGCGTCCTGCCCAACCGGCTAAGGGCCGAAAACGGACGAGGCGGACGTAGGTTGGCCTGCTTTTGGAGTGATACTTACTCCAGATGCTGGTGATGAGTTCGTCCAGGTAGGTAGGTGAATCGACCAGCCGTGCCGCGATCGATTCCGGTAACCTGGACGGCGGCGCTTCACGATTGAGCGCAGAAACCGTCATTCGCGCTGATCCATCGTCGTTCTCGCCTGCCACCGACGCGTTTCGACAAGTGAACATGCACACGCTAACTCGTGGCGGAGCCAGCCACAGTGACTTAATGGCTCCGCGGTGAAGGCTCCTTCCCCGAGTTTGTGCAAAGATCAGTAGCCTTCGGAGAGGGCGGCGCCGGCGCGTACTGGCTGATACGCACGGACTGACCTAGTCGGCCATTTGGATGCGGATACGAAGGGTGAAGAACGCGTCGCGCTGGACGGCACACTCCCAAGGCATGGATCGCACGCATTGCCTTTGTGCCTGCTTCTGGCCGATCCCGATCATTCCAGCGAGCGCACCAGCAAGAGACCATCATGAGATCTTCAGGGGCCGCGGAGTTCCTCGAGCGTCGTAACATCGTGGGGCGTCATTGAGCGAGGTTGCATGCCGGAGCCAACCTACCTATTCCTGGACACCGAGTGGGCTGACGCCAACGGCGCCGACCTAGTAAGCTTGGCCTTGGTGAGTGAGGACGGCCAGCTGGTGTTCTATGCGGAGCACGCAACCTTGCCTGCAGAGGCGACTGATTTTGTCCGACGCGTGGTCTATCCGCTGCTGGAGCGAGGTCCGGCGGCCATGTCCGACTCCGCACTTACAGCCGCGCTTCGCGCTTTCCTGACGCACGTAGATGAACCTTGCGTGCTAGCCGATCATCCAAAAGATCTAGGGCTTCTGAAGCTAGTCCTGGCCGGATTCAATCGGTCCGATGCAGGGATCATCAACGATATGCCTTTGCCATCGCTCGTCATGACATGCATGGATCGCGAAGGGCTCACCACGCTGCTACTGGAGAGTTGGTTCTTGTCTCACCCCCAAGCGGCGGCCAAACGACATCACGCCTTGGTCGATGCACACGCGTTGCGCATGGCCTGGCTAGCAGCTACGGGGCGCATACGGGCTGATTGGACCCACACCGACTACCTGTAGGCGGGCACACAGAGCAGCGCCGATGACTGCTGTTGCGTCGCCCGGAGGCTCGGCCTCGCCCGTCCCCTGTCTGTCGACCAGGAATGGCCGCGACGAGGGATCAATGATCGAGCTGCGCGTCAAGGTACTCGCGGACGGCCCGCAAGTCATCCACACGTCCATGAAGCATGCGCGCCAAGGCTGAGTCGCCACCGAACAACGGTGCTGTATTGGGCTGACGAAGCCAAGCATGTACGCGACCAGGATCGTGGAACAGCTCCGCCAGCGAAGCGTAGATTCCGAACAGATGAGACAGTCGTTCGAGTGTCGCCGGCGGAAGCGGTTCCTCGGGCGCTCGCTCACGCCACGTCCCCACGATCGCTGGAAACTCGCCGAGCAAGGTCGCTTCCTCCGCGGTATCCAGCTCCCATGCCGCAGAAATGCGAAAGAAAGTGCGCAATACCGCTCGCGTAGCGGCAGGGCTATTGAGGTCTGTTGTCGGCACGTTGTGCATCACAAGTAGGTGCTAGATAAGCGAGGATACCGAACTGACCATCTCTTCGCGGGGACAGTTCACATCCCCAAGGCCCGCTTGGTACGGCGCTTCCTCCCCTCCTCGCAGGACTACCGAACTTCGTTCACGAGGTGATCAACCAACTCAGAGTGAGGATCACTGTTCATTGGCGAGCCGCGGGATTGAGGTCCTGTGAGTTTAGCCCATCCCCGATGCTGTCCCGGATGTCCGTATATGGACTCCTCCCGTGGCCGCAAGCATCCTGCATCCGGCGCCCTCGTCGACTGCGCATGTATATCCGGCCTCGGACTACTGCATCGCTTCGATGCTGGGCCTTGATGGGCTATTCGCGCGTCGGCTCCCAATCGCTTTGACGTGCTTACGCACCAGGTCTAGGGGTTGCCGACGCCGGTCCGACCGGTTTGCCATCTGCAGGTTGTTCGCAATCGTTTGGGTGGCTTCCTCTTGCCACCCCGTTTGAAGTGGTAAAGGAGGGGACAGACGAACTCGTTCTCGCGCAACGTCGATTGCTCCCGCGGCGACAGCAATAGCGATGCGGCCAGCCGCGCCGCGTAGGAATCACTCCCGGATACTCCCAAGAATGCGGAAGTCGCTTCGGCGTCGCCAATCGAGGGACAGGCCGAAAGTCGGCGCACACTAACCTTGACGGAGGTCACAGCACCGATGGAGCGCGCCTTGACAGACGCGCGAACGATTCAGGATGCTCGCGAACAGAGCAACAGGGGGCCGCAAGGGAATGGGATCAACCGACGTGATGGATCTTCGCTCGATCCAACCCGAGGACTGCGCGCCTCACTGCGCTTGGTTGACGTAACGGAAAGCAGGACCAAAGTGAAGACAATTCTGGACACCTGGTAGTGCACAACGAGAAACGTGTGCATGTGGTCTCGGCGCCAATGACGTCGCTCGTTCAATTGCTGATCCTGGCGCTGCCGCTATGGGGATCGCAACCATCCTACGCGGCCGTGTTCCATGCACGCGAAGGTGATGCATTCCTTGCCTGTATCGAAACTGCTCGCTTGCAGGTCCAGCGAAAGCCGAATGTCTACGAGTCGCCGTACTGCACCAAAGAATCAAATGCTGGAGGACCCTACTGGTACTGCAGGGTTCTCCAGATAGCTAATGGTTTGCAGAATCCTTGCTGGGACTTTGACGGGACACACAGATATCCCGCCACAGCGTCTTGCCTCACCGAACCGGCGTCAACAGCACTAGCACTACCACCGGTCAATGGCATGCAGTGCATTGCTGGCTGTTCCAAGCGAAGCGACGGGCAACAACTCATACCGAACGGCGATGTCTGCCTTGTCATCCTGCCGGTGCTGGACAAGTCGAACGAGTGCGACATTCCATGACCTCCTTGGGTCGCATCACCCGGAATCGGGTGCTACTTTGGCTGCAACTGTTTACTGGCTCTGCCCAAGCGACGATCGACAATCGAGGCGATCCTTGTACAAGCGGAGAAAGCACCTGTGATCAGGGGACCGCCTACACGTCCGCGATTACGTGGCCGGGGGCAGCTCTCGGGATAGCGACAGGCCAAATCCAGAACTCGACCTCTTGTGCCAAGGGCCTACAAACAGCTCTCATTGGGCCAAGTACAAGGGCCACTACTTCTCCGCAGAGTGTGCGTCCTCCGGCGGCATCTACGACCTATCGAGCCCCCCACTTCTACCACCCCGTGAATATTGTCGTGTCAATCTCACCCTGTCATCCCAACCCAAGCACCGCCAGGCGGACTCTTATGACATCCCGGTTCCGAGTGCAGGGGGGACGGTCTGAGTTAGGCAACATCTAGCGAGCGCACGTGCGCTGAACCCTTCTCGATAGTACGAAGGCCAACGAATGCAAAGTTCCCTAGTGTCCTCCTGGCACTCAACAGGCCCACAAGTGCTGTTGTTGCTTGTCCTTGCTTTGTGCAGTGATCACGCCTTGGCAACCGTCGACAACCGTAACGATCCCTGTGCGAGCTCGACCTCTAGCCTGTGCGATCAAGGCGCTGCTTATGCGACGGCCATCCGATGGGCGCAAATCGGCTACGCACTTATGGATGACTACGCAAAGAGCCGCACAACCCCTTGCGCGCGAGGTCCGTTTACCGGCTCAGGATCTGCTACGGGCAAGAAGTACTATCAAGCTGCGGCATGCAATGCCTCGGGCGGATTTTCCGCACTTTCTACCTATCTATGGACATCGCAGTTCTACTATCCAGTCGCCAAGACGTGCGAGGCGCGCCCTTCAGTCTCGTCTCCAGCGCCCGCGAACGGCACGGAATGCCAGAGCGGATGCGAATACAGTTCAGATGGCGTGGGAACGACGACACCAAGCGGCCAAACTTGCGCTCCAGCTAACCTCCTGCCAGACAAAGGCAACGAGTGCTATACCAACTAGTTCGCGGGTCGATAGAAGCGAGGAGAGGCAAGGATGTCCGGCAACTACGTCAATGCGATCGTACGGTGGGCCATACCGCTCACCTTCCACTCTTTCACCCGCTTGGGCACGAGCTCGACGAGGACCTGTAGCGCCCGAAAGGGCCGCACTCGTCCTGTGTCTGCGCTTATAGCTTCGATCTTCGTTGCGACCAGTTTCGTACTGCCGTCCACGCACAGCGCGTACGCAAAGGGATATCCAGACCAAGGGGCCGCCTACGCTGCTTGCATGGCGGACATGGCGGGCTTTGAGGCGTGGGCTGCTACGGCGCCCGGCGGTTGGAGGATCGAGGCGCCGCACCGCTGCCTTCCCCAGCATGGGCTCGACTATTATCTCTGGAAATGCGCGTCTCGCTCTGGAAGCGACGCTGTTAGGGACTGCCGACAACCGTATGCGAAAACGCTCGGAGATGTGGAGTATTCAGCCAGAAAGGTCAACAGCTGTTCTGCGCGCCCAACAATTCCGGTCGGCGCCAACGTTGACGGAGCGAGCTGTCAAGGAGGCTGCGAATACCAGTTCGAACACATCTCCGCATCGGAGAGCGTCGGATCACCAACTGGAAACGTCTGCGCATCAACCTACTTCCACGTCGAGAAGGCGAATGAATGCTGAGTAGGACACATATTCTGGAGATGCGAGGTTAAGCTCACGATGACAGGCGGAGACCAGACCGGGTGTAGGTGCTTTACCTAGTGGGAGTGCTGCTCCGCATCAGGCTCATATGTTGGCCATAACGATTCCCGTGATCACTGTCACATCGAAGCGGGAGACCCCTTGCCCTGGAACACGGCTGCTGTTCAATTCTTCAAAGGGGTAAGCTGCAGCTCCGTCGGCAAGAGAGCAGTCCAAGGATATGGGGGATGAGATGCCGGAAAATCGCTCTGTGCGGAAGCGACGCGTTGCGCGAAGTCACCTCGCACCTACTACCTTCGCATTCCTCTTCCTTTCCTGCTTTGCGTACATCAAAGAGGCTAGCGCCCAAGACTACAGTCTGTGTCGGAGTGATCGATTTGGTATCACGCCGCTCTGTGAGGATGAAGGCGTCGCCGTTTCGGTCGTGTGGCAGCTGGCCAATGCATACATCAGCAACCACAACCGAGCTGCAACTATCGGAAAGACGTCAGGACATGTATGTCCTGTCTTCGCACGGGGGCCAAGTAGATCCCGATTCACCGCCCGATTTCAGTTCGATCAGTACACGTGCAATGAAAGCGCTGGATTCTTCGACGCCGTTGGGCGGGAGTGGAACACGATCAACAGCTGTGCTGCGCGGCCAGCCCAGAGTAGGCCGCCAGCCCTCTCTCAAGGTGCAATTGAGTGCGAATCTGGGTGCGAGTTCGTGCAACAGAGCAACGTTGATGGCACCGGCAAGGCCATTTCAACTGGCAACACTTGCGCCCCACCTGCGTTCGACTCAGCCAAATGCAGTCAATGTCAAGCGTCAGCTGGGGATGAGTTCTTTGGGATGTGAATCGAGGCGCATCACCAGGTTACTGGCTGGTGCCTAGCGTCACCTTGTAGCGAAGAGCCGACCGGACCCTGCTCGGAGAGCAGAAGTGAAAACAATCTGGCGCGGAAGAGCCTGAGCGGCACCTATCAAAGAGGATACTAAATTGGTAATGGACTCTGACTCGGCGGTTCCGCTCTACAACCATCAATCGCAAGCATTCCGCCAGTTTCGCCCGGAAGCACTGGCTCGTTACACTGCCATCGCATCAATTGTCGCTGCGATTTCAGTGCTATGCATGCCTCGTGCAGAGGCCCAGTTCGTACAGCAGATCAACATGTTTGCGGGTAGTAAGACGGAAAAGTCCGCTGACTACGCCGATGCTGGCGGCCATCTTGGCTTTACGCGCTACTACACCAGCGTCGCTATCGCCAACAACCCCGGCTCTACCTTAGGCAGTCGCTGGCGCCATGAATATCAAGTCAGTCTGCCGTCGGCTGGAACCGGCTTGCGCAGGCTGAATCGCCCGTCCGGAAACAGCTATGTCTTCCGCCAAGTTGGCACGGCCTGGGTTCCGGATGCCGATGTAAGTGAGCGCCTGACGGCAGTGACCGGCGGCAGTTGGCGTATCACATCACTCGACAATCGAGTCGAGCAGTTCAACAGCGCCGGCCGGCTCGAACGCATCGAATACCCAGATGGCGACGTCGTCCAGGTCACCTATGATGGCAGCGGTCGACCCAATCTAGTGACCGATCGTCGCGGTCGTACCTTAGTACTCGCGTACCTTGGAACCCTCCTCGACAACGTCCAGCTCCCAGACGGCAAGCTAGTCAAGTACTTCTATGACGGACAGAATCGACTCACCTTCACGTCGTACCAAACCAACGACGCCACCCCGCCGCAGTTCGCGAGCGTTGGTTATCTATACGAAGATGCGCGCGATCCGCAACTGCTGACAGGCAGAGTTGACGAGGCTGGCTTACGTGACGCCACGTGGGAGTACGACTCGAGTGGGCGAGCGGTTTCAAGTCGTCGCGGCGCCCCAGAAAGCGAGATTGATCGCGTCACCATTACGTATGGCATTGACCAATCTTGGGTCACAAATGCATTGGGCGATACCTCGGCGTTTGGGTACCAGCTACAACTTGGCCGCGCCAAGGTGGCATCCAGCCAAAAGCTCTGTGGAACTTGCGGCGGGGGAGCATCTCAGGCCCGCACCTACGACGCGAATGGCTATCCTGACATCACAACAGACTTTCTAGGCACCACAACAAACTATGATTACAATTCTCGCGGCTTGCTGACGCAGCAGATTGACTCTGAAAACGTTTCTGCGTCGAAGCGCACTACGCAGACCGACTGGCACGCTACCTTCGCAGTTCCTACTGAACGTCGCACTTATGACTCGGCCGGGATACTGGTCGCGCGAGCAAACTGGACGTACAACAGTCGCGGCCAGACCCTGACTTCGGCAGTAACAGATTCGACAAATGGAATCTCGCGCGTCGTAACCACGACATATTGTGAGCAGGCCGACGTCACGTCAGGTGCCTGCCCGCTTCCGGGGTTGGTGACGTCCACGAACGGCCCGCGTACGGATATCAGCGACGTCACCTCATATCGGTACTACCCTTCCGATAGTCCCGACTGCGCCGCGCAGGCCGCTGCCTGCTCTTGGCGCAAGGGCGACCTATGGAAGGTGACGGACGCTCTAGGGCACGTGACAGAGACGCTGCGCTACGATGGCGCTGGTCGCGTGCTGTCTGTAAGGGACGCCAATGGAGTGATCACCGACTTTGCGTACAGCGCGCGAGGCTGGCTAACCGCACGCAAGGTGCGGGGGTCAGGTGCAGGCTCTGAGACAGATGACCAAATCACGCAGATCGCCTATTACCCGACTGGCCTAGTCAGCAGCACTACACTGCCGGATGGCAGCTTCACATCCTATGTGTATGACTCCGCGCACCGCCTGATCGCCGTAGTCGATGCCGATGGAAATAGCATCTACTACACGCTCGACAATGCCGGAAATCGAACAAAGGAAGTGGTTAAGGGCAATGACGAAAGCCTGAAGCGTAGTTTGTCTCGGGTCTACAACGGGCTCAGCCAGTTGCAAACCATCAAGGATGCGGGTGGTCATCCCACCGGCCTCACGTACGACGCAAATGGCAATATGGACACGACCACGGATGCGCTCGGTCGAGTCAGCGACAACACCTTCGACCCCATGAACCGTCTCACCAAGACCATCCAGAACGTGGGAGGCATCAACGCAACCACCGAGTTTCGCTACGACGCCCTGGACAATCTGACTGAGGTGATCGATCCCAACGGGCTGACTACGAAGTACAAGTACAACGCGTTCGGGGATCTGACCCGTCTAGAGAGTCCGGACACCGGCGCGACAACCTATGGCCACGATAGCGCCGGCAACCTCAGTAGCACGCTGGATGCCCGAGGTGAGCCGACCAGCTACAGCTATGACGCACTTAACCGCCCAACTGGCGTCACCTATAGCGACGCTGGCTTGAACGTCGCCTACACCTACGACTCAGTTCAGATTGAGTGTGCCGCCGAGGAAACGTTCGCCATCGGTCGACTTGCTCGAATGGATGACGGCAGCGGCAGTACCCGCTACTGCTATGACCGATTCGGCAATTTGACTCGCAAGGTTCAGGTTACCAACGGTCAGGCGTTCACGCTTCGCTATGCCTACACGAAGGCCGGTCAGCTCAGCGGCATCCAGTACCCGGATGGCACGGTGGTCGACTACGTCCGCGACGGGCTTGGCCGGGCCACGGAAGTCGGAGTGACCGCTTCGGGCGGAACCCGCCAGGTGTTGTTGACTGGCGCCACTTACCACCCGTTTGGCCCTGTAGCCGGCTGGACCTTTGGCAACGGTCGCACGATGACCCGCACATTGGACCTGGACTATCGGCCGAAGACAATCATGAGCACAGGCACCGGCTCAGGCGGCTTGAATCTCGGCTACGGCTGGGACGCTGTAGGAAACGTAGCCAGCCTCCATACGAGCGGCCTAGAGCAGCCACCGCGCATCACCTTCGTCTACGACGCTTTGAACAGACTGACCGCATTCAAGGACGGCCCGACGGGGACTCCAATTGAGCAGTACAGCTACGACGCTACCGGCAATCGAACCAGCTTCATTAACTCGGCTGGCGCGCAGACCTATTCCTACCCCACCGATAGCCATCGACTCGCCTCTGTGGGCGGTGTTGCCCGCAGCTACGACGCGATCGGTAACACCACGTCGATCGGCGGCACCGCACGGGAGTTCGCATACAACGCCGCCGGCCGCATGAGTCAGGCCGAGCGCGATAATGCCGTGGCTATGCAGTACGCCTACAACGGTAGGGGCGAGCGGGTCTGGAAGTACGTCGACGCCCGAAACACCTACATCATCTACGACGAGGCGGGACATTGGATCGGCGACTACGAGAACGGCAATGCGCCGACTCAACAACTGATCTGGCTCGATACTCTGCCAGTCGGCGTTATCGCTGGCGGCGAGTTGCACTACGTTGAACCCGATCACTTGGGCACGTCGCGAGCAGTGATTGAGCCGCAACGGGATGCGGCGGTGTGGTCGTGGGACTTGGCCAGCGAGGCTTTCGGCAACAGCTCGGTGAATCAAGACCCGGATGGCGACGCAGTTTCGTTCGTTTTTGACATGCGCTTCCCGGGCCAACGGGATGACACAGCAAGCGGCCTCAGTTACAACTATTTTCGCGACTATGATGCGGGCAGCGGCCGTTATGTGCAGAGCGATCCGATTGGATTGGCCGGCGGTGCGTCCACGTACGGATACGTAGGTAGTTCGCCCATGGTATTTGGTGACCCACTCGGCCTTCAGCGGGTTATGCCAATGCACAGGCCGCCGTCTGCAGCAGCCGGCGGCACGATGGACGATCTCTCAGAACCTTGGATGCGCGGGGATCTTTCGGGCCAGGTCTCTACGTGGCTGTCTGAAACGCTTGGTAATCGCCCGCGCAACATGAATCCCGAACAAGAACGGGCATACGACAGGATTTGCAAAGGTCAGGACGACAAGTGCGGCACGCTAAAGCAAGTCACACAGCAACGGATTAGTGAGGCAAAGGTCAAGCAGGGTAAGATGTTCTTTGACCAGATGCTTTACGAGCATGCGTTCTCCACGCGAAACCCGGGGGCCACTGGGGGAATGAATACAACATGGATTGGGCATGCAGACGATCTTGCAAACCGAATCAGGACAATCTATGCGCAGATTTCTCTTGGAAAGCTAATGGGGTGCGATATGTCCGCGGAAGAGCGTATGGCACGTACTCTTTTCGTGCCGACGGCCCCTTGGAGGTAGTATGAAAGTTATGGTTGACATCAGTCTCTTTAGTTCTCCGACGACTTCCTACGCTTCTATTTGGGGTGAGTTGGATCTTGCAGCGTCGCCTAACGTCGGCGATGAGATTCCTCTCCTCTCGTCCGTTGTTCCGATGCCACGAGCTATTGGAGGACAGAAATTGAAGGTCGACAGCAGGCGATTCGACGACACTCAAGGCGCGCCCTGCTCACTACAGCTGACAGACCTAGTAGTGGACAGTGATGATGATGCTGAAGCGATCGCGCAGTACTTCGAGAAGGCGTTCGGCCTAACAGTGGAGAGATATAGGGGTTTCGCCTGAAGCCCTGACGCAAGTCCGGCGTCGGCAAACCCCTAAATGTCCTGGTGCGTAAGCACGTAGAAGCGATTGGGAGCCGGCGCGCGAATAGCCCAAGCCCGGCATCGCTAGGCGGTGCATTCAGTCTGAGGCCGGATATACGTGCGCAGTCGACTAGGGCGCCGGATGCGGGATGCTTGCAGTCAGAGGAGGGGTCCACATACGGACATTAGTCTCTTGGACTTGCGAGAGGTTCGCAGTTGACCATTTCGCTCCGGAAGCCACCAAGACGCGACTTGGCGTCCGCGTTGCCTTGTGCCGCAGATCTCTCAAGCCAAGACAAGCGGTCAACGCAGTTCGGCGCGGACCACGACTTAGACCACAGGTTGTACTGGGCCGTAGCCTCAAAGCATCTGAGGCGGTGGCGTCATTTGTAGTGTGACTGGCGCGCCAGCGCCCGTGCGGGCGACACGCAAAACATTGCGTCCAGGCGATGCATCGCGGGCATCCAGTTCTATTGCGTGCACCGGGGAGAGATGATCAGTGGACCAGTTCAGATTGATCACGCCACCGAACGATCATGATCAGGTCACCGACACAGCGTGAGCCATCCTTTCTTCGACACCTTTGAGTGGATCGGTGTCTAACACTCGAAACCTCTTGCCTGACATACGTGGAAGGTCTGCCGAAGAATCGGCATCAAGTGCCTGCAGACTGGGCCGCACGGTTTCGATAGGGAACCTGTAGTAGGCCCCACCGGTGTAAACCCGATTCCAGAAGATCCGGTCAAGGCACTCAAACAGATTTTCCCGACGATATCGAAGTGGTTGATGGCTGTAGAGAATGCGCGGGAAGATGTCAAAGGCACACGCAGAAGGCAGGTAATGCGCCGGATCGTCTTCCAGCGCCTCGCCCTTCCGGGCCAAGCACAGTAGTGCGATGAATGCCCCGAGGGAATATTGGTTGCGGATCGCCAACGTCTGCTCACGATCCAGCATCGAGTGATGGAACCTCCCCATCTGATCGGGGAGACCATCCATGAACAGGATCCTCCTGACCGGCATCGGTGACCCTTCAAGCAGCCTATGGATTCGCTGCATGGGTGGTGGGTCTTGGACTAGAAGCTCCCACAGCGGCAAGTCTCTCCAGAAGCTAACGTGACACTGCCCTTGGACCGCTCCTCCACCCGGGCGATGGTGTCGTCGTGCGGCGGGGCCTTTCCTTGGCGCCAGCGGCGAAATTTGTTCGAGGCTGATTCGTCGCCATCCCCTTGATATGGCTTGCGCCGATCAACTCGCCACTCAAGTTCCTTAGGCGAGTCTGTGCCGAAGTGTGTTGCCAGTGCGCGCACAGGGCGCTATCTCATATCTCCACGGGCGAACCCAGCTCCACCAATCGCGTTGTCGGAATCCTAAAGAAATCTGTCGCCGGCGCTGCATTGCGGTGCATGAATCCAAACAGCTTGTCGCGCCAGATCGGCATGCCTTTCTTACAGCTTGCGATGATGGTTTCACGGCTGGGGATAGGCGGCCTCGACCCCGACGAGATGTTCGGCGCTCATGCCGGCTTCTAGCGTATCCATCCACGCAAGAAACTCATCCCAATTGTTCAGGCTGAAGATTCGTACGCCGTAGCGCGACTCCAATCCGACAGACGGTTGACGAACCAACTCTGCCATAGGCGTATCCATGACAAAGGCATCGCAGTAAGGTGCGTACAGAGAGATGTGCTTGATGTCATCGAATACGCCGCTGAGGCGTTTGCGTGCTTCCGAACGGTTCGCATAGGCGCCGCGCTTCACCATGCTTTTCAGCGTGGCAAAGAGACGCGCGGAAAGCCACTCGTGCGGTACTTCGGCGAAGTGATCGGACTTGAAGAAGTCAGCGCAACACTGCAGCTGCTCCAGTTCCGGCATGTCTTTGGGCAGGTGGTCGCGCAGGTATCCCACCATGCTGGCCGTGATTGGGGAATCTAGGACTGCGCCAACATCCCCCTGTCGTATGCGATTGACCTTTTCGATGTAAAACTGCATGTAGAGGCGCCCGGCATCGTGGTATTCGAGTGCTACATCCTCGTCGAACGTTTGGGTCGATTGCTGCCAGGCGTCGAGGGTCATCACCAACTGATCCACTGCCTCTGCCTTGAGGCGGCGCTTGGCTTCCACGTCGTGCCAATAGCCGCCGACGTCGATAAAGAAGTAGTCGTCCCAGGCATCCAGCTCGCCCCGAATCGCATCCGCACTCTCGATCTGATGCTGGGCGCAATCGCCTTTCAGGTAGGCTGCGAACGCCTTTAATACCTGGGCCGTTTCGATGTTGTAGCTCCGCTCGAACTCCATGCCGCGGGCGGCAAGCTTGATGAACTCCATCAGCTGTGTACTAGTCTTGTCCTTGTATCCGCGCCATTGGTGCGTCTCATCTTCGTGCACCGACGAGTACGGCGCGACCAGCAGTTGGAGATGGCAGGCCTGCTTCACGCGCTCGATAGCGGCCAAGAAGCGCTGGTCGCTGCCACGGAAGGCGTGGGAGAAGAAGAACTGGTCGAGATACAACACCTTCTTGCGGATCTCGGGGAGCCAAGCGGCGGATTCGTAGCTGCAGGCCTTGCAACCGCGCAGGACATGATCGCGCCGAACCAAAACGTTTCCGAATGTGTTCTTGCCCTTGCATGCCGGGCAATCACCGAGTACGCGCGTGACCAGCATGATTGCGCCTTACCAGGACGAGAGCCGGTGCACGACCGGCATCTGTTGAGTGTCGTCTTTCATCGCCTCAGCCGCCGGTTCGCGGCCGCGGACGCATCTTCGTGGACGGCGTCGCGTTCATAGAACTCGGCGATCTGCTGCAGCATCTGGGAAACGAATGGGTGGCTGTACGCGAGCGCCGAAGCGTACCGTTGGTAGCTGGCGGCGAGATCGCGCTCCTGCTGGCCGCCTTCCCCGCGCCATGTTGCGCCGCGGCCGTTGTACGTGGCCAGCGACATGCCACTTGTCATCGCCCGGGAACGGACGTGTTCCAGCGCCTCGCGGACCGGTTCCGATGGCCAGATTCCGTCGGCGCCGATCTGCTTGCTGTAGAGCAGTTCGCCGATCATCTTGTCCGCGGATTCGAGGCGGCCGAAATCCTTCGCCAGACGGCGGGTTTCCTCGATCCAGGCAATGAGGGCTGCTTCGTCGACGCTGCCATCCGCCTGGGTACCGGGAAGGTGCCGGATGTGGGTGAGCAGGGAGTGGGCACGGCTTGCCGTCGCGGTGGCGACTTCTGGGTTCTGGATCCTCCACTCGGCAGGATCCTCTCCGCTGTCGGCGCGCCGGTAAAGATAGGAGAGGATCTGCACGTACAGCAGTGGCGACTTGGCCAGCTGGCGTTCCAGGTTCGTGGCCTTGGCCCTGGCCTGTTCGATGGCATCGATATAGGTGAACTCGAGAGAGGCCATTGCGTCCTCGGCAATCTGCTTGCTCTCGTCCAGTATGGCAATGGCCTTCGCAATGCTGTGCCCGGAAAGCATGTGCGTGCCCGCGGACTCATCGCCGATCGTCGCCACGCTCAACAGAAGCGAGTAGAGGATCTGTGGCTCGATCTTCTCTAGGTCTATCGACACGAATTCGAATGCCGCCCGCGGTCGCTTGGCGTCGACCAGCCGTGCGATGGCGACATGATACTCCTCTTGGCTCTGCCCTTCCCACCTGGGCATCACGTCGGCCCAGTACCGTTCACGCAGCGGGGCATCCAGGACGTTGGCGTGACGCCAGGTCGCGCTGCTAAACGGGGCGGCCAGCAGCAGACGGGCGATACCGTCGGCATCACCGTCCTTGGTCAGGGCAGCGATGCCGTCGGCCATGAGGGCATCAAGGTCGGATTTTTCGCGGCCGTTGAGCACGCCCGAGATCGCGCCGTCGATCGCGCGCCGGTGTTGTTTGTCCTCTTCCTTGATCAGACGCAGCAGGACCTTGAGGCTCTTGTCGAAATCGATGATGGAGTTCGACAGGTGCCACCCGGCCGTGATGGCGGCGTTTCCGGACACGCACAGACGGACGAAACCTTCGTAGCCCTGCGCATCCCACACTTCCTTCAGAGCCGACACCCGCAAGGTAGCGATGCGTTCCTCGCGCTTGCGGAAGTCGTAGTTGTCGTCCTCAAGCTCGGCTAAGGATTCGTCCACCCAGTGGTTGGTGAAAAGCCATTGATGGCTAACCACCGCGTCCTGCGGTGCGAGCGATTCATAGGCGGCCCGTGATTTGGCCCGGTTGCCGGCGGACATGTTGCGCCGTCGGCCGCGACGGGTATCGGTATGGCGCCGGATGCGCTCGCGCAGCGCAGCCATGTCCTCTTCGGATGGATTCGAGGCCCTCCACGCGTCGATGGCCGACCACAGGAGATCCGCGCGCCCGTCGTCGAACTGGTGGACATGCTCGACGAGGTCGCCCAACGTGTGGTGGTCATGATGTGGCCAGTCGATCGCAAGGTCGATGGCCTTGATCCGGAACTCCCGGTTCTCCTTGCCCTGGTCGACTCCGCCTGCGCCGATGCCTTCGCTGCGCCACCGCGGTCGTGAACTGCCGCTGGCATTGTGTGTGTTGAGTTGCGCGAGGCAGATGCGCCAGCCGATCTTCGGGTTCCGGCGGCACAGCCGCTCGAGCGAAGTAGTGCGCTGTGGCGCGCTTGCCGCGGTCTGCGGCATCCACCAGAGGAAGATGGCCTTCAGGCTTGCTTCGGGCTTGTTGCTGATGTTGTCGGTGATCTCGATGGTGGAGAGCGTGGCCAGGATATCCACGACCCGGGGCATGCGCTCCAGATCCCAGGCCAGCGATTCCAGCGCCCACAGCAACCCCGTGCGCGGGCAACTCGAGAACGGGGAATTGCCGCCTGAACCCATCAATGCATGGATCTTGGGCGAATCGCTGGCAAGGTCTTCCTCGACGATGTCCAGGAAAACCTCGGGAGAGGCTTCCGCGTAATGTTGCAGGTCACGGCGCTGGGAGAGCCAGGTGCGCTCGTTGAACGGCGTCAGCAGTGCGCGGACGAGAGCATCGACCTTGCCGCGGCAGTTGATGCCGAGCCGTTGCCCGAACAGCCTGTCGCCCGATACGGCCAGGAGCACCAGCGATTCGCAGATGCCGGCGCGCAGGGTTCCCGAGTGGTCGCGGGACTTGCCGTAGAAGGAGGCGGCCCACTGCTCGTCTTCCGGTAGATCCAGCGCGGGGTCGGTTTCCGAAAGCACCGTCCTGGCGACATCGAAGAAGCGGTCGATCATGCCCTTGGTGATAGCGGCACTGCAGGCCGTCAGGATGTCGACCTTCGAGATCACGCCGGCGACATTGCCGGCTTCCCAGATCGGCGTTCCCTGTACGTGCCGCAAGTGGGCGAGGACTTCTTCCACGCGTTCGTAATCTGTGCCGAACAGCGCCGCCAGCACTGCACGATCGGCTGCCATGGTCGTGACCCAGGCGCCAGCTAGACTCAGGCGGATGATCTGTGACGCCAGCGCGGGATCCTGGCTCCAGCCAGGTTGGCGGATGGCAGGAATCGTGGACAGCGCGCGGCGAAGAATCGTGGGGTACTGGCCGGAGACGCGCGCCAGCCGTTCGGCCTCGTGTTCGTCGACGCCCATCGCCTGCATGCCCTTTTGGAACGAGTCGTCGTCCAGGGCATCGAGAGCGATGTCGGCGCGGTCGTCCAAGGAACTGCGCGGCCTAATCAGGATGACTGGTTGGTTCCGATACAGCCCCGCGATCGCCTCTTCGGCTTCGCGGGAGGTGACGATCGCGATGAAGTTGGTGGATGCCCGCACCGCCTTCTGCAAGGCGACGGCGGAGTCGACCACGATGCAGCGGCTGTTGAGCCAAGTAGTGGTGTCGTCCACAGCTTCGGCAGCACAGTGGAGGAAGGCCAGCGCTTCTTCGTTCGATTCGGCGCTGATGATCAGCGGCCGGCTGGTCGGATCGCGCAGCCAGTCCGTGATAACCCCTTTTGCCGTTTCGGCCTGTCCGGAGAAGAGCTCCCTGCTCAACCGAGGCTCAGTGGCATCGGCCCATTGGGTCCAGCAGCTTTCAAGCGAACGCAGGCCTTCGGTGCTGGCGCCTATCAGTTCTGCGAACCATGTTTGCGTGGCGACCGATTGCTCTAGCCACTGCTCTAGGTCTCCGGCGTCGAACGCGCGCACATCGCGGAAATGCTTTTCGGCGCGACGCGCTTTCTCCCATGCTTGCTTTTCTGGCCACTTGCGGGGGGTGACAAAAACGAAGGTCGTGTTCTTGCGCTCTTCTTCCGGTACGAGGCGTAGACGCGCCTTGTAATCGGACTGCGCTTTTCGATCGGGATCCGCGTTGCAACCGAATTCCCAGCCCGAGACCCCGATCGGGATCCACGGCGTGGCCGCACCCGAATCGACGTAGCCATCCCAGCCCGGCCGTTCGGCGTCGTCGTAGGCAGGGAAGTCGACCTTGCTCAGATCGATGCCGGTGGTGTTCACCAAGCGACGCAGCAGCGCTGCCAGCTGTTGCCGCGGTTCGATCCGCCCCGATGCCCAGGCCTGGATGTCATTGGCGCGGATTTGCAGGAAGCTGCGGGCGTAGGTGCGGACTGGCATTTCGGCCTGCCGACCTCGGGAATGGGTGTTCTCGATCTCCGCCTGGACCTTGAGGAGCTCTTCACTGTCTGCCCCGAATGCCCGCTGCAGCCGCAAGGCCATGTCGGTAGAAAGGGAGGCGTTGCCGTTGAGCAGCTTGGACAGAGTGGGACGGCTGACGCCTAGCACCTCGGCAGCGGCCTTGACCGAGACGTCTCCCGGTAGGACGTGCACCTTGATGTATTGGCCGATGTGATCGAAAGCTGTCTTAGCGTCCATGAGAATAATCATGTAGCGTGTTGCGCTACACGCTACACATCATTAAACTGCCGGTCAAGCGCTGGCTGGCGTGGCATTCCGTCCGCTCGGGATGCAGGCGCGGACCGACCGGCTGCGGATGCCGTTGCTGAGGCCGGAGTGGCGGCTGGTGCTCCCATGACCCTGTGCGCATGGTTGTTCTCGGCGCCCCTGACTACCGGCTGCCGGCTGTACCAGGCCGCGATTCCCGCGCGCGAGGGGGGCCGGATAGCCTGCCGCCCTTCAGTGCTCCGAGCCGACCCCCTCGACACAGGATCCTGCGGCTGGTAACGCCTCAGTTTGAGGCGCACTGTGACCATTGCTACGATAGTCTCTGTGACTATTAACATGTATTTAACAACGCGTTCATTTATAAGGCATTGATCTGAAAAGTGTTATTTCGATGTTCGTGAAAGCATCGAAACGAACACCGCTGTATAAAGCTGTTCTTATAAATAGCGGAGTGTGACATGGCCCGTCGGAAAGCTTCCATCGACTTATCTGGCTTGCTGAAAGTCCGAGGTCCAATGCTGACAAGCGATGTGGCCCACGTGTTTCAGCGCAACGGCATTCAACCTGCCGCAGCCAGGCAGCGTACGTCTCGTCTGCCTCCGGACACTACCGCACTAAAGGGAGTGACCTTTCCGAAGCGAAAGCGCTTCATCTTCCACAAGGACGATATTGGTACGGGGCGCTACTACCGGGCGTTGGAAGAGGCGATTCATGCCGAGAATCCACCACTCTCATCTGCGTTGCGCGCGCTCGATTGTCGCGACGGCATCATGCCACTGAGCCAGTTCACCATTGCTTGCGGTTGTCCGATCCGCCAGAAGAACCAGGTGTCTGCCGAGCGCGCCTTGGCTGGGCTCCTCGGGACCAACCTCGTGCACAAGGTCGACGTGTCAGGCATTGGGGAATGCCTTGTCCGAGGCGGTACGGGCGGGATTGCCGCCGATCGCGTCACGAGGATGCGTGCGAGGTTGGCGGCCGAATCATTTCTGCTGGATGCGATGGCGGGGTGGCTAGGTCGCATGAATATGGTCAGTCCGCAGGTCGTGAAGATCCGTGGGGAGGATGGCAACCCAACGTTCTCCACGTTTGAGTTCGATCTATGCGGCCCTTCCTATTTGGCACCGTTGGTCCAGGTCAAAGCGGGGAAGCGGGCCCCGGGTTTCATGGTTGCGGATGTCGTTCTAGGCGGGGAGCTGGACGGGAAAGGAGTTGAACCCTTTCTCCGAAAATGCACTCTACTCACGAACGCGCGCGGGCGGCGTCCGTTCCTGCCAATGCTCATCGCAGAAGGATTCACCCAGGACGCGCTCAATCGCTGCCGCAGCGCGGGGATAGTAGCGACCCGGGCCGAAACGCTATTCGGTCGAGATGTCGCAATGGCACTGGGATCGCTGCTAGAAGTGCTCTCGTCGAGTGCTGCCGCTCCCCCAGAGCGTCTCGATTTCATATTCAAGCGTCTTAGCGCTATCGAAGGCGCCGCTGGGAATCTGCGAGGCGCGCTGTTCGAAATGGTCGTAAGTCACATGGTTACCGAACTGGAGGGAGGGAGCGCCAGCATCGGCGTGCTTCTCCAAAATTCTGAAAGTGGCAGGTGTGCTGAAGTAGATGTGCTTCTAAAAAAACAGAGAAAAGTGGTCTGCTATGAGTGCAAGGGACACCAGCCAACCAACGTGACGAAGGCGCAAGAAATCGAACGCTGGATAAAGGACAGAATCCCCACTTCCTACGGCGCACTTGTCGAGCAAGACGCCAGTATCCAAGTAGCGTTCGAATACTGGACCTGCGGCACGTTCGATGATGAGGCGTTGAAGTTGCTCTCTGAAGCAGCCGCGTCGACGCGGCGATACAAAATTGCATGGAAGTCAGGTGACAACATACGGCAGTACGCGACCGGACTAGCAGCCAAAGGAGTAAGGAAGCACCTGGCTGATCACTTCTTTGCCCATCCTTTGACTAAAGCGCTTCGCTAGCTGGAATGATCGTACCCAGGGCTCTATTTTCCTGTTTCGAACGTCCGTCAGCGTGCGTTCGGGATCCAGACGGCCGCGAGACTATGGACGTCTTCGGCCCAAAATCAGGGCCAAAATCAGGGTCAGAGTGGACTTCCGAAGAAGTCGACACTGGCCCCGTTCTGCTGAATGGCAATGGCGGGCGAACGCTGCCTGCGAACGTATGCTTGACGGCCCCTGTCCGCCACTACGGTGCCTAGGAATGGCCATTTCGCCGGAACGCTTTGAGGTGCCGTGGCAGGATTTGCTCGGTGGTGGGCAGCTCGATCGCGTCAACCTTGTGCTCTTGGGTGCGGGGCACTCCTCGCGCCTGGCCCGCCTAGTGTTCTTGGTCCTCGCCGGGATGACGGACAACCTGAGCCGGCCCGCCTTCCGGCAAGCCGTGGTGTTGTTACCTCCTGACATCCCGGACACCGTGGTTGCGGATGTGGTGGCAGACACCGCGCAGTTCCGGGGCTTTGCGTTGGACGCCAAGGAGCTCGACGTGTTGTCCCGCCAGCTGCTGGTCCATCAGCTTGCGTCGTTCGACACGGCCGACGTGCTGCACGCCGTGGCGGCAGCCGCGCCCGGCAGCTTTGTCATCGTCGTCGACGGCGCGCGCTATCGGCCGGCAAACCGTGCGCCGGCGCTGCCGACGTCCCTGCAGGCGCCAGAAGATCGTTGGGTGCCGCCCCTGATCGAGCTCGCCACGCACTGCGTGGCGCAGGCCGGGGACACCTACGTCCTGGTGGATGTAGGCGAATACCTGCCGGCGCTCGAGCGCAATGTCCAAGCGCTGCAGGACCTGGACTGCACCGTCTGGGGTGCCAGTGCCTCGCAGGCCATAGACGATGAACAGATGGCGCTGTTTCAGGACTGGACACGGCGCGTCGAGAGCGGTGACATCTTGTCCGTGCTGGGGGAAATGGATGCGCTCGTAGGCGTGTCCGTACCGGCGCGGTTGCTACTTAAGATCCAGATTCTGCACAAGGGTGGGCGCACGGTTCGAGCGTTGGAGTTTCTTCGACAGTATCTTCCCCATCTCGCCGACACTGCCACCGACGTCAAGTTGAAACTCGCCACGATCGCACTGGCCGGTGAGGATCTCGGCCTCGCGCGGCAGTTGCTCGAGTCGAGTGCGGACCATCTGTCCGATCTGGACCTCAACGAGCTGGCGCTGGAGCTGACGCAGTCCATCCCGTCGACGCGCATCGAAGCGCAATGCCTGACGTGGCTGGCTCGCTACTTTCCTGCTTCTTCGGTGCTTGAGGAGCATCAGCTACGACGACTGCTCTTGGCCGCACGCGATGGGCAACCGGTTCGGCCGGCCGACTGGCCGCAGTTGCCGCTGGATGACTACGTCGACACGGTGCTGTTGCCATTGCGTGCCGCGGCTACGCCGGACTACGCGGAACTTGTCGAGCAGGCCGACGCGCGGTGGTTCGCTCGGCAGGCCGAGACGCGATTGGCGGCCGCTCTCGACGCGCGACGGCGCGCATTGCCGACGCACGTGGCGGCGATCACGCCCTCAATCGACCCGCACTCGGCGCTGGCGCGTCCCGCAGTAAACCTCCTGCTGTGGTCGATCGAACGGCTAATCCTGACCGGCGACGACCGGATGCAAGAGGATCTGGCCGATGCTGTGATGTTCATCCTGCTCTATCTGGCTGTCCATCCCTCGGATACCGCATCGCGGGAACGCCTGGACGAACTGTTGTCGGTCGACATCGCCGGCCCGGTCGGCGTGGCCCTACTCGCACACGCTCTGTTGCGCCTGGCAGCCGCACCGGCGGTGGTGCCGGCGGCGCTGCCTGCCGCGGACGGCGACGTGGATGAAGCGCAGTTCATGCGTTTCTATCGCGACGCGGCGGTATGGCTAAATCGGCAACGTGCCATCGATCTCGCCACCGTCGTGTTGCCGGAACAACTGTTGACCTTGCCGGCCAACACCGCGCTGCACTTTCTCAAACGGATGGTGCAGTTCGTGATCGAAAAAGAACAGGCGGATGATGGTCACACCCTTCGACTAATGCTAATGGTCGCTTTCGCCGTCGCACCGCATGCCGGCCGCCGAAACGACGACTTGGAGATACTGCGCCTGGTGACCAGTCGTCTCGTGGTTAGCGGCGAGGCCCAACTGGCCCGCGACCTCGTAGAAGCTGGGTTGGCCGCGACGCAGGGACGACCGGAGCGCCTTCGCCTTGCCTGGTACGCGTACGGCGACGTCTTCCACCGCATGCACAATGGTGCCCGCGCCCTCATGGCCTTCGGCTGTGCGCTAGCCACGCAGGGTCAGGTGGAGTTGGAGCACGCGTACTACGAGACGATGGGGGTTGTTCGCGCCTTGCGCGACACCGGGCTGCTGGGGCCTGCCCGTCAGTTTCTGGACCGGTGTGAACAGCTGTTGATCCAAATGGGGGTGCACGCGCGCGCCGGACATCGCATCGAGACGATGCGCCTGGGATTGCAGATGTCCGAGCTCAACGCAGTCGACTCCCGAGACGGCGCAGCGTGGTCCGCCTTACTCCGGGCGATCGACGCCAATCTCCAGGTCGTCATGCGCGAGCAGGATGAACTGGCGACCGTTCTGATGATGGCAGTACAAATCCTGCGCCGAGCCGAAGGTCTGGAACTGGAGATCGACCCGCAGACGCGGGACCGGACTCAGGAGGCCTTGAGCGCGGTGGGTGAAATCACCGCTGAGCTAGTGCAATTGGCATCCAACACCGCGGTGGGGCCTGAGCGATTGCTCGATCGCGCCCGCGCCGTGCAGCAGGCGCGTTATTCCGACGACGTAGGCTTCGACGTCCAGTATCTCGTGCGCGCGGCGCGCATTGAGTTGTCAGAAAACGCGACGCTCGCCGACGCGACGACGGCGAGCTTCGCGGCCGAGTTGACGACCGATCATGCGATCGCGGTGCCGGGGCCCGCTGAAGGCGGTTGGCTGCCGGCGGCCATCGAGGAGCCGGCGAGGACATTAAGAGATCTTTCGTGTCGGGGGCTACGCATCGAGATGCTGGCCTTCGACAGTGCCGACCGGCTCGTGCGGGTGAGCGCCGAAGCGGGCACGCTCACAGTGCATCGAGAAGACGCCACGTTCTCGCTGCGCGGACTCCACGCTTGGTCGCTCCGCTTCCCCTACGAGTACGGGCTCGACATCAACGAGCCCAATCTCTTCTATACGAGCATGCGCGAGCTGGGCCTGTCGCAAGGCGTAGGGGACCGGGCCGTCTTCGTTCTCGATACCCGCTTGCAGCGTCTTCCTCCGCAGTTGTTGTTGATCGATGGCGAGTTGCTCGGAAGCGGAACATCGGTTGCTGTGGCGCCATCACTAACTTGGCTCAGAGCCGCCACGTCGGCTCCACGTAGGTCCTTCGCGCCGTCCGCCGCGTGGATCTCAACCGCCGTGGAAGGAAATGGGAACGGAACATTGGCGACGGTAGCTGACCGTGTGACGGACGTACTCGAACAGCATGGGGTTGCGCTGCAGACAGGCGCGCAACTCCCCGAGCAGCTCAAGGGTGCCCAACTGGCCATCGTCGCAGCCCACGGCGGACTAGCGGACGACAACCGCTTCTTCAAGGTTGTGTCCGATGAAGCACAATTGCGGGTGAGTGCGGTGGCACTCGCTCGCGCTCTTGAGGGCGCCGGCGTCGTCGTCTTGTTCGTGTGCAGTGGTGGCCGACAGGATGAGCATCCGGTCGCAAGCACGACCGTGGGGTTGCCCAAGCAATTGCTCGATCGCGGCAGCGCGGGGGTCATCGCCTCGCCGTGGCCACTGGATTCACGCGTGCCGTCGCATTGGCTGCCGGCGTTCCTTGCCGAATGGGAAGCCGGCGCAGCGCTGATCGATGCCAATGCCGCGGGCAATCGCGCCGTGGGTGCGCAGATGGGGAACGATCCGCGCGATGCGCTGGCGATGACGCTCTACGGCAATCCGTTCCTGAAGCGGGTGGACCTGGTCGACCCCTGACGCACGGGGCGGCCAGCTATGGCGAGCCTAGCGACAGCGTTTCGCACTTAGTGCAAAGCCGTATCCTATGTCCGCTGTCGGCCGGGAGCCATCAGCGCCAACCGATACTGGCATTCTGATCGACCACCAGGCCGGAGAGCATGATCAGCTTCTCGGTCTACTGATCAAGCCTCACTGGTCCTAGTGATCAATGTTGCCGGTGTGCGCATCTATCGTGCCCGCCGAAACGACTCCGTCGGAAACAAGCAGGCCGTCCATGGAATGCAGCGAGACCTTCACATCGCCGGACTGCGTCGAAAGCCAGAGTGTCGGCTGGTCGATGTCGACGACAAACTCCTTGACTGGATCTCGTATATCAAATGGCGGCGGATCAGTTTGCCAGCAGTTCGCTGCCAGGTTCGCTGGACGACGCATCGCGCTGAACGATACTGAGGGGGTCCATAGACTTGACGTCCAAGCGTGGAAGTTCGCGTCAGAGCGATACTAAGTTATTCTTAGAGGCTGGACAACACGCGGGCGCAGGGCCCTGAGCATGGCGCCGGTACCCCCGCCCACAATCGACGACCTCGGTGTCCGAGGCTGCCTCTATCTCGCAGCCCTACTAATGGCGCAAGAGCGCCGTCTACCAGTAGCGCCCACACTTCGCTCTAGCCTGCTCGTACTTGACCAACTGCGGGAATTGGGCGTGATCCGCGTCCCTTGGCCGGAACTGCGTTGGGAGATTGAGCCCAAGGCAGAAGAGACACCTGTGGAGCAATTGCAGTGGAGATACAACTGGGGTGCGTACATCCGGGATGGACTCATCGGTGCACTCGAGGAATATCTACAGTCGATACCGAGGGACGAGTACGGGATCGCGCTGCGACTTCGCTTTTGGGATGAGCTGGCAATTGCGGAAGCGGAGCGATTCTTTGAACAGCAATTGGTCAAACATCAGTTTGACTCTACCTGGGCCCAGGACATCGTCTTCGCATATCGCGATGCACAGGCTTGCCTGTCAATTGCTCAGTGGCGCTACTGTTGCTGGGCTGCCACTCGCCAAGGAGCCTCCGTCGCGCAACAGCAGCGAATCAGCAGCGCCGCCGCGATCCGTGAAGCCATCTACGCCGAACTCTGCCGTCGCGTGAGCCGTGTGAGCACGGGGGTGTGGGGCAACTGCGCACTGCCACCCTTTCATCCTTCCCCCGACGCTGCGCTATGCAGATTGTTCACCGGGCATTTGACGAGTCAGAGCATGGAATTTTGGACGATGGCACCATCAACCGAAGCGCTGCTGCTGCCAAGAGTTGTTTAGACTGGAAACCCGATCAGCGGCGACAAAGGCATGAGACCCATCGTGTGCGGCCTACGCTTTGCGATGGCCGGCGGGCGTTGTTTAGTGCCGGGCTATTAGGCCATCCCCCAAGGGGTTGTGGTCGTCGGCCCCAACATATGCCATATTTGGTGCCAGAGTTGGGGGGTATGTGACAGACACTTTCACTAATAGAACGTACGGCAAGTTCTAAGCGCTGTCGTTGCGAGCGCGGCGAGGGACCTGCTTTCAGGCGTCAGGCAGCATCGGCACCCGGGGGAAGCAGGTTCCTCGCACTTACAAGTCGATGGCAGCGGCAACAGGCAGGAGACGGCCTCGACGCCTCCACGCGGAATCCGGGCCGGTTCCGCGTTCATGTACGCGGCCCAGGCGCGCGACGCATTCATCGTGCCGTGCAGCTGCAGCAGGTATAGCATCGCCCTTGCAACACCCCGATTACCGCACTACGCCAACCAGTTTTGACGCCCGTCAGGAGGGCACATGAGCAATGGCAACGGAGTGACGGCGACCCTGTCGCAGGCCGCCGATAACGTGAAAGAAACCGCATCCAGCATTTCCAGCGCGGTGATGCACCGTGCCGAGGAAGCGGTGGCGTCGGTCAAGACCACCGCCAAGAAGGCGCGCAAGGCCGCCAAGAAGGCGGTCGGTACTGCCAAGAAGAAGCTCGCCGCTGCCAGCGCAAAGGCCAAGAAGGAAGCTTCGTCGCTGAAGGCGAAGGCCGGCAAGAAGGTCGCGAAGAAGGCCACGAAGAAGGCCGCAGCCAAGAAGACCGCGAAGAAGGCGGTGAAGAAGGCTGCGGCGAAGAAGACGGCGAAGAAGGCAACGAAGAAGGTTGCCAGGAAGGCCACCAGGAAAGCTGCGACCAAGAAGGTCGCGAAGAAATCAGCCGCCAAGAAAGCTGTGAAGAAGGCGCCGGCCAAGAAGGCCGTCGCCAAGAAGGCGGCGAAGAAGGCAGCCAAGCGACCCACAAAGAAGGTCGCGAAGAAAGCTGCCAGGAAGTAAGTGCCCCGATTGGTCGCCGCGTCCCAGCGGCGCGGCGACCGCCTTAAGCGACACACATAACTAGATCAGCATTACCGCACCAGGAGCGGGTTCATGGCCGTCAAGATCAACAAGAAAATCAAGGGCTACAGCGTCGTCACCCCGGAAGACAAGGCGAAAGAGGCTGCGCGTCCCGCGCCCGTCGCCGCGGTCGAGTCGCTGCCGACGGCCGACGTCATCCAGATGCACGAGCGCATCGAGCGCCCCGAGATCCTGATCGGCTCCACCTACAAGATCAAATCGCCCCTGTTCGAGCACGCGCTGTACGTGACGATCAACGACATCGTCCTCAACGCCGGCACCGAGCATGAGCTGCGCCGTCCCTTCGAGATCTTCATCAACTCGAAGAACATGGACCACTTCCAGTGGATCGTCGCGCTGACGCGCATCATGTCGGCCGTGTTCCGCAAGGGCGGCGACGTGACCTTCCTGGTCGACGAGATGAAGGCCGTGTTCGACCCGAAGGGCGGCTATTTCAAGGCCGGCGGCGTCTACATGCCGTCGCTGGTGGCCGAGCTGGGCAGCATCGTCGAGGACCACCTCAAGTCGATCGGCCTGATGCACGACCCGGAGATGAGCGACGCCCAGCGCGCCCTGATCGCCGAGAAGCGCGCCGCCTACAACCAGCTGTCAAAAAAAAACTCTGACGTAAGCCACGGCGAACTGTTCCCCGAGCCGCGCATCAGCGACACCCCGCGCAGCGAGGACGTCGAAGTGACCGGCGAAGGCGCCAGCTTCCCGCCTAGCGCGACGATGTGCCACAAGTGCAATACCAAGGCAGTCGTGATCATGGACGGCTGTGCGACGTGCTTGAACTGCGGGTACAGCAAGTGCGGGTGAGCTGACTCAACGAGTGGCCCGGATTGCCGCAGGGGCTCCTTTCGGAGCCCCTTTTGCTTCCTCGGATGCACCGCATGCTTAGACTGACCGACCTCAACCTGCCGCTGGACCACTCCGAGCCCGCGCTGCGCGAAGCGATTCTGGCGCGGCTGGGCATCACCGCCGACGAGCTGGCCGGCTACACCGTCGCCAAGCGCAGCTATGACGCGCGCCGGCGCGGCGCGATCGTGCTGATCTATTCGGTCGACGTGGACACCCCGCGCGAAGCCGACATCCTTCGGCGGTTGCAGCTGGACGCCGAAGTCGCGCAGGTCGCGCGCGCCGGCGACAGAAGCAAGGTGATGCGCACGCCGGACACGAGCTACAAGTTCGTGGCGCGCGCGTCGGAGAACCTTCCGCTGCGCCCGCTCGTCATCGGCATGGGACCGTGCGGTCTGTTCGCGGCCCTCGTGCTCGCGCAGATGGGGTTCCGGCCGATCGTCCTCGAGCGCGGCAAGGCCGTGCGCGAGCGCACCAAGGACACCTGGGGCCTGTGGCGCAAGAAGGTGCTGAATCCCGAATCCAACGTGCAGTTCGGCGAAGGCGGGGCGGGCACGTTCTCCGACGGCAAGCTGTGGAGCCAGATCAGCGACCCCAAGCACTATGGGCGCAAGGTCATCGACGAGTTCGTCAGGGCTGGCGCGCCGGAGGAGATCGCCTACGTCAGCAAGCCGCACATCGGCACGTTCCGCCTTGTGTCCATGGTGGAGGAGATGCGCGCGACGATCGAATCGCTGGGCGGCGAAATCCGCTTCAGCCAGCGCGTCGACGATCTGCTGGTCGAGACCGACCGCGACGGTACGCGCCACGTGCGCGGTGTGACGCTGCAAGGCGGCGAGCAACTGCGCGCCGATCACGTAGTGCTGGCGCTGGGCCACAGCGCACGCGACACGTTCGCGATGGTGCATGCGCGCGGCGTCTTCGTCGAAGCCAAACCGTTTTCGATCGGATTCCGCATCGAACATCCACAATCGCTCATCGATTCCGCCCGCTTCGGCGCGCAGGCCGGGCATCCGCTGCTCGGCGCGGCCGACTACAAGCTCGTGCACCATTGCCGCAACGGCCGCTCGGTGTACAGCTTCTGCATGTGCCCGGGCGGCACCGTGGTCGCTGCGGCCAGCGAGCCCGGGCGCGTGGTCACCAATGGCATGAGCCAGTACTCGCGCAATGAGCGCAACGCGAATGCGGCGATCGTCTGTGGCATCACGCCAGAGGATTACGCGCGCTATGGCGAGGGCCCACTCGCCGGCATCGAGTTGCAGCGGCACTGGGAAGCGCGGGCGTTCGAGCTCGGCGGCGGAGAGTACGAAGCGCCGGGGCAGCTGGTGGGCGATTTCCTGAAGGGTCAGGCGTCGAGCGCGTTCGGCACGGTGCTGCCCTCGTACAAGCCCGGAGTGCGCCTGGGCGATCTGGCGCCATCGCTGCCCGAGTACGCAATCGAGGCGATCCGCGAGGCGCTGCCGGCGTTCGAGAAGCAGATCCGCGGTTTTGCGATGCACGACGCGGTACTGACCGGCGTGGAAACCCGCACGTCCTCGCCGGTGCGGATCACGCGTGGCGACGACGGCCACAGCCTGAACACGCGCGGCCTCTTTCCGGCAGGCGAAGGCGCTGGCTACGCGGGCGGCATCCTGTCGGCCGGCGTCGACGGCATCCGCACAGCCGAAGCGGTCGCGCTCGACATCGTTTCCCGCAGCACGCGCGCCGCGTAGCGTTCGCGGTCCGAATACGGCTACGGTCCGCTCGCGCGGGCCTTTTCCTGGCCGCCATTTTCCCGTCACTCCCGATTCACGCCTGCGGGCGATAGTGGCCCGACCGGTCACTGGAGCAGACGTCATGGCCAAACCAGCTGTCGTACTAGTGCATGGTTTCTGGGGTGGCGCAGCCCACTGGGCCAAGGTCATCCTCGAGCTGAAGAAGCTTGGCTACGGCGACATCCACGCGGTGGAGAATCCGCTGACATCGCTGGCCGATGACGCTGAAAGAACGCGCAGGATGGTCGCGCAGATCAGCGGCCCGGTCGTTCTGGTCGGCCACTCCTATGGTGGCGCTGTCATCAGTGAGGCCGGCAATCAGGCCAATGTGGCCGCACTCGTCTTCATTGCAGCGTTCGCCCCCGATGCTGGCGAAAGCCCCGGGGGCATCACCCAGCAGCACCTTCCGGCGGCCGCGCCGAACCTGGCGCCCGACAGTGATGGCTATCTGTGGCTCAAGGCGGACAAGTTCCACGAGAGCTTCTGCCAGGATCTGTCCGTCGACGAGGGTTTCGTCATGGCGGTCACCCAGAAGGCACCACTGGCGAGCACTTTCGGTGACACCGTTACCGACCCTGCCTGGAAGCACAAGCCGAGCTGGTACCAGCTCTCCAGCGAGGATCGGATGATCGCCCCCGAGAACCAGAAGCAGATGTCCGCTCGCATGAACGCACGCAAGGTCGTCGTTCTCGATGCCAGCCACGCGTCGCTTGCTTCGCGCGCATCTGACGTTGCTGCGCTGATTGACGAGGCTGCCAAGGCGACCGCTGGCTGATCCGTCTGATGGCCAGGAGCACTGGCCCTACGAGACCGAACCCACTTCCCCGTATTCCGCGGGCAACTTGGCGTAGAACAGGTGCAACCCTTCCTCGTCAAGCACGTCCAGCAGGAGCTTGGCTTCCTCGTCGCTGACGAGGAACTCGACCAGCACCGGTTCCTCGCCGGCCAGTTCGAAGAAGCGCTGCTCATGCAGTCTTCCGTGGCGCCCGAACCCTGCCATGGCCTTGAATGCCGACCCACCGTGGATGCCAAGCTTCTTGGCGCGATCGAGCAACCACTCGTACACCATGTATCCGTGGAACTTGCGGTTCTCGTACGTGTAGAAGCGAAGGTGAACGCCTTTCATGTCAGCACTCCCAGGGACTTCATGAGCGATCGGACGAGGAACACGCCGGCCAGCGTCGCCAGCAGTGAACCCGCCAGGTGCGCCACGATGTGAGCGCATGCCCAGCGGTACTCACCGCGTAGTAGCAACGTGATCGACTCGCCGGAAAAGGTGGAGAAGGTCGTCAGACCACCGAGGAACCCGGTCGTCAGCGCCAGGCGTAGCTCAGGCGGAAGGCTCTCGTATTGAGCGAAGACACTGAGACAAACGCCCATCAGCAACCCGCCAACGAGGTTGGCGGCGAGCGTTCCGAGTGGCAGGCTCGGGAGCGCCGGATTGAGGAAATACCCCAATACCCAGCGCAGCAGGGCGCCAAGGCCAGCACCGGCAAAGATGACAAGACCAGCAACGACATTCATACGGCGCTCCTGTGAACGGAGCCGAGCGCACGTGAGGAAGTCGTCAGGAAATCGGCGACACCTGCGCGCACCCGGATATTCCGGGTAGGGCAGGCATCATCAGCCGAGGCGGCGGTTTGCCCTTTGTCAGGGCCGGAGGAATGCCATCTCCAAAATCAATACTAACCCCCTGGGGGGTTTCACCGTCAATACCCGAGATTGCAACCCCCATCGACGCCATGTCGCAGATGGCGGGATGCCAGGAGGGGTTTTTCGACTTCAGCAGGATCGCCGGCCCGTACCGGCCCTCGGCCCGGTGCGGCGGGAGATGCGGCCCGACAGGAGCAACTCGACCGCGACGCCCACATCGGCAGTGTCCACTACACGGCCGCTGATGGCATCGGCGTAGACGAAGGATTCGGTCACCCGGATCACCAGGAACGCCATCGTGTCCAGCGGCAGGGGTACCTGCAGTGCGCCGCGCTGGACTTCCCGCTCCAACAGCCCGCGCATGGCGGTGACCACGCGCGCCTGCAGCGGGCTGGCCTGTGAAGTGAGGAGTCGCAACGCATAGTCGGGGTCCTGCGCCATGAAGCGGCGCAGCGGGGAGAAATCGAGGATCGCCGCCACCAGTCGCGAGCAGACGTCGGCCACCCGACGCGGTCCTCGGCTTCGCAGCCCGGCATCGGCCTGGTCGATTGCCTGGGAACACAACGACCAGAGGATCTCTCCAAGCAACAGCTCGCGGCTGCCCACCCAGCGAAAGAGCGTGGCCCGGCCGATGCCCAGTTCCGTTGCCAGGGCGCCGATGTCCACCCGTTCACCAGCCAGCCATTTGCGCTGGGCTGCGCGGAAAGCGTCCTGCGGCGTTACGCGGGGGGTGGGGCGTTGCCGCAGGGAGCGCGACAGGCGGGTTTCGGCGATGGGGCCAGGCATGTGCCGGAGTTTAGTCGTTCGAGACACTTGACTCAACATGAGTCATATTGGATAAACGACTCATATTCACGGAAGCGAACCATGCACAAGACGCCCATCGCCGATCGCCGCCATCTGGACTTCGCGCTGTACGAACTGCTCGAAGTCGCGGATGTATGCCGCTATCCGCGCTTTGCCGAGCACGGGAGGGAGACCTTCGATGCAGCCATCGAGTTGGCGCACCAGGTCGCGGTGGAGTCGTTCCACCCGCACAACCGTGCGGCCGACCTCGCCGAGCCGCATCTGATCGACGGCAGAGTGGAGATGATTCCGGAGATCGGCGCAGGCGTGCAGGCGATGATCGATGCCGGCTTCGTCGCTGCATTGGCCGACAGTGGCGAAGGCGGCATGCAGTTGCCGTTCGTGGTCGCCGCAGCGGCCGACGGCATGTTCGCCTGCGCCAATGCGTCCTTCTGCACCTATCCGGCGCTTTCACGTGGGGTCGCCAACCTGTTGGCGGCCCACGCCAGCGAGGCGCAGAAGCGTCGCTACATGATGCCGATCCTGGAAGGTCGCTACTTCGGCACGATGTGCCTGTCCGAGCCTCAGGCCGGCTCGTCGCTGGCGGACATCAAGACCACCGCTTACCCGCAGGCGGACGGCAGCTACCGGCTCAGCGGCGCCAAGATGTGGATCACCGCAGGCGATCACGAGATGGGCGAGAACATCATCCATCTGGTCCTGGCACGGATCGAGGGGGCGCCGCAGGGCGTGCGTGGGATCAGCCTGTTCATCGTGCCCCGCTGGCGAGTCGATGCCGATGGCAACCGCACCGAGCGCAACGATGTCGTGCTCGCCGGCCTCAACCACAAGATGGGCCAGCGTGGCTGCATCAACACCTTCCTGAAGTTCGGCGAGGGCGGCGATTGCCATGCCGAACTGGTCGGTTCGCCGAACCACGGCCTGGCCTGCATGTTCCACATGATGAACGAGGCGCGCATCGGTGTCGGGATGAGCGCGATCCAGTTGGGCTTCGCCGGCTACCTGTACTCGTTGGAATACGCGCGCGAGCGCCGCCAGGGTCGACACCCGGACCAGCGGAATCCGGATGCGCCTGCGTTGCCGATCATCGAGCATGCAGATGTGCGTCGCATGCTGTTGGCGCAGCGCGCCTACGTAGAGGGTGCACACCTGCTTGGCCTGTACGCGGCGCTGCTGGTGGACCGCTCACACGATCCCGATCCGCAGATCCAGCGCGAGAGCACCGCTCTGCTGGGCTTGCTGACGCCGATCGTCAAGGCGTGGCCGTCGGAGTGGTGCCTGAAGGCGAACGAGCTGGCCATGCAGATCCTGGGGGGCTACGGCTACACCCGCGAGTATCCGGTGGAGCAGTGCTACCGCGACAACCGCATCAACGCCATCCACGAAGGCACCAACGGCATCCAGGCGCTGGATCTGCTGGGCCGCAAGGCGCTGGAGGGGAACGGTGAAACGTTCTGGCTGCTGGCGGCGCGGATCGAAGCGACCTGCACCGAGGCAGACAGCGATGCGGAACTGGCGGCCCTGGCGGCGGACCTGCGCGATGCATCCGCACAGGTGGCAGCCGCGACCTGGGCCGCCGGCGCGCGGATGGGTGCAGGAGAGGCCCGCCTGGCCCTGTCCAACGCGCACCACTACCTGACGGCGCTCGGCCATGTCTGCGTCGCGTGGATGTGGCTGTGGCAGGCAGTGGCGGCGCGGCGCGCACTGCCGGCGGCGGCCGCGCACGACGTCGCGTTCTATCAGGGGAAGCTGCAGAGCTGCCGCTGGTTCTTCGCGGTCGAACTGCCGGTCGTGGCGCATCACGCGAAGCTGGTGACGCGCGCGGACGACAGCGCGTTCGCCATGCGGGACGAATGGTTCTGAGGCCGGCTGCAACGCATCGGGGAAGGGCATGGAACGAGTGAACGAACTGCAGGCGTGTGCGGATGTGACGGTGGAACAGCGTGCTACCGCACGCGTGGTGCTGGTATCGGCGGCAGCGGCGTTGGGGGGCTTTCTGTTCGGATTCGACACCGCGGTGATCAATGGCGCGGTGGACGCCGTTCGCAGCGGCTTCGGCCTGAGCGCGACGCAGACCGGTTTCGCGGTGTCCTGTGCGCTGCTTGGTTCGGCGCTGGGCGCCTGGTACGCCGGCTCGCTGGCCGACCGCTTTGGTCGCGTGCGGACGATGCAGGTGGCGGCGATGGTGCTGGCGGTCAGTGCGGTGGGTTCAGGACTGGTGCTCGGGATCTGGGATCTGATGCTGTGGCGCGTGGTCGGCGGCATCGGTGTCGGCGTAGCCTCGGTCATCGCACCGACCTACATCGCCGAAGTGTCGCCGGCGCACGTGCGCGGCCGGCTTGGGTCGTTGCAGCAGCTGGCGATCGTGCTCGGCATTTTCACGGCCCTGCTCAGCGACGCCTGGCTGGCCGGTCTGGCAGGTGGCGCGGCCAAGCCACTGTGGCTCGGTCTCGAAGCGTGGCGCTGGATGTTCCTGGTTGCGCTGATGCCAGCGCTGGTCTATGGGGCCTTGGTGCTGGCCGTACCGGAGTCGCCGCGCTACCTGGTGGCCAAAGCGCGCCTGGTGGAAGCCAAGGAGGTACTGCGCCAGGTGCTGGGAATGCGCAGCGAGGGTGCGCTGGAGCGGAAGGTCGCCGATATCCGTGACAGTCTCCGCAATGAAGTCCGGCCGGCGCTCAGCGATCTGCGCGATCCGCGTGTCGGCCTGCTTCCGGTGGTGTGGATCGGCATCGTGCTGTCGGTGCTCCAGCAGTTCGTCGGGATCAATGTCATCTTCTACTACTCCTCGACGCTGTGGCGTTCGGTTGGCTTCAGCGAGGCTGACTCTTTCACGATCACCGTCGCCACCTCGGTGGTGAACGTGCTGGTGACACTGCTGGCGATCGCGTTGGTCGACAAGGTCGGGCGCAAACCGTTGCTGGCGGTTGGTTCGGCCGGCATGGCGGTGGCTTTGGCACTGATGGCCTGGTGCTTCTCGCGCGCCAGCGGTAGCGGCACCGAACTGGCGCTGCCCGCGCCTTGGAGCCATATCGCGCTGATCGCGGCCAACGCCTACGTGGTCTTCTTCGGTCTCAGCTGGGGGCCGATGGTATGGGTGCTGTTGGGCGAGATGTTCCCCAATCGCATACGCGCAATGGCACTGGCGGTCGCTGCCTCGGCACAGTGGATAGCCAACTTCGTCATCACCAGCAGCTTCCCGTCGCTCGCCGAGATCGGCCTGGCGTTCGCCTACGGCCTGTACGCGCTGTTTGCGTCGCTGTCGCTGGTGTTCGTGCTGATGGCGGTGCGCGAAACCAAGGGGATGGAGTTGGAGGACATGCGCGAATAGAAGTACGGGACCGGGGCGCCCGGATACATGGGTTCGGACGGTCCAACTCCTGCAGTTCGCGACGGTTGTGCGGCGATGCACACGCTCGCCACATCGCTGCGCCGATAGCCGATGTTCCAAGAGCGCGCGTTCCACTTGCCCCTGGGAGCGAGGCGATGCGCTTTTGAAGGATGTTTTTGAATGAACGCATGTCGCAATAAAAATATTTGCAAGCATTGTTGACTGCAACTAACAGTCATGCTTGACTGCAAATAAAGCAGCGGCGTCCCGGCGGAATTCCGACCCGATGGGATCGGAGGCGACGAGGCGAAGCGAGAACAAGGGGGCTCCAGGCATCCGTCACCGCGGCGATCCCGCGCCGGATTCCATGGTGCGAAAAGACACGGGAGGGGGAAGCAATGCGCAACTCAAGCTTGAGATCCACGAGAAAGGCAGTACTGGCCTCGGTGATCGGTGCCAGCCTGGCCGCCATGGCAGCCAGCACGGTCAATGCCCAGGAACCATTGGCGGCTCAGCCCGCGGAGAAGAAGGACGATCCAACCAGGCTCGATGCCATCGTCGTCACTGCGACGCGACGCGAACAGCTCCTTCAGGACGTGCCCGTCGCGGTCACCGCAGTGTCCGGCAAGACGATCGACAAATCCGCTTTCCGCGAAGCCACCGACATCCAGTACCTGGCGCCGAACGTCACCTTCTCGGCAACCAATCCGGTGTCCAACGGCGGCGGCTACCAGATTCGCGGCGTGGGTACCCAGACATTCGATAGCGGCGTGGAGCAGACCGTCGGCCTGGTGGTCGACGGAGTCGTGATCGGCCTGTCGCGGGACCCTGGAGCGACTGGTTTCAGCGACATCGAACGGGTCGAAGTGCTGCGCGGACCCCAGGGGACGCTGTTCGGCAAGAACTCTTCGGCCGGTGTCATCCAGATCGTGACCAAGCAGCCGAAAATCGGCGAGAACGCGGGCGATCTGAGCCTGTCCTATGGCGAGCGCGACGAGCAGATTGCGCGCGGCTCGGTCAACCTGGGGATGGGCGAGAGCGCGGCGCTGCGGGTTTCGGCCTTCTACCAAAGCCAGGACGGTGCCATTCCCTACGTGGCCCGCGATGAAGGCAACGTGGGAGATCGCGAGAACAAGGGCGCGCGCGCCAAGCTCCTGTGGTGGGCGACCGACAATCTGTCGCTGCTGTTCTCCGCAGAGCACCAGGAGGGCTTCGCGCGCGACGCGCACACCATCGAAACCCTCAGCACGTCGCCGCTGTACAGCTCGCAGTTCGCCCGCTTCGACGAGAAGCCCGGGCATGGCGTCTACAAGAGCTTCCAGGACGGCGACTGGACCGCGGAAACCCAGGTCGACGCCGCGTCGCTGCAGATGGATGTGCTGATGGGCGACCACACCCTCACCTCCATCAGCGCCTATCGCAAGCTTGAAGTAACCCAGTTGGCCGACATCGATGCCGCGCCGATCGACATCTTCAACAACAGTGACGGCGGCGTGGACAGCAGCCAGTTCACCCAGGAAGTGCGCCTGACGTCGCCGTCCGGCGAGCGGTTCGAGTATGTGGCGGGTGCCTATTACTACCGGACCGATGTCAACGGCTGGGCGGCCCAGGTCGGCAATCTCTACGGCCTCTTCGGCGTGCCGGTAGTGCTCGGCGGCGGGCGCCGGGACCAGGCTGGCGACAACCGCAGCCTCGCGGCCTTCGGCCAGGGCACCTATGGGTTGACCGATTCGCTGAAGCTGATTGCCGGCGTTCGCTACACCAGGGACAAGGTATGGGGCTCGCTGCGGGTGACCCCGTTGCCCTTCCCGGCGGTTCCGATCGGCATCCTGCCGCCTTACGACGGGAAGTTCGAGGAGGAGAACCTATCGGGCCGCATCGGCCTGCAGTACGACCCCACCGAGAACCTGATGCTGTACGCGACCTATGCGCGCGGTTACAAGGGTCCTGCCGTCGACGGCACCACCGGTACGCCGCACGAGGTGAGGTCGGAGACGGTCGACAGCTACGAACTTGGTGCGCGTTCGACCTTGCTGGATGGCCGTGTGACGCTCAATGCCACGCTGTATTCGTCCGATTTCAAGGACTTCCAGGCACAGACACTGGACCTGAGCGCTACGCCGCCGGCGTTCGCTCTCTCGAATGCCGGATTGATGCGCGTGCGCGGCGTGGAGCTGGAGTCTTCCCTGCGCGTCACCGAGAACTTCGACCTGTCCCTGGCTGCGACCTACAACGATGCGCAGTTCAAGGATTTCCGCAGCACCTGCTACGCGGGACAGCCACAGTCGCCGGTCGTTGGCGAAGGTTGCTACGTCGATCCGGTCACCGGTCTGCAGGTAGCCAACTTCGCCGGCGAAAGTCTGCCCAATGCTCCGGAGTGGACCTACATCGTGCGCGGTTCCTACCAGCATCCGTTCGCCAACGGACTGATGTTCGACGCCGGCGCGAACTGGGCCTGGCGCAGCGAGGCGCAGGCTGTGGTGGCTGACCCCAATGCGGTCGTCGACGCCTATGGCCTGTTGAACGCGAGCGTCGGGGTTGGACGACAGGACGGGCGTTGGCGGGTCGGGTTGTACGCGCGCAACTTGCTGGACGAACACTTCTACGCGCCCTATGCCTCCGGTCCCACACTCAATCCGGGTGGCTACTTCCGGATCATGAGTCCGGATGCCTTCCGCACGGTGGGCGTCAATCTCAGTCTGAAGTTCTGAGCGGTCTGATCATCACAGGAGATTGATCCGATGAAACTTTTCTTTTCATGCATCGCGACCGTGGCGATGGCAGCAGCGGTCGTCGGCTGCGCGAGTACGCCGAGCGTGTCGAGCGCTACCGCTGCTGCGACCAAGGCGGTGTCCGTATCGGCGCCGGGATTCTCCGTGGCCTCGACCCCGCTGGAGGCACTGGCAGCCGACGCCGATGCACGCGCGGCCGTCGTGAGGCACCTTCCGACGATCTTCGAGCATCCGGCGTACGACTCGTTCAAGTCCATGTCCCTGGAGGCACTCCTGCCGTACAGCCAGGGTGCGCTGACGGAGGATCGACTGAGGGCGCTTCAGGCCGATCTGGACAAACTGCACTAGAAACGCTGAAGGAATACCGCAATGAGCACCACATTCGATCGCAGGTCCGCCCTTGCCCTGATGGCCAAGGGAATGGTGGCCGGAGTTGTCGGCGGCAGCCTCCCCGGCAGCGCCGGGGCGGCCCCGCCACAGCGCAAGCCGCCGGCCCCCGGAGCTTTCCTCTGGGGGACGGCGGGTGCGGCCCATCAGATCGAGGGCGGCAACTACGCCAGCGATCTGTGGGTGATGGAGAACACCAGGCCGAGCTTGTTCAAGGAGCCATCGGGCGATGCCGCCGACACGTACCATCGCGTCGAATCGGACATCGCCCTGGCGGCTTCGCTGGGCTTCAACACGCATCGATTTTCGATCGAATGGTCGCGCATCGAACCCGAACCGGGCCAGGTATCGCGAGCGGCGCTGGACTACTACCGTCGGGTGCTGGAGACCATTCACCGCCATGGCATGGTCCCGTTCGTCACCTACAGCCACTTCACGGCGCCGCGGTGGTTCGCGGCGGCCGGCGGATTCCAGACGCGCGACGGGATCGAACCTTTTGTCCGCTACTGCAGTCTGGTCACCCGCGAACTGGGCGAGCTCATGGGTCTGGCGGCAACCTTCAACGAACCCAACCTGGGCATGCTGGTGAGCTGGACACCGTCGATCAGGCAGCTGCGGCCGTACATCGACGCTGCCTGCGCGGCGGTGGGTGCCAACATGGGAGCGCCGAACTGGATGCCGCCACTGCTGGGCGACTCCCGGATCAAGCAACCGATCATGATCGAGGCGCACGATCGGGCCTATGCGGCGATCAAGCAGATATCCGCGGGCCGCTTCCCGGTCGGCATCACCCTGGCCCTGAATGACGACCGCCCGGCGCACCCCGGTGTCATCGACGGCATCGAGCGCAAGCGGGCCCAGGTGCTGCTGCCGTGGCTGCAAGCGGAGGGCGACTTCGTGGGGGTCCAGAACTACACCTACAGTCTCGTCGACACCGATTCCGACCTGCCCACGCCAGCCGGCGTCGAGCAGACCCAGATGGAATACCCCTTCGCGCCCGAGGCCCTGGAGCAGGCGATCCGCACCGTGTCCCGACATACTTCCAAGCCGATCTACGTCACCGAGAACGGCGTGGCCACGGAGGACGACGCCCGGCGCGTGGCGTTCATCGACCAGGCGGTCGACGGCGTTTTCAGCTGCCTCCGCGACGGGATCGACGTGCGCGGTTACATTCATTGGTCGCTGCTCGACAATTGGGAATGGTTCGCCGGCTTCCGGCCAAAGTTCGGCCTGGTTGCAGTCGATCGCACTACCTTCGAGCGCACGCCAAAACCCAGCGCCCATCACCTCGGCCGGATTGTGCGGGCCGGATTGCCCAAAGGACTCAGAGCACGGTGACCACATCCAGGAAGGCCCCTCGACGCACCCAGGAGTCGCGCAGCGCGGCCACTCGCGCCAGGCTGCTGCGCGCGGCAATCGATTCGCTGTACGCGGACGGGTACGCCGCCACGACGACGACGGTGGTGGCCGAAAAGGCAGGCGTCAGCCGGGGAGCGATGCTGCATCAGTTTCCGACCAAGGTGGAGCTGATGTTGTACGTCGTGCAGTCGGTGTATGAGGATGAAATTCGCCTCTATCGCGAGGCTCTGGAGCCGATCTCGGATCCGCGCGAACGCCTCCACGCGTTCCCCCGACTGGTCTGGGACATCCTGTGCCGCCCGGCAGGCGTGGCGGTGCTGGAGATCATGCAGGGCGCACGCAGCGATGCCACGCTGACAGAAAAATTGAGGCCCCTGCAAGCCCAGATCGAACGGGACTCGTTCAAGCGCGCTGCCGAGCTCCTGAACAGAACCGGTGCGGCGTCGCCGGAGAAGACACGGCTGCTGGTGTGGGCCGTCCGCGGCCTTTCTGTTGCGCGCCTGCTCTCGGACAAGCCGAAAGAGATTGAAAAGTCCGTTGATCTGCTGCGCGACCTGCTCGTCGCCAGCGTCGAGGATGGCGACAGAAAGGGGGCGCCCGTCTCCGGGGCGCGAATCAAGCGCAAGCGTCAGGACTGACCAAATGCACGTTCCAATGAAGATCGCAATCGCCGCCGTGATTGCGGCGACGGTATCGGCTACCCAGGTCGCGGCACAGGATCGACAGGCGCCCCAGGCGGTGTCGGCGCGCCACGACTGGCAAGATCCTGCCCGGTCCGTTGACGAGCGGGCCCGTCTGCTGGTCGACGCGTTGACGCTCGACGAGAAGATTTCCCTGTTGCGAACCCAGGCCGGTTTTGGCCTGCTGTCCCTCGGCGTGCCGCTGCCGCCGAGCGTTCCGGAGGCGATGCGCAAACACACGCCGCAAGGTGCGCTGGGGTCGGCTGGCTTCGTCGCCGGCCTGCCCAGGGTCGGCTGGCCCGCACTGCAGATGTCCGATGCCAGCCTCGGCGTGGCCAACCTGGGCGGTTTCCTGCGCAGGGGGGACGAGGCGACGTCGCTGCCCGCCAGTCTTGCGCTGGCGGCGACCTTCGATCCCGGACTCGCACGCGAGGCAGGCCAGATGCTCGGTGCCGAGGCCCATGCCAAGGGCTTCAACGTGCAGTTGGCCGGTGGCGTGAACCTGACGCGTGAGCCCCGCAATGGCCGCAACTTCGAGTACGCCGGCGAGGATCCGCTGCTGTCGGGCACGATCATCGGCGAGCAGGTGGCGGGCATCCAGAGCCGGCATGTCGTTTCCACGGTCAAGCACTACGCACTCAACAGCCAGGAGACCGGCCGGTTCGTCCACGATGCCGTGATCGACGAATCGGCATTGCGCGAGTCCGATCTGCTGGCGTTCCAGATCGCGGTTGAACGCGGTCAGCCCGGTGCGGTCATGTGCGCGTACAACCGGATCAATGGCACCTACGCTTGCGAGAACGACTTCCTGCTCAACCGGGTACTCAAGGGCGAGTGGCGCTTTCCGGGCTGGGTGATGTCGGACTGGGGCGCGGTGCACGCGCTCAAGCCTTCGATCGATGCGGGCCTGGACCAGGAATCGCCGCAGGACGAGGCCCGCTTCGCCGGCTTGAAGGCCGCGGTCGAGAAGGGCGAGATTCCGGCCGAACGCATCGACGATGCCGCCCGTCGTATCGCACGCAGCCTGATCGCCGTGGGCGCCGCCGATGTCCCGGCCACTCCCGGCGGGTCGATCGACCGGAGCGCCCACGCCGCGATCGCCGAACGGATCGCGCTGTCGGGCATGGTGCTGCTGAAGAATGACGGCGTGTTGCCGCTAGCAGGTTCGGTGCGCACGCTCGCGATCATCGGCGGTTTCGCCGACCGGGGTGTGCTGTCCGGTGGCGGGTCGTCGCAGGTCATGCCCTATGGCGGGCACTTCCTCGATACGCGCGGACGCGAAGGAATCGCGGCGATCCTGTCGCCTGTATACGGTCTGTCATCGCCGCTGAAGGCGTTGCAGGCATCCAGGCCCGGTATCGACATCCGCTTCGACGACGGCTCCGACCCGACCCGCGCCGCCGAACTGGCGCGGCAGGCCGACGTCGCCGTGGTGTTCGCGACGCGGCCGGAGGAGGAGGGTCTGGATGCGCCCGATCTGTTGCTGCCGCACGCGCAGGACGCGCTGATCGCGAACGTGGCGTCCGCCAATCCGCGCACGGTCGTGGTGCTGGAAACCGGCAATCCGTTGTCGATGCCGTGGCTGGGCCAGGTCGGTGCGGTGCTGCAGGCCTGGTACCCGGGGCAACGCGGCGGTGAGGCCATCGCCAGGATCCTGACCGGCGAAGCCGAGCCTTCCGGGCGCCTCCCGATGACCTTCCCGGCCAGCGTCGAACAACTGCCGCGCCAGTCGGTTCCCGGGTTCGATCCCGAGCGTCGCACGCCGTTCGGCCTGGGCAAGCCGGTGCCACCGTTCCAGGTCCGCTTCGATGAAGGCAGTGACGTCGGTTATCGCTGGTTCGAGCGCACCGCTGCCAAGCCGCTGTTCCCGTTCGGCCACGGCCTGACCTACACCACCTTTGCCTACCGGAAGTTGCGCGTACGCAACGACGGTGGCGAACTGCGCGCCACGTTCACGTTGACCAATACCGGTAAGCGTTCGGGAACCGAGGTCGCGCAGTTGTACGTCGCTCCACCGGGGCGCACCCATCGCCTGGTCGGGTGGTCGCGTGTGGAACTGAAGCCGGGCGAGTCGCGCGAAGTGACCATCTCCGCCGATCCGCGCCTGCTGGCGTCCTATGACAAACAGGCCAGTGCCTGGGTGCGATCGGGTGGCCGGTTCAGCGTCTATGTCGGCCGGGCTGCCGGGGTCCGCGATCTGAGCGCTACTGCCGTACTTCCGAAATAGTTCTGTCCCTTACGTTCTCCTTGGCCCTGAAACGGAGCGCTCCATGGCACTGCGTTCGTTGATCATCGCCACCGCGATGGCGGTATCGCTCGTCCCGCCAGTCGCGCAAGCGTCTGCGCTCACCTCCGCCCGCATCGCCACCGCAGGTGGGACCGTCCAGGGAGCGGACGAGGGTGGCGTGCTTTCCTTCAAGGGCATCCCCTATGTGAAGCCGCCGCTCGGTGAACTGCGCTGGCGCGCGCCGCAGCCGCTGCAACCCTGGAAAGGTGTGCGCGATGCAAGCCGGCTTTCGCCGGACTGCATGCAGGCCCCGCTCGGACCGCCACCGCCGGGCGGGAGACACCCGATATCCGAGGATTGCCTCTACCTGAATCTCTGGCGGCCGGACACGTCGGCGCGGAAGTTGCCGGTGATGGTTTGGATCCACGGTGGTGGCTTCGTCAACGGCGGGTCGTCCTCGTTGGACTCCACCGGCGAGAGCATGGCCGAACGAGGGCTGGTGTTCGTCAGCTTCAACTATCGCCTTGGCCGCTTCGGCTCCTTCGGCTTTCCTGCGTTGAATGCCGAGCATCCGGAAGAGGCCAAGGGCAACTACGGAATGATGGACCAGATCGCTGCACTGAAATGGGTCCGCAGCAACATCGCGGACTTCGGTGGCGATCCCGCCAACGTCACCGTGATCGGGGAGTCGGCGGGCGGCATGTCGATCAACATGCTGATGACGTCACCGGAAGCGAAGGGCTTGTTCGAACGTGCCATTGTCCAGTCCGGTGCCGGACGCAATCTGCCGCGCGAACGGTACCTGGCCAAGGATCTGCCGGACGCGGCCTCCGCGACCACACTTGGGCTCGCGTTCGCCAGGAAGTGGAACATCGCCGGCGAGGGCCGGAAGGCTCTTTCGGACCTGCGTTCGCTCAGCGCCGAGCAGGTCACCGACGGCCTGAACATGTTGTCGATACTGCAGCGCGACCGAGCCCTTTACGCCGGGCCCGTCATCGAGGGGCGCCTCCTCGTGGAAACGCCACAGGCGGCCTATGCCGCGGGCCGGCAACAGCGCATACCGATGATCGTCGGCGCGACTACCTGGGACTTGGGGCTCAATACTGCCAGGACACCGGAGGAGGCCTTTACCGCCTTTGGCCCGGATGCCGATGCTGCACGCCGGGCATACGACCCGGACGGAAAGGGCGACATGCAGGCGATCAACATTGCCGTAGGTGGAGACCGCCTCATGGTTGAGCCTGCGCGATTCCTCGCCCGCTCGGAGCGGGCGGTTGGAGTGCCGGCGTACCTGTATCGATTCTCCTATGTTCTGCAAGGCAAGCGAGCGCAGTCTCCATACGGCGCACAGCACGCAACGGACGTTGCCTTCGCTCTGGATCGGCTTGGCGCTTTCCACGGCGACATCGTCACTCCAGACGACGACCGCGTGGCCAATGCCATGGCGGACTATTGGGCAAACTTTGCCCGCAGCGGCGATCCCAACGGCGAGGGTCTGCCGACTTGGCCCACGTATCGTGCGGCCGACGAACTGCTGCTGGATTTCGGTGCAGACGGAAGCGTCACCGCCAAGTCCGATCCCTGGAAGGAACGGCTCGATCTGACAGAACGTGCTGGCGTACGCGCCTCGAAACCCGACAGCTTGCGACTGAGCCCCTGACGAGTGCAGCGCCTATCCGGGCCATGCCGACGCATCATTTGGAAGTAGCGCCCGACCCGGCTACAGTCGTGCACTTGGGTCCGGTCCTGGCCCTCGTTGGTTGCCACCCGTTCTTCCCCTGCCGCCATGGTCGCCCCACAGCACATCCCATCGAGAATCGTGTTGCTCGAAGACGACACGTCGCTGCTGCAGGACGTGCTGTTGCCAGGTCTGGCCGACTATGGATTCGTCGTCGCAGGCGTGCAGACGGCGGCAGAGCTGTACGAGACGCTCCGCGCACAGGCCTTCGATGTCGTCGTGCTCGACGTGGGATTGCCGGATGCGGACGGGTTCAGCGTTGCCCAGGCGATCCGCGCGATGCTTCCCGACATCGGGATCATCATGTTGACCGGTCATGGAGGAACCTCCGACCAGGTCCGCGGCCTGAGCCAGGGCGCGGACGCCTACCTGGTAAAGCCGGCGCACGTCGAGTTGCTGGCGGCCACCATCCGCAGCCTGTTGCGGAGACTGAAAGGACTTGCGCCGCTCAAGGTCACCAGACGCTGGCAATTCGACCTCAATGACTGGTGCATGGTGTCGCCGATGGGGTGTTCGATTCCCCTGACCAACGCCGAGCAAAGGGTCGTGGCGCACCTGGCATCGGCGCTTGGACAGCTGGTGACGCGCGATCAGCTGGTGTCCGCCTTTGCGGACAACGTGCTCGACTTCGATCCCCATCGCATCGAGATGGTGATCCATCGTTTGCGCAGAAAGGTGCAGAGCCGGTGTGGAGAGTCGTTCCCGTTGACTTCGGTGCACGGCAAGGGTTACGTGCTGGAGGATGTGGCCAAGACCGGTTGAGGGCGCGCCGTCCTGGCTAGTTCTCCTGGGTGCCATCGTCGACGCCGGGCAGCGTGATCCGGTACGTGCTTCCTTGCTCTGGCGTGCTCTCGACCGTGATGTCGCCGCCCTCGGCGAGGACCACGTCGCGGATCACGGCCAACCCCAGTCCGGTCCCGCCGACTTTGGTGCTGAAGAACGGCTCGAAGATCTGCCGCCGCACTATTTCGTCCATGCCGTGTCCGGTATCGGCGAGGACGATCTCGGTTGTGCCTGCGGGATTTCTGCTCAACTCGATCCGAAAGGTCCCGCCGTTAGGCATCGCGTCGCGCGCGTTGGCCGCGATGTTGATGATCATCAATTCGAACTCGCTTCGGTCGAAACGCACGAGCAGCGGAGCTTCATCCCTGGGCAGCTCCAGGGTGATGGCGTGTGGAAACAACTGCCGCAGCATCGCCTGCATGCCGATGACGGCCTCGACTGCGTTGAAAACCTGCGGGCGCGCCACGTCGTGTCGACTGAACGACAGGAGTTTTCGAGTAATTTCCGTCCCTCGTTCCGCAGCCGAACCGATGCCGCTGAGCGTCTTGTCGAAGGCAGCCTGCTGCTCGTCGCCTTGCTTCATGTCAAGGATCCGATCGCGCTGCGAGGCGTAACCGCTGATCAGGTTGAGGATGTTGCCGAAGTCGTGTGCGATGCCGCTGGCGAGGCGGCCAGCGGCTTCCAGCTTCTGCGCATGGATGAGCTGGGATTGCGCGCGCTCACGCGCCTCCATCTCGCGCTGCAGGTCGAGGCCGCGCTGCTCCGACTCCGCCAGGGTTTCGCGCAGCGCATTGACGGTGCGGTCGAGAATCAGGGCGACGATCAGTTGGCTGAAGATCGCCGACAGCAGGTTGGCAAGGGATGCGTCGACTTCGTCTGCTTTCAGAAGGTCGACCGTGAATCCGACCGCCGTGATCAACTGCAGCACGACGAAGATCAACCACAGGGACGACCGTCCCAGCACGAGACCGCTGATGACCAGCGTCATCAGGGAATCGATCTGCTGCGTTGCCATTACCCCGAAGCCGGCGTGCAGATAATCGACCAGCATTCCGATCAGCGTGGTGGTCAAGTAAAGCCTGATCGCCGGTCTGAAGAGGCCACGACGGATCATGACGATGGCGAACAGTTGCGTCGCGGCGAGCGTCAGCGACGTGACCAGCGATAGCAAACCGCCACGCGGCATGCCGGCAAAGGCGATGTGGTAACCCCACAGCGCAGGCGTGCCTATGCCCATGAACAGGAACAGCACCTGCATGGCGGGTGCGTTGCGCCGATCGACGGGGTCGCTGATCGGCAGATCACGCAGCCAGTGCAGCAGCCGGTCCCAAGAGTTCACGTCAGGCTCCTCGAAATGTGCGCGATGTCGCGTTGGCGTTCATGTTTCGAGGGCTGCGAACTCGTCGCCGGCATGATGCCGTGAAACTGTCACGACATGTGAATCTTCGGTGAGTGCGATGTGAAACGAGTGTGAATGACAGCAGGCAATTCTCCCCTCTACGGTGTGACCCAGCAGGCATGCGCCGGGGGCGATCCCGTCATCACTGCCGCGCCACAACAGCGACGGAAGCCGGGATCTGCACCAGGCGCAGGCGCGGCACCCGTCGCCCACTTTTCAGTCATTCGAGGGGAAACAAAATGAGCAAGCGCACGCACATCCTGGGCGCCAGTGCACTGGCGGTCGCCGTCGTCACGGCCATGTCCGCCCTGGCTCCTGGCGATGCCAGCGCCGGTTCCAACGGAACCGCGGGGATCAGGCCGCTTGCTCTTCGCGAGCAGCAGACCCGGTTCGACCGCTTCATCGTCCGTTACAAGGCCGGCGACGCCGCAGCGCGCAGCCAGGCGACAGTGGTGAGCGCGATGAACGCCGCCGCCCAGCGCGCCGGTGTCACGGGCAAGGTTGGCGCCAATGGCGTGACCCCCGCGCTGACCTCGCGGTACGTGCGCAAGATGGGCATCGGCGCCGATGTGATCCAGCTGTCGCGCAAGCTCGACGCAGCCGAGGCCAACGTACTGCTCGCGCAGTTGCGCAGCGATCCGGCAGTTGCCTACGCCGAGCCGGACTTGCTGATGCAGGCAGTAGACCTCAATCCGGACGACCCGCACTACGCCAACCTGCAGTGGCACTACCGCAACGTCTCCGGCGCAGTCGCACCGGGCGCACCGGCGAACAGCCCTGGCGGCATCAACCTGCCCAAGGCCTGGGGCGCGGCGATCACCAACGGCGGCAACCCGGTGGCGACGCCGAACGGCGAGGGCGTGGTGGTGGCGGTGCTCGATACCGGGTACGTCGATCACGGCGACCTGGGCGCCAACATCGTGCCGGGCTACGACTTCATCAGCGCCTACGGCCAGGACGCGCAGAACCCGAACGTGGCCGGCGACGGCGACGGCCGCGACGCCGACGCGCACGACACCGGTGACTGGACGGACGATTCGATGTCGAGCTGGTGTGGCGGCCCGCCGTCCGACAGCTCGTGGCATGGCACGCACGTGGCCGGCACCATCGCGGCGGTGACCAACAACGCCAAGGGCGTGGCCGGTGTGGCCTACAAGGCCAAGGTGATGCCGGTGCGCGTGCTCGGCCACTGCGGCGGCCTGACCTCCGATATCGCCGATGCCATCACCTGGGCGTCGGGCGGCAGCGTGCCGGGCGTGACCGACAATACCAACCCCGCCGAAGTGCTCAACTTGAGCCTGGGCGGTTCGGGCGCCTGCGCGGCCGCGTCGGTCACGCAGATCGCCATCGACGGTGCGCTTTCACGCGGTTCCACTGTCGTTGTCGCTGCCGGCAACAACAACGCCGACGCCTCGTCGAAGACCCCGGCCTCGTGCGCGGGCGTGATCACCGTCGGCGCCACCGGCGTGGATGCGTCGCGGGCGTTCTATTCCAACTACGGCCTCTCCGTGACGCTCTCGGCTCCGGGCGGTGGCGGCACCGCCAGCGGCGATGCGCTGGATGCCAGCAATGTCATCTGGTCGACCGGCAATACCGGCACCACCACGCCGGTGGCCAGCGCCGACGGCGGCGATGTCTACACCGGCATGGTCGGTACGTCGATGGCGTCCCCGCACGTCGCGGGCGTGGCTGGGCTGATCCAGAGCACGGCGGTGGCCGCGGGCCAGCCCGCGCTGACGCCCGCGCTGGTCCGGCAAGTGCTGACCAAGACCGCACGCAGCTTCCCGACGTCGGTGACGCCACCGTTCCCGATGGGCGTGGGCATTGTCGACGCCAATGCCGCCGTGCTGATGGCCAAGGGTGTGGTGGCGCCGGATCCGGCCACGGCGCTGAGCAACCGCTCGCCACGCCAGATCACCGCGGCCAGCAAGAATCCGGTCTTCAGCACGACCGCGGGCAGCAGCAACCTGTTCGTGCTCGGCAACGTGCCGGCAGGCAAGGCCAGCATCAACATCCGCACCTACGGCGGCACCAGGGACAGTGACGTCGCCCTGTACGTCAAGCGCGGCTCGGCTCCGACGACCAGCGACTTCGACTTGAAGTCGGACAAGGCCGGAACCACCGAAGCGGTGATGCTCACCAATCCCGCCGCAGGCGACTACTACGTCCTGGTGGTCAATACCAAGGCCTCCACCGACGAGTACGTGCTGGCCGCGTACTGATAGCAATTGCACGGCAGACGATCTGCCGGGAAGGTCCGCCTTCCCGGCATCTGCCTCCGAATCCGTCCGTCAGCGAAGCGATGCACTGTCGTCCGGCTCTTGCGAGCCGGTCCGGGACCATGGCGTCGCTGGCTTCCGTGGAGCCGGCCGTCGGCGACTGGCCAATGAGCCGTCCGGGCCCGGTGTCCGCCAGAGGAAAAACACGTGAACAAGATCTACAGCAAGGTTTGGAACAAGGCACTCGGCCAAGTGGTCGTGGCGTCGGAACTGGCCAGCAGCGACACCGTCGGCTCGACCGGCGCCGCGCACGCATCGCTGGCGCGCGGCCCGCTGGCCATCGCCCTGGCGCTGCTGTTGTCGTCGGGAATATCGCTATCGGCCATCGCCGGTGAGGGTGTGTACATCAACGACGGCAACGACGCCGATTGCGTCGCAGTCGCCGACGACAACGGCAGCCCGGCGGTCACCGTCGGCGACGCCTCCGGCTGCGACGCGACCGACGCCGACACGCAGACCGATCGGGTGCTGTTCCACGGCAACGGCACCGGGGCCAATTCGCTCAGCCTTGGCGGCCAACTCAGCGTCAACAGCGGCCGCGTCAATCTGGGTGGCGGAGCAGACGGCAACATGATGCTCGGCAACGCTGCGACCTCGGCCTCCGGTGGCGACGCCATGGCGATGGGTTCGGCGGCCACGGCCGTCAACAGCAATGCGATCGCGGTGGGCACCGGCGCGTCCGCGCTTGGCGTGAGCGCAATCGGCATTGGCGATGGCAGCGTTGCACTCGATGACAACACCGTGGCCGTCGGCGTCCGAAGCGCGGCGCAGGGCATTGAAAGTTCCGCGATCGGATACCAGAGCAATACTCTGGCCGACTACGCCACTGCCGTGGGCGGCAACAACTTCGCGATGGGCACTGGCAGCACCGCCATGGGCTACGGCAACACTGCGCTTGGCGACTACAGCGCCGCGATTGGCTATGGCGCGACCGCCAACGGCAGCGGCGCCATCGCTATAGGTCGCAACAGTGCCGCCAACACCGGCGGCGGCGTTGCAATCGGCAGCGGCAGCCTTTCGCAAGGCATCTTCGCATCGGCCCTCGGGACCGACGCGCAGGCCGCGGGTCTGGCTGCGACAGCCGTCGGCAACAGTGCCTGGGCGACGCAACGCGAAACCACGGCGATCGGCGCCTTTGCCACGGCAAGCCAATGGCAAGCCGTCGCGGTGGGTGCCAACTCGTCGGCGGGCTTCTTCGGAACCGCGATAGGCACCTTCAGCCAGGCGGCCGAAGTGGCGACTGCCGTCGGTCAGAGCGCCAGCGCGGCAAGCGCCGGCGCAGCATTGGGCGCGCAGGCAAGCGCCTCGATGTACGGCGTGGCACTGGGCGCCAACAGTGCGTCTGCCCAGCACGGCGTGGCGGTCGGCTACAACGCCAGGGCCGGCCAGGATGCGGCAAGCGTGAGCGACGCAGCGCGCGCGACCGCGATCGGAACCGAGGCCTGGGCAACCGAGGACGAGGCTACTGTTGTGGGTTACAACAGTTACGCGCAGGCGGTGTCCTCCACCGTGCTTGGCGCCAATGCCTGGACCACCAAGACGGCAACCAACAGCGTTGCGCTGGGTGCCGGTTCGCTGGCCGACCGTGCCGACACGGTCTCGGTTGGCGCAGACAACGACTGGACCGACGCGGCCGGCGTGGTGCATACGGCGATCGACCGCCAGATCACCAACGTCGCCGCGGGCACCGAAGCAACTGACGCAGTCAACCTGGGGCAGCTGCAGGCGGCAACGGCCGAGGCAACGACGCACTACACCAGCGTCAACGACGGCGGCACGGCCGGCGGCAACCTTGCCAACGACGGCGCCATCGGCGTCAACAGCCTGGCCATCGGCGTGAATGCCGCCGCAATCGGCGACGACAGCGCGGCGGTGGGCAGCGGCAGCGTCTCCGTCGGCAGCCAGAGCGCCACGTTCGGCTTCCAGAGCAACGCGCTTGGCGACATGTCGATGGCGCTCGGTGGCAACAGCTTCGCGCTTGGAACTGGCGCTTCTGCGGTGGGCTACGGTTCAAACGCGCTGGGCAACTACGGTTTCGCCGGGGGCTATGGCGCAGCGGCGTCGGGCACGTATGACGTGGCGATCGGTTACCAGGCCTTGACCGGCTCCGGCGGCTGGAACGTGACGCTCGGCGCCTTCAGTTATTCGACGAGCGCCGGCGTCGGCATCGGCTACAACGCCAGGGCCAACGGTATCAACTCCGTCTCGATCGGCTTCAACAGCAAGACCACCGGCGCCTATGGCGTCTCGATGGGCTGGAGCAGCAATTCCGGGCTGGGCGCCACGGCGGTGGGCAACGGCGCCCAGGCCACCGGCACCAACTCCGCGGCCTTCGGCAGCGCCATGGCAAGTAGCTGGCAGAGCACGGCGTTGGGCTACGGCGCCCAGGCAACGTTCGCCTATTCGGTCGCGATCGGCTCGAGCAGCAGTGCCAATGGCCAGGGTGCGGTCGCCATCGGCGGTAGCAGCATCGAGACGCTCGCCGCCGCTGGGGCCTCTGGCTATCACAGCGTGGCGCTCGGTGCGGGCACGCAGAGCCATGGCCGTTACTCGACCGGCCTTGGTGCGCATGGCCTGGCGGGCAAGGACGCAGCCAGCACGACCAACGCCGACTTCACCACTGCGGTCGGTGGCGAGGCGTGGGCGACCGAAGACGGGGCCAGCGTGCTGGGCTTCAACAGCTATGCGCAGGCGGTGAATGCGACGGTGATCGGCTCCAACGCCTGGACCACCAAGACGGCGACCAACAGCGTCGCGCTGGGCGCCGGTTCGCTGGCCGACCGTGCCAATACGGTCTCGGTCGGTGCGGACAACGACTGGACTGACTCGGCCGGCGTGGTGCACACGGCGATCGACCGCCAGATCGCCAACGTCGCGGCCGGTACCCAGGACACCGATGCGGTGAACAAGGGCCAGCTCGACCAGGCCATCGCGGATGTCGGCGGCACGGTTGGCCAGCTCGATGTCGCGGCAGTGAAGTACGACGACTCTGCCACCAAGGACGCGATCACCCTCGGCGGTGCCGACGGCACCACGATCTCCAACGTCAAGGCCGCCACCGCCAACAACCAGGCGGTGAACCTGGCGCAGCTGAAGTCGGTGAGCGACTTCTTCGGTGTCGGCGGCTTCAACGGCGCGGACGGCATGTTCGTCGCACCGACGTATTCGATCCGGGGCAACGCTTACGGCACCGTCGGTGCCACGTTCCAGGGCATCGACAACGCACTGGGCGGCATCATCGACCGCCTCGGTTCGCTCGAGCACCGCCCGGGCACTGCGGTACCGGGCGGTACCGGCGCGGGCATGGCGATCGGCACCGGCAGCCATGCGCAGGACGGCAGCGACATCGCCATCGGCACCGGTACGCAGGTCCACGCCGACGGCAGCACCGCGCTGGGCAACAACGCCACCATCAGCGCGGCCGCGACCAACGCGGTGGCGATCGGTGCCGATGCGAACGTGACTGCGGCGTCCGGCACGGCGCTCGGCCAGGGCGCCACGGTGACGGCGGAGAACTCGGTGGCACTGGGCCGCGGCTCGGTCGCCGACGAAGCCAGCACCGTGTCGGTGGGCAGCGCCGGCAACGAGCGCAAGGTGACTCACGTCGCCGCCGGCACTCCCGCGACCGACGCCGCCAACGTGCAGCAGATGCAGAGCGGAGATGCGCAGGCGGTGGCCACGGCCAATGCCTACACCGACACCACCGCGACGCAGACGCTGACCCGCGCCAACGCCTACACCGACGGTCGCCTGCAATCGCTGAGCGACGAGTTCAGCGGCCTGCGTGACGAGATCGGCCTGCGCCTGGGCAAGCAGGACGAGCGCATCGACCGCCAGGGCGCGATGAGCAGCGCCATGATGAACATGGCGATCAACGCCGCCAACAGCCGCAGCCCGCGTGGCCGCGTCGCGGTCGGCGCGGGCTGGCAGAACGGCGAGAGCGCCCTGTCGGTCGGCTACTCCAAGGCGATCGGCGATCGCGCCTCGATGAGCATCGGCGGCGCCTTCAGCAGCGACGACAGCTCCGCCGGCGTCGGCTTCGGCATCGACCTGTAGGCATCCCGTGGGATTTCCGCGGCCGGCACCGTCCGGCCGCGGAAAGCGCGTCGCGATGCCGCGATCAGCACGCCCGCACCCCGGCGCGGGTAGAAAAATCCGTAATTTCATGAAGTTGTCTCGGCCCTGTCATCGAAATGTGATGGCAAGGCCGTGGGTTGTGATGGCGCTTTCAAGCCGTTGGGGGTGGCAGGGAACACGGTTGGGAGCAGGGGGCCGGCGGCGAATGGTCCCTTCGTCCATTCCCAACCGAGACCTGTCATGCCTTCCAAGCTGCCGTCCGCAACCCGTCTGCAACGCCGCGTCCTGACCGTCGCGCTCCTGTCCGCCATGGCCGTGCCGGCCTACGCGGGCGTCAACTGCCAACTGGTCGATGCCAGCGGAACGGTGGTCCCGGTCGACAGCACCGCGCCGGGCGCCGATGCCCTGGCCTGCGGTCCGCGCGCCAAGGCGCAGGGTGACCGCTCCACCGCCATCGGCGACGAGAGCCAGGCCACCGGCAAGAACACCACCGCGATCGGCAGCTGGGTCGACCTCGACGGTGACGGCCTGGTCGATGCGAACGAAATGACCTGGGCCAATGGCGACAACGCCACCGCGATGGGTGCCGCCGCCCAGGCGCTGGGCAAGGGCAGCCTGGCCGTCGGCCTGCAGTCGGTCGCCACGCCGGACAACAGCATCGCCATGGGCACCCAGGCCCAGACCCAGGCCCAGCGCACGACCACCACCAAGACCACGGTGATCGGCACGCCGAACGTCGTCACGACCACGGCCACCACGTCGCCGGCCGCGGGCAACAACACCAACAGCATCGCCATGGGCAACGCCGCCCGCACCAATGGCGCCAACAACCTCGCGATGGGTACCGGCGCCACCACCGAAATGGTCATCGGTGGAATCTCCTCGTCCACCGCTGCCGGCGTGACCACGGTCGTTCAGACCGACCTGGCCGGCCCGGTGCAGAACGCGATGGCGATCGGCAACGGCGCACGCGCCAACGGCAACGGCGCCATCGTCATGGGTGCCAATGCCCGCGCCGAGGCCAAGGTGTCGCAGGTGGTCGTCGTCAACGGCGTGGCCGGCGTCTACAACACTGTCGGCCCCGCGACCAACTCCGTCGTCATCGGCACCAGCGCTGCTTCGCAGGGCACCAACAACGTGGTGATCGGCCAAGGCGCGCAGACATCGGGCGATACCCTGTTGCCCAAGGTCGAGGACGGTCACTACGTCTACGACCCGGTCACCGGCCTGCAGCAGTACGAAGCGGTGCTCAAGGACACCAACTCGACCGTGGTCGGCCCCGGCGCCGCGGCCGTCAGGGGTGCTGGCACGGCACTGGGCTTCCAGGCCTGGGCCTACGGCAACCGCTCCACCGCCATCGGCACCAATACCTATGCCGTGGCTGCGGGTTCGACGGCGATCGGCAGCTACGTCGACTACGGCGTGGCGTTTGGTGCCCCGGCAACGCCCAACGCCGGTATCAGCCCGTATGGCCGCAGCGTCTCGCTCGGCGTCGGCTCGCAGTCGCTGGGTGGCGGCGCGTACAGCTGGGGCAACTACGACGTGGCGCTCGGCGTCGGCTCCAAGACCGGCGACCGCGATACCGACCACCCGAACGATGCGCAGCAGGTGTCCGGCCAGTACCAGGACACCAGTGGCGTGCTGATCAACGGCGCGGCCGCGCTGGGCTTCGTTGCTCAAGCCGACGGCCATCGCAGTGTCGCGGTGGGCGTGATGAGCCAGGCGCACGATGCGATGGCGATCGCGATCGGCTCCGAGAGCGTCGCCTGGGGCATCGACAGCATTGCCATCGGCGACAAGGCCGTGGCCACGTGGCGTGAGGACATCGCCATCGGCACCGGCACCGAAGTGTGGGGTGGCATGGGCACGACCAACACCGCGATCGGTGTCGGCGCGCGCATCGGCGTCAGCGGCGGTGCCGACATCAGCCACGCGATGGCGGTCGGCAGCCAGGCCAGCGCCTCGGCCGATTACGCCCTGTCCGTCGGCGACGGCGCGATGGCCGACGCCACGTACGCCACGGCGATCGGTGCCGGCAGCCAGGCCGCCGGCATGTCGGCCACGGCCGTGGGCGACCACAGCCAGGCCATGGGCGAGTACGACGCCGCCTTCGGCGCGTATGCACTGGCACAGGGCGGCAACAGCCTGGCCATGGGCACCAATGCCTTCGCGATCGGCATCAACAGCGTCGCCAGCGGCTACAACGCCGCCGCCAACGGCGACGACAGCGTCGCGGTGGGCAGCTTCGCGGTCGCCGACAGCACCCTGGGCACCGCGCTCGGCAACGGCGCGATGGCGATGGCAGACAACGCGGTCGCACTCGGCGCCAACTCGCAGGCCGACCGCGCCAACACGGTGTCGGTGGGCACGCAGGGCGGTGAGCGCCAGATCACCAACCTCGCCGCCGGCACCGAAGCCACCGACGCCGTCAACAAGGGCCAGCTCGACGTCGCTGTGGCCAACATCGCCAGCATCGGCAGCGCGATGGGCGACCTCGATGCGGCCGCGGTGAAGTACGACGATGCGGCCGGCAAGGGCGCCATCACCCTCGGCGGCGCCGACGGCACCACGATCTCCAACGTCAAGGCCGCCACCGCCAACAACCAGGCGGTGAACCTGGCGCAGCTGAAGTCGGTGAGCGACTTCTTCGGTGTCGGCGGCTTCAACGGCGCGGACGGCATGTTCGTCGCACCGACGTATTCGATCCGGGGCAACGCTTACGGCACCGTCGGTGCCACGTTCCAGGGCATCGACAACGCACTGGGCGGCATCATCGACCGCCTCGGTTCGCTCGAGCACCGCCCGGGCACTGCGGTACCGGGCGGTACCGGCGCGGGCATGGCGATCGGCACCGGCAGCCATGCGCAGGACGGCAGCGACATCGCCATCGGCACCGGTACGCAGGTCCACGCCGACGGCAGCACCGCGCTGGGCAACAACGCCACCATCAGCGCGGCCGCGACCAACGCGGTGGCGATCGGTGCCGATGCGAACGTGACTGCGGGGTGCGGCACGGCGCTCGGCCAGGGCGCCACGGTGACGGCGGAGAACTCGGTGGCACTGGGCCGCGGCTCGGTCGCCGACGAAGCCAGCACCGTGTCGGTGGGCAGCGCCGGCAACGAGCGCAAGGTGACTCACGTCGCCGCCGGCACTGCCGCGACCGACGCCGCCAACGTGCAGCAGATGCAGAGCGGAGATGCGCAGGCGGTGGCCACGGCCAATGCCTACACCGACACCACCGCGACGCAGACGCTGACCCGCGCCAACGCCTACACCGACGGTCGCCTGCAATCGCTGAGCGACGAGTTCAGCGGCCTGCGTGACGAGATCGGCCTGCGCCTGGGCAAGCAGGACGAGCGCATCGACCGCCAGGGCGCGATGAGCAGCGCCATGATGAACATGGCGATCAACGCCGCCAACAGCCGCAGCCCGCGTGGCCGCGTCGCGGTCGGCGCGGGCTGGCAGAACGGCGAGAGCGCCCTGTCGGTCGGCTACTCCAAGGCGATCGGCGATCGCGCCTCGATGAGCATCGGCGGCGCCTTCAGCAGCGACGACAGCTCCGCCGGCGTCGGCTTCGGCATCGACCTCTGATCCCCTGCATTTCCCCCGCATTGCACGGCGCCCGGTTCGGGCGCCGTGATTCCACTCGAACACAGGAAACCGCCATGATCCTCCGCCGTACTGTTCTGAGCCTGATGCTTGCCGGCGTTTGCGCGCCGGTGCTGGCCGCCGACGCGACCGTCGACCTGTCCGCCGTCAACGACGCCGCCATCTCCCCGCGCTTCATCGTCAAGTACCGCAACGGCAGCGCCGAGCGCGTGCAGCCGGCGGCTCGCCAGCGCTCGCTCGATGCCGCCATCTCCCGCGCACGCCCGCAGATGGGCGCGAAGATCGCCGCGGGCACCTCGGCGCTACGCGTCAACACGCTGCGTGCCACCTTCGGCGGCAAGCACGTCGTACGCGCCTCCCAGCGGTTGAACCGCACCGAGGCCGAAGCGCTGATGCGCTCCATCGCCGCCGATCCGAACGTCGAATACGTCGGCGTCGACGCGATCATGCGCCCGACCGCGATGCCGAACGATCCGATGCTGGCTTCGCACCAGATGTGGCACTACGGCACCGGCGCCGGTGGCGCGCGCGTGACCACCGCCTGGGACAGCGGCGCAACGGGCGCGGGCGTCGTCGTTGCCGTGATCGACACCGGCGCCACGCATCACGCCGACCTCGAAGCCAATCTCCTGCCGGGCTACGACTTCATCACCGATGCCTTCATGTCGCGTCGTCCCACCGACGAGCGCGTGCCGGGTGGCTGGGACCTGGGCGATGGCACCGTCGCCAACGATTGCGGCCAAGGCTCGCAGGCCAGCGCGAGCAGCTGGCACGGCACGCACGTGTCGGGCACGATCGCCGAAGTCACCAACAATGCCGTCGGCGGCGCCGGCGTCGCCTACAAGGCCAAGGTCGTGCCGGTGCGCGCGCTGGGCCGCTGTGGCGGCTACACCTCCGACATCAACGACGCGATCGTCTGGGCCGCAGGCGGCACGGTCGAAGGCGTTCCGGTAAATCCGAATCCGGCCGAAGTCATCAACCTGAGCCTCGGCGGCAATCACGTCTGCGAAGTCGAAACGCAGTCGGCCATCAACACGGCGGTGTCGCTGGGCGCCACCGTTGTCGTCGCCGCCGGCAACGACAACGCCGACGTCACCGGCCACTCGCCGGCCAGCTGCGCCAACGTCGTCACCATCGGTGCCACCGGGGCCAGCGGCCAGCGCGCCGGCTATTCGAACTACGGCGCAGGCGTCGATCTGTCCGCACCGGGTGGCGCCGGCGTGGAAGGCGTCCCCGGCGGCTACATCTGGTCGACGCACAACACCGGCACCAGCACGCCGGAAGGCGACCGCTACGTCGGCATGACCGGCACCTCGATGGCGACGCCGCATGTCGCCGGCGTGGTCGCGCTGATGCAGAGCGTGGCACCGAAGCCGCTGGCCCCGGCCGTGATCGAAGGGATGCTGAAGGCCTCGTCGCGTCCGTTCCCGGTGAAGCCCGAAGCGACCAAGCCGATCGGCTCGGGCATCGTCGATGCCGCCGCCGCGGTGGAACGCGCGAAGACCTTTGGCCAGCCGCTCACCGGCCGCCCGCTGGTCAACAACGTCGCCGAAGCGATGCCGCCGCTGGCCTCGGGCCAGAGCGTGATCTACGTGATCGACGTGCCGACCGGCAAGTCGCGCCTGGAGTTCTCCACGTACAGCGGCCGCGGCACGCTCGCGGTGTACGCCAACTACGAGGCCGAGCCGCTGCAGTCGTCCAACATCGGCGCCTCGGTGCGTCCGGGCACCAACCAGATCATCACCATCAACGCGCCCGCCAACGGCAAGTACTACTTCAAGGTGACGGCGACGGCCGATGCCGCCGGTGTGCTGGCCCGCGTCCGCGTGCTCTGAACCCGCGTGCTCTGAGCCAGCGTGCTCTGAACCAGCGTGCTCTGAACCAGGGCTCCGGACACGGACGCCGCAATACGCAGTAACGAACGTCCGGTCGGGGAGGGGAGGCCCCGACCGGACGCTTCGATCAGGAGATGTGTCATCGCGATTCACAGACATTGGAAGGCCATGCTGCTGGCACTGCCGCTGCTCACGTCCTGCGGCATCGACAGCCAGGCAGGCGGGAAGGGCGGTGCGTCCGACGCCATCAGGCCCTACGCGCGCTACATCGGCACGCTGCCGTGCGACGGTTGTCGCGGCATCCACTGGGACCTGTTGCTGTACGCGCCGGACGACAACGCTGCGCCGCAGCGCTACTCGCTGTTGCGTACGCGCTTGCAGCCCGGTGCGCAATCCACGGCCGAACTGTCCGGCACCTGGTCGACGCGTCCGACGCCGTCCCTGGGTCCGGGCCTGAGCGTCTACCGCCTGGAACTGCCCTCGGGCAACCGCGCACTGACGCTGTTGCGCGTCGATGAGGGCCGACTGCACCTGCTCGACGAGCAGGGCAACGTGCACGGCGAATCCGAGGCGCTGCAGCGCGTGGACGTCATGCGTGACGGCAATGCCGTCGACGTGGCCGCCACCGACGCACGCGCGCCGGTGCAGTTGAATGCGGGGCAGTCGCTGCGCGTGCATTTTTCCGACAGCCCGGCGACCGGCTACCGCTGGGACCTGAAGAGCGCCGCCAGCAGCGTGCTGCGGATCGAAACCGACCCCGGCGCCGAGCCCGCGGGCCCGGGCAACGCCGCTGCCGGCACGGTGCGTACCTGGACCTTCCGTGCGCTGCAACCCGGAGCGGCACAACTCCGCTTCGACTACCACCGCGCGTGGGAGACCTCCGCGGCCCGGCAGCAGTCCGTCCTCTTCGACATCGCGATACGCTGACCGCGCGCAGCAGTGCCGCAGGACTGCGGCCGGGACCGGCATGCAAGGCGCTGATCGCTTAGCATCGGCAGGCCGCCCGATGCCGAACGGGGATGTCGGGGCCAACCGAGAGAGCGAGCGGGCGCATGCCCCAGACGCGGTACCGCTTTGGTGCATTCGAACTCGATCCGGCCACGCGCGAGCTGTGGCGCGGTGACGAGCGCATCGCGCTGCCGCCCAAGTCGTTCGAGTGCCTGGCGTACCTCATCGCCCACCGTGACCGCGCCGTCGGCCGCGACGAACTGATCTCCGCGGTATGGGGCCGCGTGGAAACCAGCGACACCGTCGTCGCGCAGACGCTGCTGCGCGCACGCAAGGCGCTCGACGACAGCGGCGACCGGCAGGCGAAGGTGCGCACGGTGCCGCGCTTCGGCTATCGCTGGATGGCACCGGTGGAGGAGATCGCCAGCAACGGCAGCGCGACGCCTGCGCCGGACGCGCGGCCTGCGCCTGAGCTGCACGACGAACTGCCCGCCGCATCGACACATGAAGACGCCATCCCGGTCGCCGAACTGGCTGCGCCGCGATCCGCACCGCGCCGCAGATGGCCTTGGCTGGTCGCGACCATGGTCGCGATTGCCGTCGCCGTCGCCATCGGCTGGGTGTGGCATGTGCGACAAGGCACCGTGCCGACCACGCAGGGCCAGCGCGATGTCGTGCTGGTATTGCCGGTGCGCGTCGCGCCGGGCGACGCCGAGTCCTCGTGGGTGCGCCTGGGCGCGATGGACTACATCGCCAGCCGCGTGCGTCGCAGCGGCATGAAGGTGCTGCCAAGCGACCAGACGCTGCACCTGAGCGCGCAGGTCGGCGATGTCGTCAACAGCAGCGCCGACGCCTGGCAGAAACTGCAGTCCGGCAGCGGCGCGCAATGGGTGCTGTCGCCGGAAGCACGACGGGACCCGCGCGGCTGGCTCGTGCGCCTGCAATGGAAGGACGGCGCACGCGATCAGCAGATCGAAACGCGCGGTGCTACCGCGCTTGCCGCCGCGGCCGCCGCCACCGATTCCTGGCTGCGTCGCATGGGCCGTCGTGCGGCGATCGACGAGGCCAGGCCCAGTGCGTTGACCGAACGCGTGCAGCAGATCGATGCCGAACTCAGCACCGGCCAGCTTGCAGCAGTGCGCCGCCTCATCGACGCCGCGCCGCCGCAGCAGCGCGCCGATCCCGGGCTGAAAGTGCGCGAAGGACAGCTCGAATACCGCTCCGGTCACATCGACCAGGCGGAGAAGGCCTTCCTCGCGCTGCTCGACGACAAGCGCGAGCCGCCCGCAACCGACGTGCGCGCCAAGGCGCTGATGGGCCTGGGCGCGGTCGAGATCCGTCGCCAGAACTTTCCCGCAGCGCAGGCGCGATACACCCAGGCCCTCGCCGTGCTCGAGGCCAATGCCACCGGCCTCGACGATCCCAGCCTGCTCGGAAACGCCTACAACGGCCGTGGCGTGGCGCAGGTGGAGCAGAAGCAGATGGAGGCCGCCGTCCGCGACATGGGCATGGCGCGCATCGCGATGCAGCGCGCCGGCGACCTGGTGGAAGCGGCGATGGTCGGCACCAACCTCGGCATCATCGAAGCCAAGCGCGGGCATTACCCGCAGGCGCTGCAGGAATTCGACCGCGCCATCGCCACCTATGAACGCTTCGGCGTGCGCGACTACCTGGCCGCCACGCTCACCTCCAAGGCGATGACCCAGCTGCAACTGGCACAACCGGGCGCGGCGCTGGCCACGATTGAACGCGCGCGCGTGCAGTTCCACACCATCGAGGACGCCAGCCTGGCCATCAACATCGGGTTTGCGGAAGCCAGGGCACAACTCGCCAACGGCCGGCTGCGCGCTGCGCAGGCGAGCCTTGAACGCCTCAAGACGCTCGGCGTGAACGAATCGTTCCTGCGTGAAAGCTGGATCCGCCTGCGCCTGGCCCAGGGCCGGCAGCGCGACGCCGCCACGCTTGCACGCACGCCGCCGCCCGCGGGCGATGACGTCAACGGCACGACGGCATTGGCCGCGGTGCAGGCCGCATTGCGCGATGGCGATATGGCCACGGCGCGCCGATGGCTGGCGCGCGCACCCACCGGCGCCGGTGATGGCAACGACGAGACCCCCACGGCATGGGCCGTTGCCCGCGCACTGGTCGACGAGGGCGAGGGCCACCGCGATGCCGCGCTGGCCGCGATCGATCGCGCGTCGGCACGCGCCGCACGGCAGGGCAGCCCTGAGGAGCGCGTCCTCGCCGGCGTAGCCCACGCCCTGCTGCTGCTCGATGCGGCGCAACCGCAGCCGGCCGCCGCAGTGCTGGGCGGCCTGGACACCTTCGCCAGCAGCGACTACCGCGTGGCCTGGGCGACGCTGGCCCTTTACCGCGTGCTTGGCGACGTCGCACAGACCGAGCAGGCGCAGGCACAGGCACAGACCCTGCGCGGCGAGCGCGACCTCGCCAGCCGCCCCGTGCTCTGACAGCACCCGGCGCCGGTCTGCGGAAACAGGTCCAGTTGCAGCGCGCGGCGGCTGCTTGCAGGAATTTCGAAGCCCCACGGCCCGGACAGAACATTGACACCGATCAACATCGCGCCGCCGGAGCATGGCAATAGTGGCCGCGTCGGAGCTCCCTGGGAGTGACCTATGCGAGTCGGTGATATCTGTACAGGCTATGTGGCCTGCATCCAGTTGAATGCGTCCATCCGCCAGGCTGCCGAAGCCATGCAGCGGTGCCATGTGGGCACACTGGTCGTGGTCGCAGGCGACGAGCGCGTTCCGGTGGGCATCGTGACCGATCGCGACCTCGTGCTGTCGGTGGTCGCTGCCGGTCTCGACGCGGAATTGGTGACCGTGGCAGGCGCGATGACGACATCGGTTGCTACCTGTCGTGAGCTGCAGGACCCGTTCGATGCCATCGAGATCATGCGTTATCGCGGTGTTCGCAGGCTGCCAGTGGTGCGCGAGGACGGGCGCCTGGTCGGCATCGTATCGGCCGACGATATCTGCGCGGCAATCACGCTTCGCCTGCGCGGGCTCAGCGAGGCAATGCTGAAGGAACAGCTCCGGACCACCGTCTCGAGCTTGATCGAAAGGAAGTTGCCAACATCGGCACGGGTCATGCGCAGCGTCATGCGGTTGGCACTGAAACCGAGGGCGTTCCTGGGCTCGGTCACCATCAAGGTTCTCAGTCGCTCGGAGGTGCCGGTCGTGGTCGTTCGTTGATGCGGGAGATACCGCTGCGCCGGTCGAATCAACCTGTCGCTGGCGAACCGAACAGTTCGCCGATCAGCGCTGTCATCGCCATCGCCAGGGCGCCCCAAATGAGGACGCGCAGCGCCCCCCTGGCTACCGGAGCGCCACCCAGGTGTGCGGCAGTCCCGCCCAGCACAGCGAGAAGGAGCAGCGAAACCGCGGCGATGGCCCAAGTACCGTGCTGGCCATGCCAAAGCACCGCGGTGGTTAGCGGGAGGCTCGCCCCCACGCAAAAGGAGGCAGCCGAGGAGAGCGCGGCCTGGACCGGGCGTGCCCTGAGCCGGTCGGAAATGCCGAGCTCATCGCGCAGGTGCGCCGCCAATGCATCGTGGCTGGTCAGCTGCTGGGCGACCGTCATGGCAAGGTCAGGATTGAGACCGCGCGCTTCGTATATTTCGGCCATCTCGTGCAGTTCCGCCTCGGGCTGAGTCAGCAGTTCCCGGCGCTCCTTTTCGGTTTCGGCGCGCTCCGCGTCCGATTGGGTGCTCACCGACACGTATTCGCCTGCGGCCATGGACAAGGCGCCCGCGACCACGCCTGCCATGCCGATCATCAGGATGTCGTTGCTGGAGGCATTGGCCGCCGATACGCCGATCACCAGGCCGCTGGTCGAAATGAGGCCGTCGTTGGCTCCGAGCACCGAGGCACGCAGCCAGCCCATTTGTTGTCTTCGATGTCGCTCAAAGTGAAGCATCGGACTCCAACCTTCGAGCAGCCAAGGCTTGCCGTCGGGCGGAGTTCTACGCTGTTTGGGGAAGATCCGTCGGACTGATTCTCAGTTGGATTGCCTGCGCCACCGACCGGGGCGCTGACCCGCGCCAGTTCCTCCCGTGTATGGCACCATGTCGGTGCGTACGTTGAAAGCGGCCGGCTCGAAGGCCGGTCGCGTTGGGACATCACGCCGCCGGCACGTCGTCCGTGAACCGCTCGTGCAGCTTCACCGGCACGACCTTGGCCTGTTCGCGCTTGCGGACCCACAGGTTGATCATCTCGACGAACACCGAGAAGGCCATCGCGGCGTAGATGTAGCCCTTCGGGATGTGCTGGCCGAAACCATCGGCGATCAGCACCAGGCCGATCATGATCAGGAAGCTCAGCGCCAGGATCTTCACGGTCGGATGGCGCTCGACGAAATCGCCGATCGGACGGGCGAACATCAGCATGAAGACGATCGAGATCAGGATGGCGGTGACCATTACCCAGCGCTCGTCGACCATGCCTACGGCGGTGATGATCGAGTCCAGCGAGAACACGATGTCCAGCACCATGATCTGGGCAATGACGCTGGCGAAGGTGGCCGTTGCCGTGCCGACGCTGACGTGCTCGCTGGCACCTTCCAGCTTCTGGTGGATCTCGTGCGTGGCCTTGCCGATCAGGAACAGGCCGCCACCGATGAGGATGAGGTCGCGCCAGGAGAACTCGTTGCCCAGTACCGAGAACAGCGGTGCGGTCAGGCCGACGATCCAGGCGATGGCGAGCAGCAGGCCCAGTCGTGTCACCGCGGCCAGGGTGATGCCCAGTCGGCGGGCCTTGTTGCGCTGCTCCGGCGGCAGTTTGCCGGCCAGGATCGAGATGAAGATGATGTTGTCGATGCCGAGCACCAGTTCGAGCGCGGTCAGTGTGGCCAGTGCAATCCAGATCTCGGGGTTCAGTAGGGCGTCCATTGGGGTCTCGTAGGAAGGGCAGGGTGGCCGTGGGCCGGTCGGTGGCCGAACCTGCTTCCACACGCACGATGCCAGCCGCGGGCGGCGGGGCGAGGTGATGGGCAACGGAGGTTTGCGGCGGCGGAAAAGGCCACGACGCCTGTGCATTCGATGGACGCACCTTCGCCGTGGGACGGCGAAGGTCTTGCTCGCAGGTCGCCTCAGGCGACCTGCTGCTGCACCGGGGACGAATCCCGTAGTGACGGTGACAGCATGCGGGAGCTACTCCCCTTCGTGATCGCGATGGTAATGCATAAGCAGTGCCCTGTGGTCAATGGATCCTGAGCAATGCGATGCGGTCACCTTCCAGGGTGAACGTATAGGTGAGCTCGACCGGGCTGCCGGGAAAATCACCGGTCACCCGGGCGGTCAGCTCGACCGAGTCGCCCTCTCGCGATGCCTTCAGTGGCTCCATCCGGTAGCGATACTTCGCCTTGACCTCGTGCTTCCACGCCTGGATGGCGTCGATGCCCTGGATGGTGCGGCCCTCGTCGGCCACGGCCGCGTCGCGGGTGAAGCACTGGCCCAGCAACTCGTCGCTGTTGCTGGCATCGGCCTGGAGGTAGCGTTCCACAGGCGCTGGAAGGTCGATCTTCATGGCTCGCTGGGTTGATTGCGGTAGCCAGATGCTGCGGATACGCTTGCGAAACCGCAATAACGCACGAGAAAGTACGTGGGTAACCGCAGGGTAAGTGCGAAAGCGTACACGCCCGAGACAGCGGCCAGCGGCGTCGAGTCCGTGCTTCGCATGCTCGAGGGGCGCTGGAAGCTCGTCATCGTCTTTCAGCTTTTCGGCGGTCAGGTTCAACGCTTCTCCGACCTGGAGAAACTGATCCCGGGTGTGTCGCAGAAGATGCTCGCCCAGCAACTGCGTCAGCTGGAGGCAGACGGCCTCGTCGTTCGCACCGTATACGCACAGGTGCCAGCAAAGGTCGACTATCGCCTTACCGAGTGGGGGCAGGCGCTGTGTCCTGCGCTGGACGCCTTGCTGGCATGGGCGGAGAAGCGCGCTTGAGTCCGAACAGCGGCCGCAACACGCCCACCCTGCGCACCATTTCGTAGCCTGCAAAGCAGGCAGCGAACGTCAGCGCCACCAGCAACGGCCCTTCGACCAGCGGCGCGATCGAAAGCGGCTTGAGCCACCAGGCGGCAACCACGATCACGGTCTGGTGCAGGATGTAGATCGGGAACACGGCCGGAGTCAGATAGCGCAGCGCTGCGTTGTCGGCGTGCCGGAAACGGTACGCGAAGCCGAGGATGGCGGCGATGGTCGACCATTGGTTCAAGGACCATATCGCGCGCTGGAACAGGCGGAAGGCATCCGGCGCCGGATTCGCGTCGTCATGGCCGCTGGCGTAGAAGTACCAGATGACGAACGCATAGCTGGCAAGCGCCAGCATCAGCGACAACCAGCGCAGCCGTTGCAACGTTTCCCAGAATCCTTGCGACCGCGCCACCAGGAAGCCGAGCAGGAACACGCTGAAGTACTGGGCATGGTTGTACCAGTCGTCGACGAGCGCGTGGGTGGCTTCGAAACGGGCGACCAGCGTCACCCGCGCCAGCGCCAGCAGCAGCGCCGGCCAGACCAGCGCGCCCCAGCCCGACAGTGCGCCGCCCAGCCATTCGCCCAGTCGGCCCGACAGGGTCGGCATCAGCCGGACACCGAGCCACACGACGACGGTGTAGACCCACAGGTAGGCCACGAACCACAGATGGTTCCAGGTCGGGAGGATCAGGCAGCCGTCGGCGTCGCAGAAGGTGCTATCGGCCATCAGGTAGCGGCCCCAGAACGCCAGGTAGCCGTCGTGGTATCCGCCCGGATAGCCCGAATCGAGCAGCTCGTAGTAGGCCTGCGGCGGCACGATGACCAGCATGCCGAAGGCCAGCGGCACCAGCAGGCGCCAGGAGCGAGCGCCGAGGAAACCCGAGCGTGCCTTGCCCAGCAGGAAGGACGTGGCCGCGCCCGAAACCAGGAACAGCAGCGACAGCCGCCAGGGGCTGGTCAGCAGCATGAACGGCTCCAGCGCCGAGCTGGCGAATGCGCTCTTTACGTGCCAGTCCCAGCTCACGTAGTACATGCCCACGTGGTAGAGCACCAGCAGGCAGAAGGCGCTGACTCGGACCCAGTCGAGGTCGTGGCGGCGATCCATGGCGTACTCCGGCAGGTTGTGTCCGGGGCCATTTGACGATCGCCAACCCGCTGCTGGTCGCCGAGGGGATGATCCGCGGGTCTTCAGGGACGAACCGCGGACCCCGGGGGACGGCCACGGGACGGTCGACTCGGTGGCTCGCCTAGAATGCGCGAATGCCAGAATCCGCCTCCGACGCCGCCTACCGCCGCTTCCAGCCCTGGCGCCGCAGTTTCGAAGTCGGATTCTGGGTGGTGCTGATCGGCGTCAACTGCGCAGCCAACAGCGTCACCACGCTGATGGACATCCGCCGCGGCCAGTCCGACATCCTCGCCTGGGAGCCGGCAGTCTGGGAGTTCAGCAGTGGCGTGATGTGGCTGCTGGTGTTGCTGCCGGCCATCGCCTGGTTCACCCGACGATTCCCACTGCACTGGGACACCTGGCGGCGGCAGCTGCCCTGGTACCTGCTGGCCAGCGTGGCCGTCGCGCTGGTGCACGTGGCCGGGATGGTGACGCTGCGCGTGCTGATCTATCGCTGGCACGGGATGGAGTATGAGTTCGGTCCCTGGGCGAGGCAGTTCCTGTACGAGTACCTCAAGGACGTACGCAGTTTCGCGATCATGGCTCTGACCATGGAGGCGTACCGCTTCACGCTGCGCCGCTGGCAAGGCGAGGCCAGCCTGCTCGCGGCGCCGGACGAAGGCCCGCCGGTGGAGCCGATCGAACTGCCCGAACGCTTCCTGGTCCGCAAACTGGGTCGTGAGTTCCTGGTCGCGGCCAACGACATCGAATGGCTGCAGGCGGCCAGCAACTACGTCAACCTCCGCGTTCGTGGTCACGACTACCCACTGCGCAGCACGATCGCCGGCATCGAGGGGCAGCTGGATCCGCGCAGTTTCGCCCGGATCCATCGCAGCTATATCGTCAACCTCGGCCAGATCGTCTCGATCGAACCGCTCGACAGTGGCGATGCACGCGTGCACCTGAAGGACGGCAGTCATCTGCCGTGCAGTCGGCGCTATCGCGACGCCCTGAGGTAGCGATATCGTTCGACGGTTTTGCGCATTAAGCAAACCGTGGCCATTTCTTCGCGCTTTGTTTGCGGCAGGTTTGGCAGCATCACCATTCACGCGAAACCGAGTCTGGAGATGCCCCATGCATGAGCCATCCGTGCAGAACACGCTCTCGAAGAGCACGCTCTCGAAGAGCACGCTGAAGACGCTGTACGGCGTTGCCCTGGCCTTCGCCGCCGGAGCGCTTGCGATGTACCTGATGGATCCCAACACCGGTCGCCGACGCCGCGCGCAGATTCGCGACCGTGGGGCTTCGTTGGGCCACGACGCCGAACACTACGTGCGTGGCAAGGCCATACGCGCGGCCGATCGCCTCAAGGGCGTCGCCGCGCGCGGACGCGCCAGCCTGTCCACCGAGCCCCTCGACGACGACCGCCTGCACGATCGCATCCGCGCCAGGCTCGGGCGCGTAGTGGGGCATCCGCACGACGTCGAAGTGCATGTGCACGACGGATGGGTGCAGCTCAAGGGCGCCGTGGCCGAAGAGGAGTTCGAGGACCTGTTGCGCGAGGTCTCGTCGATGCGCGGCGTACGCAACCTGGAAAGTCTGCTGCGCACGACCTCGCCGCCGCCACGGCCGGCGGGGCCGCGCCTGGGCCCGCATTGAGCGCTGCTGCTGGAGGGTCTGGCCGGATCGGCGCCTGAATCGCTGGCCCTACCAGCTGTATTTGACGCCGACCTGGCCGTTGATCTGCTTGTAGCCGCTGCCGCCCCATTCGCCGCCCAGTTGCGACCACACGTTCCAGCCGTCGGCGAGGATGCCCTGCAGGCCGACATTGAACACGTAGCGGTTCTCCGGCACATCGTCGGCCACCGACACCGCATTGAACGACAGCGCACTGCTGTCGCCGTGCCACCAGCCAATCTCGACGAACGGCTGCAGGTCCGCGGTCAACTCGCGCGGCTGGTACAGGCGTGCGCCCAGGCGGCCCAGCGTCTGGCTGTCATCGAGCGTGCGTACTACAGTGCCGTTGTCCTCGACGATGCGACCGGCGCCATAGTCGCTGTAGACGACCTGCACCTGCGGTTCGACTACCAGGTGCGCCCCCAGGGGCAGCGCATAACCGTACTCGAGCGACACCGCCCAGGACTCGGAGTCGTACTTCACCTGTGGCAGGCCATCGCCGCGGACCCGGTTGTCGAACCAGCCGTACTGCGCCCATGCATCCAGGTACGAGCCAAGGCGCTTGGCGTCATTGGCGAACCAGGTGGCGTACACACCGGCCAGCGTGCCTTCGGTGTCGCCCTTGGCCCGCGCCGGGTTGAAGTCGGCACTGGCGCGTGCATCCGAACGGGCATAGCCCAGCAGGCCACCGAGGTGGAGGCGGTCGGTGTCGCCGAACACGCGCCATTGGGCGAGATCGGCGCCGGCCTGGATCAGCGTGCGACCGCCCTCGATGTCGATGGCATCGTCGGACGCACCGGTGTCGGTGTTGCCGGCGCGCGCGCGCAGCCAGACCGAGCCGAGGAATCCATCCTTGTCGCTCGCTGCTTCCGCGTACTGCGCTTCGCCCAGGCGCTCATGCAGCGTGTGCACCAACGAGGCCGCGGCGGCCTGGCGATTGCCCAGGTAGGCGCCGACCTCCGGTCGGAAGATTGGGGTCACCACGGTTGGGCCCGGTGGTGGCTCGACGACCGGGGCGACGTTGCGCAGGTACCAGTCGCCATCGGCCGTATCGTTGACGCCGCCCTGGAACAGCAGGTACTCGTGCGGGCCTGATACGACGCGCTGTGCCAGCACGAAGGCACCGGCGGCCGAGCGCGTCGGGTCGATCACATCGACGAGTTCGATTCCGTCGCCGGTCGTGAAAGCGCCGCCGCCGGCCAGCGCATGCACCACGATGCCCGTGGCGGCGCCGCCCAGTTCGACGCTGCCTGCGACCAGCCGGTCGCTCTGCGCGGCCGCGCCGCCCTCGTCGAGCACCGCTTCCAGTTCCAGCGTGCCACCGTTGGCGACGTAGCTGCCGGAGACATTGAGACGGTCAGCCGCGGCGCCGTTGACCATCGTGATCGTGCCGCTGTTGACGAGCGGGCCGGTGATGTTGAACTGGGCATCGGGCTCGGTCGCCAGCGCCGCCAGTGCGTTGCCGACGCCAAGGGTGCCGCGGTTGTCGACGCTGCCGACCACCGTGCCGTAGCCGCCGAGCGACGCGCCGGGGTCGACGCTGACCGCGCCCGCACCCGACAGCCGCGCCTGCAGGTGCTGGCTGTCGCCGACGACGAACGTGCCGGCGGCAACGTGGGTGCCACCGCTGTAGGCGGCGTCGGTATTGATGATCAAGGTGCCGGCGCCGGTCTTGGTCAGTGCGCCGGTGCCATCGACCGGGCCGGAAAGCTTGTTGCGCGTGGCCACGTCGAAGGTGCCGCCGTTGCCGTCGATGCGCATCGGACGGGCGCTGTCGAAGCGCGCCGACAGCTGCAGCGTACCGCCGTCGAACGTGACTGCCGAGGCGGCATCGCCAAGGTTGGCATCGGCGCCGACGCCGAGCACGCCGGCGTCGATGAACGTGCCGCCGCTGTAGCTGTTGGCGCCGGTCAGGGTCACCGTGCCCGCGCCGATCTGGTGGACGCTGCCGTTGCCGCTGACGGCACCGGCGAGCGTCAGGCTGCCGCTGCGGTTGATCACCAGGGCGCCGTTGTTGGCCACGGCTCCGGCGATGGCGCCGGTGGCGCCACCGGCGCCGATCTGCAGTATGCCGCCGGCGATGGTGGTGAGCCCGGCATAGGTGTTGTTGCCGGTCAGGGTCAGCGAGTTGCCACCCTGCTTGGTCAGCGTACCGCTGCCAATGATCGTGCCGGCGAAAGTGCGATCGGCGGCGTGATCGAACACCAGCGCGCCGTTGTCGACGATGTCGCCGACCACGCTGCCGCTGTCGCCGCCGGTGCCGAGCTGAAGCGTGCCTTGCGCTATCGTGGTGCCGCCGGTGTAGGTGTGGTCGCTGTCCAGCACCAGCGTGCCGCTGCCGGCCTGGGTCAGCGAACCGCTGCCGCTGACGCTGCCGTCCAGTTGGTACACGTCGCTGCGATCGACGGCGAGCACGCCGCCGTTGAGGACGTCGCCGAGCAGACTCCCGGCCGTGCCGCCGTCGCCCAACTGCAGCGTGCCGGCGGCAATGGTGGTGCCGCCGGTGTGCCCTGCGGCGCCGGTCAGCACCAGGGTGCCGCCGCCAGCCTTGTTCAGTGCACCGGTGCCGGTGATCGGGCCGGAAAGCAGGTTGCGATCGAGAACGTCGATCGTGCCGCCGTTGCCTTCCAGTACGACGCTGCGTGCGCTGTCGAAGGACGACGACAGCAACAGCGTGCCGCCGTTGAACGTCAGCGGTCCGGACGCCTCGCCCAGGGCGTTGTCGGCGCCGGTCGCAAGCACGCCGGCATCCAGGAAGGTGCCGCCGCTGTAACTGTTGACGCCGCTCAGCATGACCGTGCCGGGGCCGCGCTGGCGGACACGACCGTTGCCGCTGATCGCATTGCCGAACACCACATCGTCGCTGCGGTTGAACGCGAGTTCGCCGGCATTGTTGACCGCGCCTGCGACGGTTCCGCCTGCGCCGCCATTGCCCAGCTGGAGGATGCCTTCGGCGATGATCGTGTCGCCGGAATAGCTGTTGGCCGCGGTCAGCGTCAGCGTGTTGCTGCCTTGCTTGATGAGCGTGCCGCTTCCGCTGACGGTGCCGGTGAAGGTCCGGTTGCTGCCGTGATTGAATATCAGGGAACCGTTGTCGACGATATCGCCGAGCACACTGCCGTTGTCGCCACCGGCGCCGAGCTGCAGCGTGCCCGCGGCGATGATGGTGCCGCCGGTGTAGGTGTGGTCGGCATCCAGCACCAGCGTTCCACTGCCGGCCTGGGTCAGCGAGCCGCCGCCGCTGACCAGGCTGGCCAGCGTGAAGGCGTCGCTACGGTTCACCACCAGGGCCGACTCGTTGACGATGTCGCCGCGGACGCTACCGGCACTGCCACCATTGCCCAGCTGCAGTGTGCCGGCGGAAACGGTGGTGTCGCCCAGATAGTCGTTGTCGCCGGCCAGGATCAGGGTGCCGGTACCGAGTTTGGTCAACGTGCCCGCGCCGCCGATGGATTGGGCGAAGGTGGACGTGAATCCCTGGGTGTCGATCATGCCACCCAACTCGCCAAGTACCACCGGTCGCCCCGGATCGGGATCGAAGCTGGCGCCGAGCTGGAATATGCCGCCGCCCAATTCCAACGTGCCGCTGATCGCGCCGAGGTTGGCATCGCTGCCGGCCTGCAACACGCCGTTGCCGATGAACGTTCCGCCGTGGCTGTTGCTGCTGCCCAGTACCAGCGTGCCGGTACCGACCTTGCTCAACACACCCGGCCCGTCGATCGCGCCGGAGAGCGACAACGTGCTGCTGCCTTCGACGGCAAAGCTGCCGCCGTCGGCACCGAGGGTGACCGCGCGGGCGCTGGTGAAACTGGCGGTGGTGATCAGCGTGGCGGAGTTGAGGGACAGCGCACCGTTGGCGGCGCCGAGATTGCCATCGGAGGCAATCTGGACCGCGCCGCTGTCGATAGCGGTGCCACCGGTGTAGGTGCTGGCACCACCGAGCACCAGCAGGCCCGAGCCCTTCTTGATCAGTCGTGCCGGACCGCTGGCACCGTCGGCAAGGGGCGCGTTGACCGTTGCGGTCACGAGCGTGTCGACATTGACGATCGTTTCCGGCTCCCCCGCCAGGGTGAAGCCGCCGCCTTCGATGCTGTAGCCGGTGCTGCGGAACTGCATGCCCTGCAGCGCGATGTCCTCGCCGAGCGTCACCACGCCGGGCGTTGCCTGGAACACGGCGAAGCCGCTCTGCCATGGCGCGTTGACCGCGCCATCCACGCCGGTCCAGGTGGTGGGCGCATTCGTCCAGGTGCCCGTGCCGCCATCGACGGCGGCGTTGGGCACGGTGTTGGCGCCATCCCACAGCTGCAATGCGAAACCGCCCGACTGTGCCAGCAGGTTCACCTGGCCCGCCACCGACACATCGACTGCGAAATCGGTCGGGACGAAGCGCGCCGGCAACGATGCGCCAATCTCCAGCCCCTGGTCGTCCAGCATGCCGCCGTAGTCGATCAACCGGTACAGGCCCGGCGACATGCCGCCCATGTTGAACAGGTTGAGCGTGCCGTCGAGGGTAAGGTCACCGGCAACGTCGACCAGGTCGTTCTGACTGCCGCCGACGGTGCCGGGCAGCCCCAGTTCGTAGTCGAGCTGAGCGCCGGCATCGAGGAACAGTGAACCGCCGATGTGGAGCGTGCCGGGACTCGTGCCCGGCGACAGGCGGCCGCCGCTGCCGACCGAGACGGTGGTGCCGCTGCCACCGGCCGTGCCGTTGCCGCCGAGCGTGGCGCCGCTGCCGACCTGCACGTCGCCGTCGATCGAACCGTCGACGTTGAGGCGGCCGGACGTCACCGTCGTCAAGCCGGTGTAGGCGTTGTCGCCGGACAGGGTCAGCGTGCCGGTGCCCTGCTTGTCCAGCGTGCCCGCGCCGCCGATCGTGCCAGCGTGGTTGTGGGTATTGCTGCCGTGGTCGAACACCAGCGCGGTGTTGTTGACGATGCTGCCGGCGATGCTGCCGGTCGCGCCACCGCCGCCGATGCGCAGTCCGCCGGCGCTGATGATGGTGTCGCCGGTATAGGTCTGGTCGGAGGTCAGGGTCACCGTTCCGCTGCCGAGCTTGTTCACGCTGCCGCTGCCGCTGATCTGGCGATCGAACGTGAAGTCGTCGCTGCGGTTGACCGCCAGGATGCCTTCATTGCCGATGCTGCCCAGGATGCTGCCGGTGGGGCCGCCATCGCCGATCTGCAAGGTGCCCGCAGTGATCAAGGTGGGGCCGGTGTAGAGGTTGTCGCGGCTGAGCACCAGCGTGCCGGCGCCGGTCTTGGTCAGCCCACCGGTGCCGCTGATCGGCGTGCGCAGTTCCACGGTGAGGCCATTGCTGTCGAAGGTGCCGCCGCCTGCGAGCAGCTGCACCGCCCGGTCGAGGAAGAACGACTGTTGCCAGCGCAGCGTGCCGCCGTCGAACAGCAGCGAGTTGCCCGGCTGGCCGAAGTTGCTGCTCTGTGTGGCGCCCACGATGCCCTGTTCCAGCCGGGTCGAGCCGGTGAACGTGCTGTCGCCGCCCAGCAACAGCTCGCCGCTGCCGCGCTTGATCAGCGTGCCGGTGCCGCTGATCACACCATCCAGCATCAGCGAGCCGCTGCGATTGGCGATCAATGTGCCGTTGTTGACGATGTCGCCGACAATGCTGCCGGTGGCGCCGCCGTTACCGAGGTGGAGCACGCGACCGCTGTTGATCGTGGTTCCGTTTTCGTAGGTACTGGTGCCGGTGAGTGTCAGTTCGCCGCTGCCGGCCTGGGTGAACGAACCGGTACCGCTGATGTTGCCGGCGAAGGTGACCGCGCCGCTGCGATTGAGTACCAGCGCGCCATTGTCGACGATATTGCCAAGCACGCTGCCGGTGGCCGTATTGTTGCCAAGTTGCAGGGTGCCGCCACTGATCGTCGTGCCATTGGTGAAGGTGTGGTCGGCGGTGAGGATGAGCGTGCCGGTGCCGGCCTTGACCAGGGCGCCGGCCTGCCCCGGAAAATTCGCGACATTCAGGATGTTGTCGGCCGGCGCGTCGCTGATCACGCCGCCGTACGTATGGGCGTCGCTGCGGTTGAAGGCGAGGGTGGCGCCGTCCTGGACGTTGGTGCCATTGATGTCGCCGCCGTCGCCGACCTCGAACGTTCCGCCGTGGATGATCAGCGGAGACGGAGATGGAGACCCGGCCTTGGCCGACGTCAAGGTAAGCTTGCCATCACCATGTTTGCGCAAGTACCCGCGACCGGTGACGGGTCCGGTCAGCACGTCATCGGTGCCGAAGGTATCGATGATCAAGCCCGGCGCGAACGTGTTTGAAATGGCATTTGGCAAGGTCATCGAACCGGCCAGCCGGAGGATGCCGCGGTTGCCGGAAATGACTGAACTGCCGCTGATCCGCTCGGGGGCAGTGAGCACCAGGGTGCCACCTGTGCTGGCGCCTGTGGAGCCGGTATAGGTGTTGTCGCCGGCCAGTGTCAGTACACCGCTCTGGACGGACAGCGAGCCCAGCCCACCGATGATGGCGTCCCATGTCTGTTCGTCGGAACGCGCGTAGGTCAGCGAACTGGTGACGCTGGTGAACTCCACGTTGCTGGCAAGCGTGCCGGCCGTACCGCCGTTGCCGATCTGCAAAATGCCGTTCTCGACCACGGTTCCGGCATTTTGGCGGAGCGTGCCCGTCATGATCACTCGCGAACCACTGGTATTGTTCACATTCACGACAAGGCGGCCGCTTCCGCTTACATCGGCATCGAGAAAAAACGCGGCCGGTATGTCGGGGTTGCTGATGCGCAGATCCGCGTGGGTGGCGATGGTCCCTGAAAGCGGGAACGCTGTTCCGTTGCCACCGGCGAACACGTCGAGGACGCCGGAATTCACGGCAGCATCGATCGTGGTGCTGGCGGAGATTCCCCATCGCTGTGTATGCGTTCCGTTCTTGATCAGCTGGCCGGCGCCGGAGAATGAGCCGATGAAGGTCGGCGTGGCGCCTGCAGCAAGCCCTGCGCCGGTCAAAGTCAGGTTGCCTCCACCCAATGCGACCAGGCCCGCGGCGGCGAGCGGGGCATCCAGACGCGCCAGGCTGAGGTTGAATCCGTTCAGATCCAACGTTCCAGCCGGGCCCGCGAACGACAGGGCGTTGTCGGCAGGAATCGCGCTGCCGGATCCTGCCTTCAGGATGCCGCCGCGGATGATCGTCGCGCCCGTGTACGTATTGGCACCGGACAGCGTCATGGTGCCGCTGCCGTTCTTCTCGACCGCGCCTGCCCCACTTATCGCACCGGCGAATGCCGAGGTGCCGGCCGGATTGAATGCCAGGGTGCCGGCATTCGCAACCGAGCCGGTGAGCGTGCCGCTGGCGATGCCATTTCCGATCGTGAGGCTGCTGCCGGGGTCGATGGTCGTGCCCGACGACAAGGCGACATTGCCGGTGAGTGTCCAGTCAGCCAATGGGTTTACGGTCAACGTGGCAAAGCCGTTGAAGTTGGCATCTTCCTGGTTGGGAGTGGCCGTGGAACTCCTGCCCTGCAGGATCAGGCGGTTCCCGCTGCCACTGGTGACCGTTGCATTGCCTCTGAGGTCGGAGCCGGTATCCAGTCGCAGCAGGTTGTCGTTGCCAGCGATCGACACCGCAGTGCCAGCGGTTCCTTCGACGATGTTGCGATTGACCAGCAAGCTGCCGCTGGTCTGGATGAAGGCGCCCGTTCCAGCGGAGATCGTGCCAGTGTTGGTGAAAGTCCCTGAGGCTCCGGCACGCAACCACAACGCGTAATTGCCGGCGGCGGTGCCGCCGGTGATCTCTCCGGCGTTGGAACCGGCGACACTGCCGCCGTTGAAGATCACCCCATAAGTGGCGCGGACAGAACCGCTTTCGCCCTGGAACGTGCCGCCACTCCGCAAGTAGACGCCCGTGATACTTGATTGGATGGTGCCTTTGTTGGTCACCATGGCCGGTTGTTCGGCGTAGACGGTGTCAGACACGGACGACAGACTGCCGAAGTTCGAGAGGCTGGCGCCGTTGAACAGCGCCACTGCGGCGCCGGCGCCGTCAAATCCGGTGCCTTTGCCGGTCACGGTGCCGAAGTTGTCGAAGTGCGAGCGGGGGATCCCGCTGGTGCTGGAAGACAGCTGCACGCCCCGCACGGCGCCGATAATCGTGCCGCGATTGGTCAACGTCCAGACGGCGGAGTTGTTTCCGGTGATGGCGACACCGGGCGTGTCGATCAACGTCCCCGTTTCTACCGTGAAGTTCGGTCCCGCCGTCAGCACCACCGGCGTGGTTCCGGAAGGAATGACCGTCTGCGCGTTGGCCGCGGTCGCCAGGGCCATCGCGATCATCACGCACAGCGTACGCCGGCGCGGACAGCGGGCGCCGGAACGGGACTTCGCGCAAGTGCGCCGAACCGGCTCCATCGAGTCCTCCGATGTACGGCAGGCAGGGTTGGCCGAGTTCAGGCCGCGTCATAGGTTGCATACGCTGGCATGCAGGTGGCGTGATCACCCCGTCACGATGTACTCAAGGCGGCCCGACGTTAACCTTCCTCCCGAGGCGCACCATGCGCAGTCAGGTTCGTGACGGTGGTTCACCCGTGAAAACCGCGGCTTGAGCCGCATAAGCCCGCCTGTAGGCGGGCCGCGCTTCGCCACGGGCGACATAAGCGGAGAGGTTCGGGTACTGGTCCACGATGCCCGATCGTTTCAGCCGCAGCAGCACCGACACCATCATCAGGTCGCCTGCGCTGAAGGCGTCATCGAGCCAGTCGGCCTCGCCAAGGCGAACGGAAAGTGGCCTCAGCCGATCTCGGACACGCTCCTCGACCAGAGGCAGCCGTTCGCTGTTCCACGGCTTGTCGCCTTCCAGCAGCCTGGCGTTGGCCAGTTCGAGGATCGGCGGCTCGACGGTGTTGACCGCAGCGAACATCCACGTGATGGCGCGCGCCCGGGCGTTGCCATCGTCCGGCAGCAAGCCCTTATGCCGCTGCGCAATGTGGAGCACGATCGACCCGGTCTCGAACAGGACAAGGTCGCCTTCCTCGTAGGTCGGAATCTGGCCGAAAGGATGAAGCGCCAGATGCGCCGGCTCCTTCATCGCCTGGAACGAAACAGGACGAACCTCATAAGGTTGGCCCACTTCTTCAAACGCCCAGCGCACGCGCGTATCACGCGCCAGACCCTTGCCGCCGTCGGGCGACCGTTCAAAGGCGGTAATGGTGGCGGTCATCGAGTCGCTCCGGTGTGTGCATGACGGGCAGGCGGCCGGTTGCCCTGCCTTCACGGTACAGACGAACGACCGGACCGGGGTTCGACAAGTACACCAGATGTCGTCCCGAGCACAGCGAGAGACCTGTTGCCACGCGGCGAAAGCAGATCCCTTGTAAGTTGTTTCACTCCGCGCCAGACCGTTATCCCTCGGATTCCCAGATCGTCAGTGAGCTTGGGTCGGCG
>NZ_JBDGKY010000018.1:0-92682 GCF_057656135.1 Lysobacter sp. Soil_N_23
TTCCGGAAGGAGGGGGTGGGGTGTATTTCGCGAACAGTTAACGGAGCGAAGCGGAGGTTCGCGGAATACACCCCACCCCCTCCCGCCACGCACCCACGTAAAAGAAGACGGGCCGCAATGCCGGCCCGTTTGCCCTCACGCCAACCCGTACCCCGGCCCGAGCGCATGGCGCTCGGGCGTTCGAGGACACGCGAACGACCAAAAAAAGGGGCGCGGCAAAGGACCGCGCCCATGCTTGCCCACCATGGGTGGGGGAGAGAGGGGGATTACTTGACTTCAAACTCCGTGGTCGAAGCCGGCGCGCCGTTGACCGTGACTTCGGCCTTGTACTTGCCTGCCGGCCACGGGTTGGCATTGGTGAACTCGAAGTTGGTCGTTTCCGCGCCCGTGGTGTTGAGGGCCTCCTTCTTCTCGCCGGCCGTCTGACCGTCCTGGTAAACCAGGCGGGTGGCGACTTCGGCATTGCTGGCGGTGCCGTCGGTGGCGACCGAGACGATGATCTTGTCCTTGGGGGTGAACGCCATCGTCGGCGCGGCGATCTTCTTGTCGGCGCCCGCGGCCGTGCCGAGGGTGACGCTGGAAACGGCCACGCCGGCCGGTACCGGAGCCGGCATCGGCTCGGCCGGCGCCGCTGGCGCGGTTTCGACCGGCGGCGGGGTTACCGCGACGGGCTCTTCCTTTTTCTTGCAGCCCACTACGGCGAGCGATGCCAGCAAGGCGACAGCGACGGCGTAGTGCAGGCGATTGCGGTTCATCATGAGTCGATCTCCTTGGAACTCTTGACGCAAAGGGAAGGGGAGTGAGGTCAGTCCTGCGGCGGAATCTTCAGCACCTGCCCGGGCTGGATCCTGTCGGGATCGTCCAGCTGGTCGCGGTTGGCCTCGAAGATCGCGTTCCACTTGTTCGCACTGCCATAGAACTGCTTGGCGATATGCGAAAGCGTGTCGCCCTTGGCGACGGTATAGGTCTGCTCGCCGACTTTCTCGGCGGTGGTGTCGACCGATGCGGTCACGCCCGAGAAATCGGCCTTCTCGACCTTCTCGGCGGTGGTGTCGACGTTGGCGCTGACGCCGGAGAAATCGGCTTTCTTGTCCGGTGTGGTCATGGGTGGGCGGCTCCTGCCGGAATGGCGGGAGCACCATGACATGCGCCTTGTTAAGGAAATATGGCGACCGGGTGAGCCTGGTCTCAATTCACCGGTGCTTGCATGAGCCCGGTCTCATTTCGCTTGCGAGGAGATGAACGAATGCGGTTACTGCCGCTCGTCGCGCCCGGCGGTGGGCTGTTCGCTGCCCGGCGTTGCGCGCCAGGGATTGATGTCCAGGCCGCCGCGTCGGGTGTAGCGCGCCTCCACCGACAGCCGCTGCGGTGAGGCATGCGCAACCAGATCGGAAAAAATCCGTTCGACGCACTGCTCGTGGAATTCGGCGTGGTCGCGGAAGGAAACCAGGTACCGCAGCAGGCCAGCGCGATCGAGCCGGGGGCCGTGGTAGGTGATCACCACCCGTGCCCAGTCGGGCTGTCCGGTGACCGGGCAGTTCGACTTCAGCAGCGAGCTGGTCAGCGTCTCGGTGACGACATGCGCGGGGTCGACGGCAAGGTGCGCGGCATTGGGCGGGCCGTAGTCGTCGATGGCGACATCGAGGCCGTCGATGCAATCGACGATGGCGTCGTCGGCGCTCTCGTCGATCGGCGGCAGGCCGAAGGCAACCTCCACCGGCGCGCCCGCGGCGCGCGACAGATCGGCGGCGATGCGCTCGCGCACGGCCTGGTCGCTGTCGAAACGCGACGAGTTGAACGAGTTGAGGTACAGCTTCAACGACTTCGACTCGATCAGGTTCGGCGCCGTCGCCGGGACCGTGATCGTCGCCGTGCCGGCATGCGGCTTGCCGTGGGCGTCGAGCCAGCTCAGTTCGTAGGCATGCCAGCGGTCGAGGCCGATGAAAGGCAATGCATCGTCGTCGATGCCGATATGGCCGCGGCCGAGCGCACGGGGGATCGGGAACAGCAGGGACGCGTCGTATTCGCGCGGGTAGTCGACGTGGCGGCCGAGCGGCAGGTCTTGGTGGGTCATGGCGGCGATTTTACCTGCGGGGGCGGCGGCGAACCTGACCGGTGGGCGGCGGCCGGCGCTGCAAGGACCGGATAGCGGCGGCCGTGGCAGCGGCCGAAACTGCGGCCATCGACCACGCCGGGCCCCTGCCATGCTCACCCTCTACGACTACCTGCCCTCCCGCAACGCCTGGAAGGTGCGCCAGCTGCTGCAGCACCTCGGGCGGCCCTGGCAGACCCGCATCGTCAGCATCTTCGAGGGCGAGGGGCGCCGGCCCGACTACCTGACGATCAGCCCTACCGGCACCGTGCCGGCGATCGAACTGGACGACGGACGCACGATCGCCGAGTCGAACGCGATCCTGATGTACCTGGCGCAGGGTACCGGCTATCTGCCGGAAGACGGCTACGGGCAGGCCAGGGTCTGGCAGTGGCTGTCGTTCGAACAGGAGCGCATCGAAAGCCAGATCGGCGCCCTGCGCCATTGGACGCTGACCGGGAAGCTGGCGCGTCGGCCGGAGGCGCTGGTGGCGATGAAGCGGGCGGGCGGTGCGAATGCGTTGACCATCCTCGAACGCGAGTTGTCGGGTCGTGACTTCATTGCCGGTGACCGCTATGGCATCGCCGACATCGCGGTGTTCGCGTATGCGAGTGTGGCAGGTGATGCGGGATTCGACCTTGCCGCGTATCCGAAGCTGTGCACGTGGATCGAGCGCGTGGCGCAACAGCCGGGACACCTGGCGCAGGTGCACCCGTACGCGATGGATCCGCATTCGGTGAAGGAGCTGGGCTGATCGTCATCCCGGCGAACGCCGGGATCCATTTTGCTGTTGCCGTTGCTTCACCGCGCCGCTTCGCGGCGCAAGGTCAAGGTGGATCCCGGCGTTCGCCGGGATGACGAGGCTGATGCGATGAGGGCCTGGATCCCGGCGTTCGCCGGGATGACGGTGAGTGAGAGATGACGGTGAGTGAGAGATGACGGTGAGTGAGAGATGACGGTGAGGTGGTGCGGTCAGGTCATTCGTTGCCGCTTTGCACCACCGCAACCGCCTGCGGCTGATGCAGGTAATCCAGCGTCACCTGCAGCAGCGCCCGCAGCCCCAGGTCCAGCGCCGACTCGTCCAGTGCGAACTGCGGCGAGTGGTTGCTCGGCGCCGTCACCGGGTCGATGCCCTTGGCGGTGGCGCCGACGAAGAAGAACATCGACGGCACTTCCTTGGCGAAGTACGAGAAGTCCTCGGCGCCCATCTGCAACGACGGTTCGACCACGTTGCCGGCGCCGGCCACGGCCTGCAGGCTGGGCAGCATGCGAGCGGTCAGGGCCGGATTGTTGACCGTTACCGGATTGCCCTCGCTGTCAGGGACGTTGGCGATCGCGGTGGCGCCGTTGGCGATGCTGACATGCTCGGCGAGGTTCTTCAGGTCGCCGAAGATCTTCTGCCGCATGCCTTCATCGAAGGTGCGGATGGTACCGACCATCTCGACTTCGTCGGGAATGATGTTGTAACGGATGCCGCCGTTGATCGCGCCGAAGGTGACCACGGCCGGAAGTTTGGCTATATCGGTGCGGCGGCTGACGATGGTCTGCGCCGAACCGATCACTTCGGCCGCGGTAACGATCGGATCGATGCCGCCCCACGGACGCGAGCCGTGCGTCTGCCGGCCCTTGATCTTGATGGTGAACTTGTCCGAGGCCGCCATCAGCGGTCCCTGGCGAACGCCTATCTGGCCGGCCTGCAGGGTCGAGAACACGTGCAGGCCGAACATCGCGTCGGGCTTGAACGACTTGAACACGCCCTCTTCCAGCATCAACGAGGCGCCGCCTTCCTCGCCATCGGGCGCGCCTTCCTCGGACGGCTGGAACACCAGCATCACCGCGCCGGGCAGGTCGGCTTTCATCTTCACCAGCGCATCGGCGATGCCGAGCAGGATGCCGGTGTGGGCATCGTGGCCGCAGGCATGCATGACGCCCACGGGTTGGCCACGGAAGGTCGCGGTGGCTTTCGATGCAAACGGCAGGTCGACCTGCTCGGTCACCGGCAGCGCGTCCATGTCGGCGCGCAAGGCGACGCGCGGACCGGGCTTGCCGCCCTGGATGATCGCCACCACGCCGTTATGGGCGATGCCGGTCACCGGCTTCAGGCCGAGCGCGCGCAGATGCTCGGCGACCTTGGCCGCGGTGCGGGTCTCGCGGTTGGACAGCTCGGGGTGCTGGTGGAAGTCGCGGCGCCAGGCTACGACCTTCTGCTGCACCGCCTTGGCCGCGGCAGTCACCTCGGGTCGTTCGCTTGCGGACTGGGCATGGACCGGAGAAGCGAGCAGGGCAGCAATGAGGACGGGCAGGACGTGCAGGGCGGGACGACGCATCGAGTACTCCGGTGTGGTCGGTGCCGCGACCGACGATCGCGGCAGTGATTCGAATGGGAAACGTTGCCGGGCTGGTCAGCCGCCGCCGTGCAGGTAGTCCAGCGCCACCTGCAACATCGCGCGCGTGCCGACATCGAGCGACTGCTCGTCGAGCAGGAACTGCGGCGAATGGTTGATCGGCGCATGCGCCGGATCGATGCCCGCAGAGGTGGAGCCGACGAAGAAATACAGGCCCGGCACGGTATTGGCAAACTGGGCGAAATCCTCGGCCACCGTCACCATCGGCATCTCGACGACGTTGTCTGCACCGACCGCGCGCTGCAACGACGGCCGCACGCGCGTGGTCAGCGCAGGGTCGTTGATCGTCGCCGGTGCGTTGCTGGCAACGTCGAGTTTCGCGGTCGCACCGCTGGCGTGGGCGAAATCCTCGGCGGTGCGGCGGAAGCGCGCGATCACGTCCTCGCGCACCTTGGCGTCGAACGTGCGCAGCGTGCCGACCACACGTGCCTCGTCGGGGATGATGTTGAAGCGCACGCCGGCGTTGAACTGGCCGGCGGTCAGCACCACCGGTGTCGCGGCGATGTTGACCTGGCGCGCGATCAGGCTCTGCGTGCCGAGCAGGATCTGCGCGGCGACGGTGATCGGGTCGACGCCGTCCCAGGGACGCGAGCCGTGGGTCTGCTTGCCATTGACCGTCAGGCTCCATTCGTCGGCGGCGGCGAGCATCGGACCGCTGCGCACTCCGATCTGCCCGACCGGCAAACCGGCCCAGACATGAAGGCCGAATACCGCATCGGGCTTGAAGTCACGAAACACGCCTTCGTCGAGCATGAGTTTGGCGCCGAAGGTCTCGCCCGGATTCGGCGGACCTTCCTCGGCCGGCTGGAACACGAACATCACTTCGCCCGGCAGGTCCTGCTTCTGCGCCGCCAGTGCGGTCGCCACGCCCAGCAGGATCGCGACGTGGGCATCGTGGCCGCAGGCATGCATCACGCCGACGGGCTGGCCGCGGTACTGCGACGTCACTTTCGATGCGAACGGCAGGCTGGTCTGCTCGGTCACCGGCAGCGCGTCCATGTCGGCGCGGATGGCAATGCGCGGACCGGGCCGGCCGCCCTTGAGCACGGCGACGACGCCGGTATGGGCAATGCCGGTGCGCGGTTGCAGGCCGAGCTTGCGCAGCTGGTCGGCGATCACCTTCGCGGTGCGCACTTCCTGGTTGCCCAGCTCGGGGTGCTGGTGGAAGTCGCGGCGCCAGGCCACGACCTGCGGTTGCACCGCCCTGGCGGCGGTGGTTGCATCGGGCGTCTGCGCATTGGCAGACGGAGCCAGCAATGCCGCGAGCAGGGCAGGCAGGATCAATGGGCGCATCAAGCAGGCACTCCGGGAACAGACCCCGATGCTAGCCGGCACAACCGGCCCCGTGTAGTCCGGATCAGGCGTCGTTGCCCAGGACCTGGGCGCGGCGTTTGCGGCTCAGGCCCTCCAGCGCGCGCCGGTACGACCACTCCACCAGCTCGACCAGGTAGTCCTCCGGCACGCGCCGCACGTCGACGATGGTGATCCAGCGGAAACGGCCCATGAAGCGCGCTGGCTTCATGCCGTCGACATCGGTCAGTTCGACGAAGCGCTCGGGCGAGACCTTGATGCTGAAGCGCCAGCGCTCCGGTTCGCTGGTCTTGAAGTAGGCGAAGGTCTTGTCGCCGACGCTGTAGACCAGGATGTTGCGGGCGTCGTCGTGAAGGGCGACGGTGGCGCCGGGGAGGTTGGCGCAGAACGCCTTGAGTTGTTCGGTGTCCATGGCCGGATTGTGCCCTGCGAAACCCCGAAACCCCACCACTACCCGTCATCCCCGCGAAGGCGGGGACCCAGCGACTTGGGGACGGCCGGAAGCAACGACGCTGGGTTCCCGCCTTCGCGGGAATGACGGGTGATGCCTTCGCGGGAGCGGCGGGTAATGCGCGCGCGGGAGCGGCGGGTCGTGGTGGACGGAAGCGTCCCGAAAACGACAAAGCCCCGCCGGAGCGGGGCTTGTCGTCGATCAGACCACGGCAGCGCTTACGCGACCTTGACGATCCGCAGTGGGTTGTCCCACTCCTTCAGCAGCTCGGCCTCGCGCGCCTTGGCCTTGTGCAGGTGGTCTTCCTTGACGTGGCCGTAGCCGCGGATGTGCTCGGGGATGCTGGCGATCTCGGCCGCCAGGCCGACATTGCTGCGGTCGAGCTTGCCGAGCAGGCCTTCGATCGTGGCGAAGTAGTCGACGATCAGCTGGCGCTCCATCTTGCGCTCTTCGGTCTTGCCGAAGATGTCGAAGGCGCCGCCGCGCAGGAAGCGCAGCTTGGCCATCCACTTGAACGCAGTGAACACCCACGGACCGAACTCCTGCTTGATCAGGCGGCCCTGCGCGTCCTTCTTCGCCAGCAGCGGCGGAGCGAGGTGGAACTTCAACTTGTAGTCACCGTCGAACTGCTGCTCCAGCTTCTTCTGGAAGTCGCCGCTGGTGTACAGGCGCGCGACTTCGTACTCGTCCTTGTAGGCCATCAGCTTGAAGGCGTAGCGGGCGACGGCCTCGGTCAGGTCGGTGGTGCCGGCGACGTTGCGCTCGGCGGCGTGCACGCGGGCGACGAAATCGCTGTAGCGGCGGGCGTAGGAGGCGTCCTGGTACTCGGTCAGGAACGCCACGCGGCGCGAGATGACCTCGTCGAGCGAACGCGACAGACGCGCATCGTCGAGCGGCAGGAACGCGACGTTGTCGCCGCCATGCGCAGGAACGTGGCGCAGCTCGTCTTCCTTGCGGGTCGTGCGCGGCGCGCTGGTCGCGCCCCACTCGTTGCCTTCCCACGCACCCGGCGACAGCATCGGCAGCTCGTGCGGGGTCGATTCGGCAGCGGTCTGGGCGTTGCGCACCAGGCCAGCCGACTCGGCCACGGCCTGCGGATCGATCACGGCCAGGCGGCCCCAGGCGAACGCGGTCTTGTTCATCTCGATCGCGGCGCCGTTGAGCTCGACCGCACGCATGATCGAATCCAGCGACAGCGGCACCAGGCCCTGCTGCCAGGCGTAGCCGAGGATGAAGAGGTTCGACGCGATCGCATCGCCCATCAGCGCGGTGGCCAGTTGGGTGGCGTCGACAACATGCGGGTCCTTGCCACCGAGCGCGACCTTGATCGCGGCGATGATGTCGGTCGCCGGGAACTGCATGTCCGGACGCGTGGTGAAGGTACCCGGCATCGCCTCGTAGCTGTTGAGCACGACCGAGCTGCGGCCCGAACGCACCTTCGACAGCGCCCAGTAGTCGTTGACCACGACCATGTCGCAGCCCAGCACCAGGTCGGCCTCGCCGGCGGCGATGCGCACGGCATGGATGTCGGCCGGGGTGCGGGCGATGCGGATGTGGGTGGTGACCGCGCCGCCCTTCTGCGCCAGGCCGGTCTGGTCGAGCACGCTGGCGCCCTTGCCCTCGAGGTGGCCGGCCATGCCGAGCAGCGCGCCGATCGTCACCACGCCGGTGCCGCCGACGCCGGTGATCAGGATGTTCCAGGGCTGGTCGAGCGACGGCAGCTGCGGCAGCGGCAGGTCGCTCAAGCGATCCTTGGCACCCGAGCTCTTCTTCTTGCGCAGGCCACCGCCTTCCACCGTCACGAAGCTCGGGCAGAAGCCGTTGACGCAGGAGTAGTCCTTGTTGCAGTTGGACTGGTCGATCTCGCGCTTGCGGCCGAACTCGGTTTCCTTCGGCAGCACCGACACGCAGAACGACTTCTTGCCGCAGTCGCCACAGCCTTCGCAGACCAGCGAGTTGACCATCACGCGCTTCTGAGGATCGACCATCTTGCCGCGCTTGCGACGGCGGCGCTTCTCGGTGGCGCAGGTCTGGTCGTAGATCAGGACACTGGTGCCCTTCACTTCGCGCAGGCGCTTCTGCACGTTGTCCAGTTCCTTGCGATCGAAGAACTCGACGTCCGACGGGAAGATCTCGCGCTTGTTCCACTTGCCGATGTCGTCCGACACCAGCACGATCGTCTGCACGCCTTCCGAGCGCACCTGGTGGGCGATCTGCGGCACCGACAGGGTGCCGTCGACCGGCTGGCCGCCGGTCATCGCGACCGCATCGTTGTAGAGGATCTTGTAGGTGATGTTGACGCCGGTCGCGACCGACTGGCGGATCGCCAGCGAGCCGGAGTGGAAGTAGGTGCCGTCGCCGAGGTTCTGGAAGACATGCTGCGTTTGCGTGAACGCCGCCTGCCCCGACCACGTCACACCTTCGCCGCCCATGTGGGTGAAGGTGTCGGTGCTGCGGTCCATCCAGGTGACCATGTAATGGCAACCGATGCCGCCGAGCGCACGCGAGCCTTCCGGCACGACGGTGGAGGTGTTGTGCGGGCAGCCGGAGCAGTAGTGCGGCACGCGCGGGAACTGCGCGCGCGGCAGGGCCAGCTCGGATTCCTTCTCGGCCATCCAGCGCAGCACGTTCTCGATGTGCTCGCTGTTATGGAACTTCTGGATGCGGCGGCCGATCACGCCGGCGATCGTCGCCGGGGTCAGCTCGCCCGTGGACGGCAGGATCCACTCGCCCTGTTCGTCGTACTTGCCGACGATCGACGGACGCTGGCCGCTCCAGTTGTACATGTACTCCTTCATCTGGCGCTCGATGAAGGCGCGCTTTTCCTCGACGACGACGATGTCCTCAAGTCCCTGCGCGAAGCGGGTGATGCCGACCGGCTCCAGCGGCCAGGTCATGCCGACCTTGTAGACGCGGATGCCCAGCTCGCCGCAGGCGTTCTCGTCCAGGCCCAGGTATTCCAGCGCCTGCAGCACGTCGAGGTAGGACTTGCCGGTGGTGACGATGCCCAGGCGCGCGCGCGGCGAATCGATCACGGTGCGGTCGATGCCGTTGGCGCGGGCGAAAGCCTGCGCGGCCTTGACCGCATAGCGGTGCAGGCGCATTTCCTGGTCCATCGGCGGGTCGGGCCAGCGGATGTTGAGGCCGCCGACCGGCATCTCGAAGTCGTCCGGCATGACGATCTGCATCGCCAGCGGGTTGACGTCGATGGACGCCGACGACTCGACCGTCTCGGCGATCGTCTTGAAGCCGACCCAGCGGCCGGTGTAGCGCGACATCGCCCAACCCAGCACGCCCATGTCGAGGATGTCCTGGACGCCGGCCGGGTTGAGGATCGGCATCATCGCGCTGACGAACTCGTCTTCCGAGCCGTGCGGCAGCGTCGAGGAGCGACAGGCGTGGTCGTCGGCGGCGAGCGCGAGCACGCCACCGAACTTCGAGGTGCCGGCGGCATTGGCGTGCTTGAACACGTCGCCGGTGCGGTCCACGCCCGGGCCCTTGCCGTACCACATGCCGTAGACGCCTTCGACCTTGGCGCCCGGGAACAGGTTGGTCTGCTGCGTGCCCCAGACCATGGTCGCGCCGAGGTCCTCGTTGAGGCCCGGAGTGAACTTCACGCCGGCCGCTTCCAGGTGCTTGCGCGCGCGCCACAGCTCCAGGTCGAAGCCGCCCAGCGGGCTGCCGCGGTAGCCGGAGATGAAGCCCGCGGTGTCGAGTCCGGCAGCCTGGTCGCGCAGGCGCTGCATCAGCGGCAGTCGGACCAGCGCCTGGACGCCGCTGAGATAGATGCGGCCCTGTTCGCGGCTGTACTTGTGCTCGAGCGAGTAGTCGGTATCGAGCACCGAATTGGTAAGCGCGGTATTCGCCGAGGACGGCGAGCTGAGTTCGGCGGTGCTGGTCATGCGTGGCTCCGGCGCGCCGGGGGGCGCGGGGGTGGCTGCGGACGCCCGTAACCATGCCTCGCGACGGGTGGTCGCGACGCAAAAGTCCGAGCAAAGACTCGGAATTGTAGCAGTCAGACCAGTCTGAGCCGGGTGTGGGGCATGGCGGCGACCCGCGGCCCATGAGCGAGCCCCGTTCAGTTACCGCGCGGTTGTAGGAGCGAGCTTGCTCGCGACAGGCGCATCGGCGCCGGCGAGGCCGGTCGCGAGCAAGCTCGCTCCTACGGGGCCTGGCCGTTGATCCAGGTGCCCTGCACCTGCAGGTCGTGGTCCAGCAGGACGAGGTCGGCGCGGAAACCCGGGGCGATCCGGCCCAGTTCGCCACCCAGGCCGAGGAACTCCGCCGGGTAGGTCGAGGCCATGCGGCAGGCTTCGGCCAGCGGCAGGCCGAGCCGTTGCACGGTGTTGCGGACCGCGCCGGCCATGTCCAGCGCCGAGCCGGCGAGGGTGCCGTCGGCGGTGGTGCACTGGCCGTCGCGGCAGGTCATGGTCACGCCGTACAGCTCGAAGTCCTCGCGCTCGCCGCCCACCGGCGGCATCGCGTCGGTGACCAGCATCATCTTGCCGGGCGGACGCGCCGCGATCGCCACGCGCAGGCTCGCGTCGTGGACGTGGTAGCCGTCGACGATCAGGCCGCACCAGGCGTCGGGATTCTCCAGCGCGGCGCCGACACCGCCGGGCTCGCGACTGTTCATCGGCGTCATCGCGTTGAACAGGTGGGTGACCCCGCGGATGCCGGCGGCAAAACCGTCGCGCAGTTGCTCGTAGTTGGCCGCGGTGTGCCCAGCGCAGACGATCACGCCGCGCGCGGCGAGCTCGCGCAGCGTCTCGGCGGAGAAGCGCTCTGGCGCCAGCGTCAGCATCGTGCGGCCGTTGCCGAGCGAGGCGACCAGGTCGAGTTCGTCCTGGCCCGGGGTGTGGAACTTGGCAGGGTCGTGCACGCCCTTGCGGGCGGCGTTGAGGTAGGGGCCCTCCAGGTGGATGCCGAGGATGCCCGGCACGCCCTGCGCGATCGCCTCGCGGCTGGCCGCGATGGCGCGTGCCATCACCTCGGTGTCGTCGCTGATCAGCGTCGGCATCATGCCGGTGGTGCCGAACTTGCGGTGCGCCGCAGCGATCGTGCGCAAACCGGCCACCGTCGGCTCGTCGTTGAACAGCACGTCGCCGCCCCCGTTGACCTGGGTGTCGATGAAACCGGGCACCAGGTAACCGCCGGCGAGATCCACGACGCTTGCATCCTTTGGCGCCTGGCCCGGCAGCACGGCAACGATGTGGCCGTCTTCCGCGAGCACGCAGACATTGGACTCGAAGCCGTGGTCGGTGAGGATGTGGCCGTTGTGGAAGGCGATGGTGGTCATGGGCTTTTCCCCCTCTCCCGCTGGTGGGAGAGGGCCGGGGTGAGGGCAGCCGAAGCGAGCACGTCGCAGGCGAAGAACATCAGACAGTCTCGGTAACCTTGTTCAGATGCGGCGGCACGTCGGGGTTGTGCCCGCGCGCTACCGCCAATGCATTGACCGCCTTGTAGAAGCTCTGCACCGCCAGCAACGGCGTGCAGGCCGGATGCGGCGAGGCCGGCATCGGCAGCGCGTCGTCACGGTGGGCGCCCGGGCGCGCCAGCCAGACCGGCGCACCGCGCTTGTGGAACTCTTCCACCACCGCCACGGTGCCGGCGCCGGTGTCGTCGTCCTGGGCAAAGGCCAGCACCGGGAAGCCGGGGCCGACGATCGCCATCGGGCCGTGCTTGACCTCGGCCGAGGAGAATGCCTCGGCGTGCAGGCCGCAGGTTTCCTTGAACTTCAGCGCCGCTTCCTGGGCCGCGCCGAGGCCGAGGCCGCGACCGACCACGAACAGGTTGTGCGCATCCTTCAGGCCTTCGACCAGCGGCGACCAGTCCTGCGCCCAGGCGGCGCGAAGAGCGGCCGGCAGTTCGTCGGTGGCCTTGAGCAGGGCGGCATCGCCGCTCCAGCGCGCGGCCAGCTGCAACAGCGCGGCCAGCGAGCACAGGTAGCTCTTGGTCGCGGCGACGCTGTTCTCCGGGCCGGCGCGCAGCGGGATCACGGTGTCGGCGATCTTCGCCAGCGGCGAGTCCTCGACATTGACCAGGGCCACGACGAGGGCGCCGGCGGCCTTGGCGATCTCGGCATTGCGGACCAGGTCCGGGCTCTTGCCCGACTGCGAGATCGCCACGAACAGCGCGCCCTGCATGTGCGGCTGCACTGCGTAGACCGAACCGACCGACGGCGAGGCGGAAGCGGTGATCAGGCCGAGGGTGGTCTCGAACAGGTACTTGCCATAGGTCGCCGCGTGGTCGGAGCTGCCGCGCGCGCAGGTGACGATGAAGGCCGGCGGGTCCTTGCGGAGGCGAGCGACAAGTGCGTCGATGATGCCGGCATTGGCGGCGAACTGGCCGGCAACGACGTCGGCGGTCTGCTGCGCTTCGGCGTACATCTTGGTCGCGGTAGGGGCGATCATGGGGAGTCCTGACATGGAGATTGCCCGTCATTCCCGCGCAGGCGGGAATCCAAGGACGTCGCCTGGCGGGCAATGTCGACGGTCAGTTGAAAGCCACGTCCATGGATTCCCGCCTTCGCGGGAATGACGGAGCGGGGCGCGGAGAGTGATGAAGGGTCGCCAGCGCTCATTCGCTCTGCAGCTCGGCAACGAAATCGTAAGCATCGCCGCGGTAGAACGAACGCGTGTATTCGACGACGCGGCCGTCGTCGAGGAAGGTGCGGCGCTCGATGAAAAGACCGGGGCTGCCCTCGGCCAGGTTCATCAGGCGCGCCTGCTCGGCGTCGAACGCGATCGCGCGCAGACGCTGGAGCGCGCGGGTCGGGCGCAGGCCGAGCTTGGTGAAGGCCTCGTACAGCGAGTTCTCGACCAGGCCCGGGTCGGCCAGCACCGATTGCGGAACGACGGTGCGCTCGAGTGCCAGCACGATGTCGTCGGCGATGCGCAGGCGGTAGTAGCGCACGACCTGGGCACCGGGCGACAGGTTCAGCGCCATCGCCTCGTCCGGCGTGACTTCGCCGACGCTGCGCTCGAGGAAGCGCGAGGTCGGATCCAGGCCGCGCGCGCGCAGGTCGTCGGTGAAGCTGGTGAGCTTGGAGAAGGATTTGACGATGCGCTCGGCCACGAAAGTGCCGGCGCCCTGGCGCTGCATCAGCAGGCCATCGCCGACCAGGCCGGCGATGGCCTTGCGCACGGTGACCCGCGACAGGTCGAGCAGCTTGCTCAGCTCCCGCTCGCTGGGCAGGGCCTGGCCGGCGGTCAGTTCGCCATTCTCGATGGCGTGCTGGAGGGTCCGGCGCAGGTGCTGGTAGGCCGGCGCGCGTCGCGCATCGGCCTGGCGGCTGAACTCGTTGACGAGATAGTCCTGCATCGGCAAACGATACCAGTGAGATACCAATGACGGCAACCTGCCCCGAATACGTATTCAGGACTCGACTAAAGTCGGGGGTTTGCGGACCTGGTATTTGACTGGTATCGTCACTGGTATGGTTCTGGTCTGGTTCTCATCCGTAACCCCCACCCCCTCCGCGCGGAGCGTCCCGTGAGCCCCTCCATCGCGCCGATGGCGCCCTTCGATCTGATCATCTTCGGTGGCACGGGCGACCTGGCCCTGCGCAAGCTGCTGCCGGCCCTGTTCCATCGCTACGTCGACGGCCAGATCGTCGCCGGGACCCGGATCTTCGGCCTGGCCCGCGACACCCTCGGCGACGAGGCCTACCGCGATCGCGTCCGCGAGGCCTTGCAGAAGACCCTCGCCGACGACCCGCGTTCGCCGGCGGCACTGGAACCGTTCCTGGAGATGCTCGGCTACCGCCGCATCGACCTCAGCGCCGACACCGGCTGGGCGGAGCTGGCGGGCGAGTTGTCCGACGAGTCGCGGGTCCGCGTGTTCTACCTCGCCGTCGGCCCGGACCTGTTCGGCAGCGTCGGCGCCCGCCTGCAGGCGCATGGCCTGACCGGCGCCAACACCCGCGTGGTGGTGGAAAAGCCGATCGGCCACGACCGCGAAAGCGCGGTGGCAATCAATGACGCGCTGGGCAAGGTCTTCGACGAATCGCAGATCTATCGAATCGACCACTACCTCGGCAAGGAGACGGTGCAGAACCTGATCGCGCTGCGATTCGGCAATGCCCTGTTCGAGCCGTTGTGGAAGGCCGAGCACATCGACCACGTGCAGATCACCGTGGCCGAGACTGTCGGCCTGGAGCGCCGCGCCAGCTACTACGACAAGTCGGGCGCGCTGCGCGACATGGTCCAGAACCACATCCTGCAGCTGCTGTGCCTGGTGGCGATGGAACCGCCGTCGTCGCTCTCCGCCGATGCGATCCGCGACGAGAAGCTCAAGGTGCTGCGCGCGCTGCGCCCCATCGAGAATGGTGCGACCGCGCAGCAGACCGTGCGCGGCCAGTACCGCGCCGGCGCCGTCGAAGGCCGCCCGGTACCGGGTTACCTCGAAGAGCTGGGCCGCAACGATTCGCGCACCGAAACCTTCGTCGCGCTCAAGGCCGAAGTGCGCAACTGGCGCTGGGCCGGCGTGCCGTTCTACCTGCGCACCGGCAAGCGCCTGGCCGACCGCATGTCGGAAATCGTGGTCACCTTCCGCCAGGTGCCGCACTCGATCTTCGGCGAGCTGGCCGAACCGATCTACCCGAACCAGCTGGTCATCCGCCTGCAGCCCGACGAGGGCGTGAAGCTGTGGCTGATGAACAAGGTGCCCGGCCCGGGCGGCCTGCGCCTGCGTCGCGTGCCGATGGACCTGAGCTTCGCCGAGACCTTCGGCGGCCGCCAGCCGGAAGCCTACGAACGCCTGCTGATGGACGTGGTGCGCGGCAACCCGATGCTGTTCATGCGTCGCGACGAGGTCGAAGCGGCGTGGGCCTGGATCGATCCGATCCGCGCCGCCTGGGAAGCCAGCGCCGACGCGCCCAAGACCTATACCGCCGGCAGCTGGGGCCCGAGCGCCGCGGTTGCGCTGATCGAGCGCGACGGAAGGACATGGCATGAAGACGCTGTCTGACTCTGTTCAAGCCGCTCCGCCCGCTGGCGCGCAGGCTCAACGAATCCATGCGGAGCGACTCACCGTGCTGACCCCGGATCCCTTGCCGCTGCGCGAACATCGCTTCGATGACCGTGCCGACCTCGCCGTGGCACTGGCCAGGGCGGTCGCCGCCGACCTGCGCGGGGCCATTGCCCGACGCGGCTATGCCCGCCTGGCGGTATCGGGCGGAACCACGCCGCGCGCCTTCCTGACCGAGCTGTCGAAGCAGACGCTGGACTGGGCGCACGTCACCGTGGTGCCCGTCGACGACCGCTGGGTCGCGCCCGACCACCCGCGCTCCAACGAGCGCCTGCTGCGCGAGACGCTGCTCCAGGGCGCCGCCGCGCAGGCGCAACTGCTGCCATTGCGACGCCCGACCGCGACGCCGGAAGCGGCGCTGTTGCCGGTGCTGACGCAGGTCGCCAACGAAGCGCTGCCGCTCGACGTGGTTGTGCTCGGCATGGGCGAGGACGGCCATGTCGCATCGCTGTTTCCGGATCTGGAGCGACGCGACATCGGCCTGCAGCCCAGCGGCCGAGCGCCGGTGCTGGCGGTTCGCAGCGCCTCGGCGCCGGAGCCGCGGATCACGTTGACGCTGAGCGCGATCTTCACTGCGCCGTCGTTGTACCTGCATATCGAAGGCGCGAAGAAGCGTGGCGTGCTCGATGACGCTGCGCGCGATCCGCGTTCGAAGCTGCCGATCCGCTCGGTGCTGTCCGGTGCGCCGGTGGTGCCGATGTTGTTCTGGAGCCCTTGAGCACTGCTCCTTCCCCCCGCTTGCGGGGGAAGGCCGGGATGGGGGCGGCGGCAACGATCACGCGGATCGAAGCACGGAGGCAACCGCTTCGTTCGCCCCCACCCTAACCCTCCCCCGCAGGCGGGGGAGGGGACCGATCACCAGGAACCGAAGTTCATGTCTGCCCTCCATCCCGTAGTAGCCGAAGTCACCCAACGCATCGTCGAGCGCAGCCGCGATCGTCGCGCCGCCTACCTGGCGCGCATCGACGCCGCCGCCGGACGCGGGCCGCATCGCGCGACGTTGTCGTGCGGCAACCTCGCCCACGGTTTCGCCGCCTGCTCGCCCAGCGACAAGGCCGCGCTGCGCAGCGGCCAGGCGCCGAACCTTGGCATCGTCAACGCCTACAACGACATGCTCTCGGCGCACCAGCCGCTGGAGCGTTTTCCGTTCCTGCTCAAGCAGGCCGCGCGCAGCGTCGGCGCCACGGCGCAGGTTGCCGGTGGCGTGCCGGCGATGTGCGACGGCGTCACCCAGGGCCGCGCCGGCATGGAGCTGTCGCTGTTCTCGCGCGAAGTCATCGCGCTGTCGACCGCGGTGTCGCTCTCGCACGACATGTTCGACGCCGCGCTGTACCTGGGCGTGTGCGACAAGATCGTGCCGGGCCTGCTGATCGGCGCATTGAGCTTCGGCCACCTGCCGGCGATCTTCGTCCCGGCCGGTCCGATGACCTCGGGCCTGCCCAACGACGAGAAGTCGCGCGTGCGCCAGCGCTATGCCGTCGGCGAAGCCACGCGCGAGGAACTGCTCGAAGCCGAAGCGCAGAGCTACCACGGCGCCGGCACATGCACCTTCTATGGCACCGCCAACTCCAACCAGATGCTGATGGAGCTGATGGGTCTGCACCTGCCCGGCGCGAGCTTCATCAACCCGGACAACCCGCTGCGCGATGCGCTGACCGCGCAGGCCGCGCGCCGCGCCGCGGAGATCACCGCGCTCGGCGACGACTACCGCCCGGTCGGCCGCATCATCGACGAGCGCGCCATCGTCAACGGCGTCGTCGGCCTGCACGCGACCGGCGGCTCGACCAACCACCTGCTGCACCTCATCGCCATTGCCGCCGCGGCCGGCATCGAGCTGCGCCTGGAAGACTTCGATGCACTGTCGTCGGTGGTGCCGCTGCTGGCGCGCGTGTATCCCAACGGCAGCGCCGACGTGAACCATTTCCACGCTGCAGGCGGGCTCGCCTTCCTGATCGGCGAACTGCTCGATGCCGGACTCGCGCACGGCGACGTCGAGACCGTCGCCGGCCCCGGCCTGGCGCGGTATCGCGTCGAGGCCAGGCTGGCAGCGGAGCAGCAGGTCGAGTACGTGCCGGCGACCGGACACAGCGGCGATCCCACGGTCCTGCGTCCGGTCGCCGACCCGTTCCGTGCCGACGGCGGACTGCGCGTGCTGCACGGCCCGCTCGGTACCGCCGCGATCAAGGTTTCGGCGGTGCCGGAGGATCGCTGGGTGATCGAGGCCCCGTGCCGTGTGTTCTCCGAACAGGGGCAGGTCAAGCACGCATTCGAGCGCGGTGAACTCGACCGCGACGTGGTCGTGGTCGTGCGCTTCCAGGGACCGCGCGCCAACGGCATGCCGGAGCTGCACCAGCTCACGCCGACGCTGGCCGTGCTGCAGAAGCGCGGCCATCGCGTCGCGCTGGTGACGGACGGGCGCATGTCCGGTGCTTCCGGCCAGGTGCCGGCGGCCATCCATGTCAGCCCGGAGGCTGCTTGCGGTGGCGACATCGGGCGCCTGCGCGATGGCGACGTGGTCCGCGTCGATGCGCGCAGCGGCAAGCTTGAAGTCCTCGTGGCGGCGGACGAATGGAAGCTGCGCGAGCATGCGAGCGCCGATCTGTCGGCCAGCCATGTCGGCATGGGGCGCGAGCTGTTTGCGGTGTTCCGCAATGCGGCGGCGACGGCCGACCTGGGTGGCGGGATCTTCGGCGTTGCGTGAGTGCTTGGATAGCCGTCATCCCCGCGAAGGCGGGGACCCAGCGGCGTTCCCGGCAGCGGCAAAGACACTGGGTTCCCGCCTTCGCGGGAATGACGATGACTTGATATCTGGAGAACTCATTGATGAGCCTGCTTGAATCCGTACTGCACGTAGCCCCGGTGATGCCGGTGGTGGTGATCGAGGACGCCCGCCACGCCGTGTCGATGGCGCGCGCGCTGGTCGCCGGCGGAATCCCCGCGATCGAGATCACGCTGCGCACGCGCGCGGCACTCGATGCAGTACGCGCGATTGCCAACGAAGTCGAGGGCGCGATCGTCGGTGTCGGCACGGTGCGCAAGCCGCAGGACCTGCTCGATGCGCAACAGGCGGGTGCTCGCTTCGCGGTTTCGCCCGGCTCGACGCCCGACCTGATCGCCGCGGCCAAGGATTCGCCGTTGCCGTGGCTGCCCGGCGCGGCCACCGCCAGCGAGGCGATGACGCTGTCCGAGCACGGCTTCATCTTCCAGAAGTTCTTCCCGGCCGAGGCCGCAGGCGGCGCTTCGGCTCTGCGCTCGCTGCACGGCCCGCTGCCGGAGATCCGCTTCTGCGCAACCGGCGGCATCGGCGCGCACAACGCCCGCGACTACCTGGCCACGCCGAATGTCGCCTGCGTCGGTGGTTCGTGGATCACGCCCTCGCGCCTGGTGGCCGCAGAGGAATGGGGCGCGATCGAAGCACTGGCGCGCGCCGCGACCCTGCTGCGCGCCTGAGGTCCTGTAGGAGCGAGCTTGCTCGCGATCGCCTTTCCGCGGCGGCAACGCATGATCGCGAGCAAGCTCGCTCCTACAAGACAGGTGTGAAGGGGGCGCACACAGCGCCCGTCCTAGCATCGCCCCACATCCATGCGTGGGGCCGTGCCATGAAACATTCCTTGTCGGGCATCCATCTGCCCGCACTGCTCGCCGCAGTCGCCCTGTCGCTGGCACTCCCCGCCTGCAAACCCGAAACACCACCCGCAGCAACCACCACGGACCAGCCGCCAGCCGCGGGCCAGGACAACCAGGTGGCCGAAGCCCGCGCCCTCGCCAAGGATGCCTACACCTGGGGCTTCCCGATCGTGGAAAGCTACAAGTCGATGTACGCGCAGGCGATCGACAGCAACGGTCCCGACTTCCACGCGCCGTTCAACCAGATCGGAAGCGCCGCCAGCGTCGCAACCCCCAAGGACACGGCGATCATCACGCCGAACTCGGACACGCCGTACTCGTTCCTGTGGCTGGACCTGCGCGCCGAACCGGTGGTGATCACGATCCCGGCGCTGGGCGAGAAACGCTATTTCTCGGTCCAGCTGATCGACATGTACACCTACAACTTCGCCTACATCAACAAGGCGCTGACGCACGGCAAGGCCGGCAAGTACCTGGTCGCCGGTCCCGACTGGAAGGGTGAGATACCCAAGGGCATCGACAAGGTCTTCCAGGCCGAGACGCAGTTCGCCTACGGCCTTTTCCGCACGCAGCTGTTCGCGCCCGACGACCTGGCCAACGTCAAGAAGTTGCAGGCCCAGTACAAGGCCCAGCCGCTCAGCCAGTTCCTCGGCACGCCGGCACCGGCGCCGGCGGCGAAGATCGACTTCCCGGCGTATGACGCCACGAAGGCCAACAACCTGGGCTTCTTCGGCTACCTCAGTTTCCTGCTGCAGTTCATGCCGGCCAACCCGGCTGACGCCGAACTGCGCAAGCGGTTCGAAACAATCGGCATCGGCCCGGACAAACCGTTCGACGAAGCGTCATTGTCGCCGCAGACGCGACAGGCCCTCCTCGACGGCATCGCCGATGCCGACAAGGACCTGCAGGAATTCACCGCCACGAAGATCAATACCGCGCAGGTGTTCAGCGCCGACCTGTTCGGCACCCGCGACTTCCTCAAGGGCAATAGCCTCTACCGCTTCGCCGGCGCCAAGCTCGGCATCTATGGCAACTCCGGCTCGGAAGCCGATTACCTGAGCTACTTCGTCGATGCCAAGGGTACGCCGCTCGATGCCTCCAGGCACGACTACACGCTGCATTTCGGCAAGGATGGCCTGCCGCCGACCAATGCGTTCTGGTCGATCACCATGTACGACGGCAAGAGCAAGCTGCTGGTGGACAACCCGATCAACCGCTACCTGATCAACTCGCCGATGCTGCCCAGGCTCAAGCGTGATGCCGATGGCGGCCTGACGCTGTACCTGCAGCACGCCTCGCCCGGCAAGGACAAGGAGGCCAACTGGCTGCCGGCGCCGAACGGCCCCTTCTACGCGATCCTGCGCAACTACAGCCCGGCACCGTCGGTGATCGACCACAGCTGGCAGAAACCGCCGTTGGAATCGACGCGCTGAGTGCTACCGGCGGATCAAAAGCACGGAAGGGAGCCATGGGCTCCCTTCCTGCTTTCCGAAGCCGTTGCAGCAAACGCTATTTGAGCTCGATCACCACCGTCTTGACCGCGGTCTTGCCGGAGTTGGTGGTGTCGTGCGTGACCGGGCCGCTCCAGGCCGCTTCGCCGGGCTTGCGGGTCATGGTCTTGGTTTCGCCATTGCTGACCTGCGTCGCCGTGCCGCCGGTGACGAAATAGACGACGTGGTCGCCGTGCGAATGCACACCGGTGCTGGCGCCGGGTGGCATGTTCAGTTCCAGCACGCGCACCTTCTCGTTGTCGAGCAGGACCTTGACGTTCTTGCTTGCTGTCGTGGCAAGGTCCTGCGCGAAGGCGGCCGAAAACACCGACGCGCACGCGAAGGCGACCAGATACAGGGCCGGTACGAAGTTGGATTTCATGTTGGAGTCTCCGTGGCTCGCCGCGAGCGCGAAGGTCCGATGTCAGGGCATGCCTGCACGCATGGACGTAACCGGAGTGGTCACCCGCAGTTTGGAAATCCCGACCTGAAGCGCCCTTCCGCCTCGGGGCCGGGTAGCCGGGCGGACCTCTATGTGGCCGGCACCCTCCATCGGTGCCGTTTCCGTTGGCGTACCTCCGCATCGGGGGAGTTGCAGAGCCAGCCGGCCCAGACGTAAACGCCGGGCAGGTCGCGCTCAGGCCAACGTGGCCAGGCCAATGTCCCCGGCCGCAGGCTAATCGCCGATGCCGGACGACTCGACGGTTTCGGCTTCGGCGTCGACGAAGCGCTGCAGCGTCAGGTTCTCCAGGCGCAGGCGCTGCACCACCGTCGAGAAGGCCATTACCGACAGCACCCGCTGCGGGTCGCGTGCCCACGGTGGCACGTAGCGCGGCGGCACGATCAGGCCGTTATTGCGGTAAGGCTCCAGCACCACCGTGTCGGCGACCGTCACCCGTCCGCAGAACAGCAGCGGCAGCAGTTCACCGCGACCCTCGTGCAGGGCCTTGCAGATGAAGGCGTAGATCCGCAGCACGCCTTCCAGGTAGGCACCGTCCTTGGTGAAGCAGATCAGGCCGCGGACGTTGCCGCCGCGGAAGATGCGCGCCGCGCTGCGGTAACTCTCGACCTCGCTCTGCCCGGCATCCAGGAAGCCGCGGAAGACCTCGATGAAATCGGCGCCCTTGAGTGCCTGTTCGACCATGACCACGCGCAGCGCGACCCGGCGCAGGCGGGCGATGTCGATCGCGCCGGTGATGATCTCCGAGAACGTCGCCAGCCCTTCCTGGGCACGGGTGGTTCGCGGCGCGCCGCATCCCAGCGACGTCAGGTAGGGCTGGTGCTTGCCGTTGAGGGCGGTAAGCGTGTGGATGAACGCTTCGTGCTGGATCAACTGCTCCAGGTCGCGCTCGGAGAACATCGCCGTGGCCCGCAGCGTCACCCGCTTGCTGCCGGCGGTGGCCTTGGATGCCAGGTTCGGGTCCAGCACGACCTCGACCTTGTCGTGGCTGAAGAACGGATCGATGCGCTCGCGCAGGCGGCGGGCGAACTCGGGCGCCTCGATGTCCACAGGTATTTCCGGCAGCAGGCGGTCGTTGATCAGCTCGTCGGTGACGCGCAGCAACTCCCTGGCGACGTCGGCGTTGGTCGATTCCTGGCTTGGATAGAGATGGTCGGGCCGGCCGTAGAGCAGCGCCGAGCAGCGGGTGTATTCGGGCGTGCCGATGGCGCCGAGCATCTGCGCGGCGACGCGATAGCTCCACGCCGACTTGTACAGCCACATGCCGAGCGGGTGGCCACGGTCGATGCGGCCGAGCAGGTCGTCGAAGCCTTCGATCTCCGCTTCCATCGCGTGCGGCTGCGTGGGCGGTTCCGGCAATTCGGGGCGACCGGCGCGCCAGCCAGCGAGGAAGCGATCCTCCAGCTCCATCGGCCAGTCGATGGCCTTGAGCACGCGGATGCCGCGGCCGAGTTTGACCAGGGTGCGGTCTTGTTCGAACAGCGGAACCAGCGCCGGATCCTTCAAGGCATCGGGCGCCGGCGGGGCAGTGGGAAGGGCCGACATGCGAAGCTCCCCTCGGGCGAGGAATCGTGGCCGCAGCAGCCTGCGCGATGGCGCGATAAAGGCAGGTGATGGCCGACGCTGTTACTGCCCGTCATCCCCCGCAAGAAACCCGTCATCCCCGCGAAGGCGGGGACCCAGCGACGTTGCTCTTGCCTCTGGCATCGCGCGCGAGCAAGGGCAAATGGATCCCGGCGTTCGCCGGGATGACGGTGATGTGGCTGATGTGTTGCGGGCCTGGATCCCGGCGTCCGCCGGGATGACCGCGGCCGACGCCGATGACGGACCAACGGGATGACTTGGCCGTGCTGGGCCGCGTGTCCGCCGGGCTGTCTCAGCCCTTCGGTCGCGGCGGCGCGGTCGAACCGCGCACCACCAGCTCGGGGCTGAAGCCCTCGTTGGGCAGCGGCCGGCTCGGGGCGTGCTCGCGGATTTCCTGCAGCAGGCGGTGCGCGGCGTGGCGGGCGATCTCCTGCGTGGCCTGCTTGGCCGTGGTCAGCGCCGGCCAGCTCTGCTTGGAGAACGGGCTGTCCTCGAAACCGGCGATCGACAGGTCGTACGGCACGTTCATGCCGCTGGACTTGGCCGCGGCCAGCACGCCGGCGGCGATCTCGTCGTTGCTGCCGAAGATCGCCGTCGGCCGGTCGGCCAGCGCAAACAGGCGGCGGGCGCCGCGGAAGCCGTCGTCGAAAGAGTAATCGCCCTCGACCACCAGCTCCGGATCGAGGGTGAAGCCGTACTCGTGCAGCGCGTCTTCGTAGCCCTTGTAGCGTTCCCAGGACGAGCCGTGCGACTTGCCGCCCCAGAGGAAACCGATGCGGCTGTGTCCGAGCTGGATCAGGTGTTCGGTGATCTCGTAGGCCGCATCCTTGTCGTCGACGTAGATGCAGGCGCTGCCGTCCTGCGGGTCGGCGGCCGCCGAGACGATGCGGACCAGGCGCACGCCGTGGGCGACCAGCTCGGTCACCAGCTCGTTGCGCTCCGACATCGGCGGCGCCAGCACCAGCCCGGCCAGGCGCGAATGCCGGACCAGGTCGATCAGCTCGCTGGCGAGGTTGGGCGAGGACGAGTCGCAGGGATGGATCTGCAGGCCGTAGCCGGTTTCGCGGCAGACCGACAGCACGCCGTTCTGCACCGCGATGACGTAATAGGGATTGGGATTGTCGTAGACCAGTCCGAGCGCATAGTTCTGCGCGCTGCGCAGGCTCCGCGCCGACGGGTCGGGCTGGTAGCCCAGGTCGTCGATGGCCCGCTGCACACGGGCACGGGTGCTCGCCTGCACGCTGGGTTCGTCGTTGATGACGCGCGAGACGGTCTTGAGCGACACCTCGGCGCGCTCTGCAACGTCTTTTATCGTGGGTCTGCGCACCGAAGCCTCGCGTGGTTCCGGCGGAATTGTCGCCGGTGGAACCGCCGCGTCGTGTGACGCGGCGTAAAGACGACTAGCCTAACCACCAGCGCCAGTGATGGGAATCGCGCTGGCGCAGATTGCCTTGAAGGGGTTCGCGTTGCCGCGAACCCATGCGGTGGCGTCCGGGCTGGTCGCACGTGATCGCACGTACCTGCATCAGCCGTGCTGCGATGCTGCCGCGCCGTTGACCACTGCCGGGGCATGGCCAACGCTGTGACCGCGCAGCGCGAAGTACAGGATGTACAGGTAGCACGGCACCACCAGCAGCAGGAACACCAGCTGGAAGTCGTAGTGCTGCTTGAAGTGCACGAACAGCTGCGGGATCACCGCGCCGCCGGCGATGCCCATGATCAGCAGCGCCGAGCCCTTCTCGGTCAGTCGGCCCAGGCCCTGGATCGCCAGCGGGAAGATCGCCGGCCACATCATCGCGTTGGCGAAGCCCAGCGCGGCGACGAAACCCACCGACACATAGCCGCTGGTGAGGAACGCGCCCAGCGCCAGCAGCACGCCCAGCACCGCGGAGATGCTCAGGTAGCGCTCCTGCGAGATGAAGCGCGGGATCAGGATCAGGCCGACCACATAGCCCAGCAGCATCGCGCCCAGGGTGAAGCCGGTGAAGAACTTGGTTTCGTCCAGCGGCAGGCCGAAGGCCTGGCCGTAGGTGCCGATGGCGTCGCCGGCCATCACTTCCACGCCGACGTAGACGAAGATGCACAGCGCGCCCAGCCACACGTGCGGGAACTGGAACAGGCTCTTTTTCTCGCCGGCATCGCCCTCCGAGTTGACCTCTTCGGCTCGCACTTCCGGCAGCGGCGAGAACAGGATCGCCACCGCCAGCAGGGCGAGCAGGCCTGCCATCGCCATGTAAGGCGCGTGGATGCGCGCGGCGAATTCGTTGAGCACCGTTTCCTTGGTCGCCGCGTCAGCGCCGGCAACCGCACTGGCGACATCACCCATGCCGTGCATGACCAGCGTGCCGATCACGAACGGTGCGGCCCAGCCGGCGAGCTTGTTGCAGATGCCCATCACCGCGATGCGCTGCGCCGCGCCCTCGATCGGCCCGAGGATGCTGATGTACGGGTTGACCGCGGTCTGCAGGACCGCCAGGCCGGCACCGATGATGAAGATGCCACCGACCGCGCCGACGTAGACACGTGCCGTCGTGTACTGGCCGAACACCGCCGCGCCCACCGCCATCAGGAACAGGCCCAGCGCCATGCCCTTCTTCATGCCGGTCTTCTTGAGGATCAGCGACGACGGCAACGCCAGGCAGAAGTACGAGATGTAGAACGCGCTCGGGATCAGGAACGCCAATGTCTCGCTGACATCGAAGGCCAATCGGGCAAACGAGATCAGCGGGCCGTTGAGCCAGGTGACGAAGCCGAAGATGAAGAACAGCGCGCCGATGATCGCGATCGAGCCGTAATGGCTGCGCGAGCCGGTGGCAGTGGTGGTGGACATGCTCAAGGTTCCCCTCCCAAGGAATGCGGTCAATGTCGCACGATGACTCATGCGACATCCGTCGGCCAACGTTGTCACAACTCGTGGCGCCACGCTAGAGGGCCTTTCCCACAAGGCTTTCAGCCTCCGCCCGATGGCCGCAACATGCTGCGATGCAGCAAGAATCGACCTGGCCGGGGCCCCAATTCCGGTCTTTCTGACAATTTCGTAACTTTCTGTTGACAACGTTGTCAGCGACAAGCCAAATTCGGCCCGTGCCGGTGGGGAACCGGCGCCAGCGGAGGGAACATGCAGTGGGATTCGAAGGAAACGCCAAGCCAGTCATGCCCTCTCGTGAGCGCGCAGCCCATGCGCGCCGTCCGCGGGTGAGCGCCGTGCCTACGCTCGTGCATCCCGATACCCGCTTCATCGCTGCCGACGTTGGCGGCACCCACACCCGCGTCGGCCTGGTCCGCGGCGGCGGCGCCGACGAATCGCACGTGGTGGTCCTGGCGCACCGCAAGTACGTCTGCGCCGATTACCCGAGCCTGGCCGCGATCCTGGCCGACTTCATCGCCGGCAACAGCGCCTGCGCCGGCATCGACCGGGTCGCCATCGCCAGCGCCGGTGTCGTCCTCGACGACGCGGTGATCAATTCCAACTTGCCCTGGCGCATTTCGCTGTCGCAGCTGCGCAGCGAGCTGCACCTGAGCGAGCTGCAGTACATCAACGACTTCCAGGCTGCCGCGCATGCCGCGCAGTGCATGGATCCGGGCGACTCACTGCTGCTCACACCGGGCGTCAGCGAGGCCGCAGCCGGTCCGGTGCTGGTGGTAGGCCCTGGCACCGGCCTGGGCGCGGCGATCCGCATCCCGCACCGCGGTGGCACCGTGGTGCTGCCGACCGAGGCCGGCCACACCGCTTTCGCTCCGGGCAACGCCCGCGAAGCGGCGATGCTCGACTGGGCGCGCCAGCGCGGCCAGACGCATGTGCCGACCGAGCGCTTCGTTTCCGGTCCCGGCCTGGTGCACCTGTACGAGGCGATCTGCGCCATCGACGGCATCGAGCCGAGCCTGCGCGCACCGGCCGCGATCACCGAGGCCGCGCGCCAGGGCGACGTCCCCGCACGCGAGGCCGTGATGACCTTCTGTGCCCTGCTGGGCAGCGTGATCGGCGACCTGATCACCGTCAGCAGCGCCAAGGCGGTGTTCATCGCCGGCGGCATCCTGCCGCGGCTGAAGGACTTCCTGCCGCAAAGCCAGTTCCATGCGCGCCTGCTCGACAAGGGCGTGATGCATGCCGCGCTCGAGCGCGTGCCGGTGCGGCTGATCGACAACGAGCGCCTGGGCGTCATCGGCGCGGCCAGCTGGTACCTCGAGCACTCGTCGCAGCAGGCAGACGAATGATGCAGGCACGAAACAGCAGTTTCAGAACAACGGATCCGTGTCGCGGCACACGCCGGGCGCGGACCAGAAAACTGGCTCCGTAACGCCGACGCAAGAATCGGCATCGCGGAGTCGCACACAGCCCGTGGGAGGGAGAGCAATGAAACTTCGCAAGTCAATGCTATCGGTGAGTATCGTCGCGGCGCTCGGCTTTGCCGGCACCGCAATGGCGCAGGACACGGCCGCACCGGCCGCCGCCTCGTCGCAGGAAGCCAAGGACCTCGACACGGTCGTCGTCAAGGGTATCCGCGGCGCGATCGAGCAGTCGCTCCAGACCAAGCGCGATGATGTCACCCGCGTCGAGGTCATCACGTCCGAAGACATCGGCAAGATGCCCGACAAGAACGTCGCCGACTCGCTGGCGCGCATTCCCGGCGTCAACATCAGCGCGGCCAGTGCCAACGAAGGCGCCTTCGACGAGAACGACCGCGTCTCCATGCGCGGCACCAGCCCGAGCCTGACCCAGACCCTGGTCGACGGCCACAACATTGCCTCCGGTGACTGGTTCGTGCTCAACCAGACCGGCACCGTCGGCCGCAGCGTCAGCTATTCGCTGCTGCCGGCCGAACTGGTCGACAAGGTCGTCGTGCGCAAGTCCTCCGAAGCCAAGCTGGTCGAGGGTGGCGCGGTCGGCAGCGTCGACATCCAGACCCGCAACCCGCTCAACTTCGAGGAAGGCTTCAGCATCTTCGGTTCGGTCGGCGCCGTGTACGCCGACCAGCCCAGCAAGACCGACCCGCAGATCTCGGTCCTGGGCAACTGGAAGAACAGCGACGGCACCTTCGGCCTGACCGTGCAGGCGTTCAGTGAAGAGCGCCACCTGCGCCGCGACGGCCAGGAGCTGCTGGGCTATGAGCAGATCGGCGCCGGTACCGCCGCGGGCATCGCCCATCCGGACCTGGTCGGCGTGTACTTCCCGGTGCTGATCGGCTCGGCCCTGTTCGAGCAGGAGCGCAAGCGCACCGGCGGCATGTTCTCGGCGCAGTGGAAGCCCAGCGACAGCGTCGAGCTGGAGGCCAACTACTTCCGCTCCGACATGGAGGCCGACAACTACAACCGCAACTACATGGTTTGGGGCCGCCGCATCATCAACGGCTCCGGCGGCGCCGACATCGGCCAGGTGCCGCTGCCGGGCTACATCGTGCGCAACAACACCCTGGTGGGCGCACAGTTCGCCGCGACCCCGGGCGAGGATCATGCCTTCGGCATCTACGACATGATCAATCGTCCGAACTCGGAGTCCTCTGCCGAGTTCTTCAGCGTCGATGGCAAGTGGGACGTCAGCGACAAGCTGACCTTCAAGGCCCAGGCCGGTACCTCCGAAGGCCACGGCAAGACCCCGACCCAGGACGTGATGGAGTTCGACACCGGCCTCAATACCGGCGCCGGCTGGAACATCCACGGCGTCGGCGCGGCCGACTGGAACCTGGGCACCGCCAACACCGCGGTCCCTGGCGTGGCCAATGTCGACTACCGCCTCGACTGGGTCTTCGGCGACAACGACATCGACGTGGAAGACAGCGAAGACTGGGGCCAGATCGACGGCACCTACTTCGTCGATGGCAGCGCCATCTCCTCGGTCGACTTCGGTATCCGCAGCGCCCGTCACGAGCGCGACCTGCCGCAGGTCACCGGCCAGGGCCCGGGCCCGGGTGCATTCGATCCGGCCAACTGGCCGCAGAGCTTCCGCGACTACCCCAGCGATTTCGCTGACGGTTTCGGCGGCACCTTCCCGCGCGACATCTGGTACTTCTCGGCGGACGATCTGCACCAGTTCGGCAGCAACTTCAGCAACCGCGACCCGATCAGCCGATTCCGTTACAACGCAGCATACGGCCTGAAGGAGCGCAGCGACGCCGCCTACGGTCAGCTGAACTTCCGCGGCGAGCGCTGGACCGGCAACTTCGGTGTCCGCTACGTGCGCACCGAGGAAGAGGTCAAGAACTATGTCCAGGCGACCGCGGAGGATCCGGAGGCCATCACCACCTCGGCGTTCGGTCCATACAAGCCGATCATCACCAAGAACGAGTACAACGACTGGCTGCCGAGCGCGAACTTCAAGTACGACGTCAATGACGACACCGTGCTGCGCCTGGCCCTGTCGCGGACGCTGACCCGCGCCGACTTCTCGGCACTGGCCGGCTCGGTGAGCCTGAGCCCGCCGGCGAACGTCGGCGGCGTGGGTACCGGCACGGGCGGCAACCCGAACCTCGAGCCGATCCTGTCGACCAACTTCGACGCGACCTGGGAGTGGTATTACGGCGAGCGCTCGCTGGTGTCGGCCGGCGTGTTCTACATGGACATCGACAACTACGTGTCGCTGGGCAACGTCCGCCAGACCTTCTTCACCATCGACAACCTGAACCCGCAGGGTGCCGACGTGCCGTATGACCTTGCGGTACCGGTCAACACCAGCGCGAAGGTGAAGGGCGTCGAGCTGGCGTGGGAGCAGCCGTTGAACGACAACTTCGGCATGTTTGCCAACTACACGTACGCCGATGGCGAAGCCGACAACCCTGACGACGGCAACCCGGCCACGGTCGAGACCGACGCGATGCTGGGCACCTCGGAGAACACCTTCAACATCGGTGCCTACTTCGAGAACGAAGTGTTCAACGCCCGCGTCAACTACACCTGGCGCGACGAGTTCTTCAGCGGCCTGGATCGTGCGTCGGCCTTCTGGCAGGACTCCATCGGCACCCTGTCGGCGTCGGTGGGCTGGAAGTTCAACGACAACCTGGCCTTGTCGCTCGATGCGATGAACCTCAACAACCCGAAGATCAAGTACTTCGCCGAGAACAAGGATCGTCCGCGTTCGATCTACGAGAACGGCCGCCAGTACTACCTGAACCTTCGCTTCAACTACTGATGCCTCAACTGCCGATCGGGGCGTAGCCCCGGGCAACACGGCAGTCATTGATGTAAAAACAGCGGGCCCGGTCATGCCGGGCCCGCTTGTTGTCGGCGGCGGCCCCGACATCGGCGCCGCCTCTTGGAGGAAAGAGAGGACCGATGAAACTGCAATCGATACTGACCGCAATGGCGGGCGCGACCGTGGCGATCGGACTGGCCGGCTGCCAGCGCGAGGACGCGGCGACCCGAACCGACACCATAACCAGCACTTCCGCGCCGTCCGTGGCTGCCGCTACCGCCGCGGCGATCACGCCTGTCATCCCGCGTCCGGCCAAGGTCGAGGTCACGCAGGGTCAGTTCAAGTTGGGGTCCGACGCGCGTATCGCCGTCATCGGCGACAACGCCGAAGCCCTGCGCATCGCCCAGGATTTCGCCGCGCGCGTGCACAAGTCGCGCGGCTTCGCCCCTACCGTCGGCAACGACGCCGGCGCCGCCATCACCTTCGCAATCGATGCCAAGTCGGCACTGCCAAGCGACGAGGCCTACACGCTCGACATCACCGCCCAGGGCGTCAAACTCACTGCCCGTGCGCCGGCCGGCCTGTTCTATGGCGCGGTCACGCTGTGGCAGCTGGCCACCGCCGATGGCGCGCAGGGCAGCGCCGCGATCAGCGCCCAGCGCATCGAGGACGCACCGCGCTTCCAATGGCGCGGCATGATGCTCGACGTCGCCCGTCATTTCCGCAGCACCGACGAGGTCAAGGCGCTGCTCGACCAGCTGGCGCTGCACAAGATCAACACCTTCCACTGGCATCTCACCGACGACCAGGGCTGGCGCCTCGAGATCAAGCAGTACCCGAAGCTGACGCAGGTCGGCGGCTGCCGCATCCCGGCCGGGGCTGCCGGACGCGATGCCAAGGGTGAGCCCAAGCCGTACTGCGGCTACTACACCCAGGACCAGATCCGCGACGTCGTGAAGTACGCCGCCGAGCGCTACATCACCATCGTTCCGGAGATCGACCTGCCAGGCCATGCGCAGGCCGCCATCGCCGCGTATCCCGAGCTCGGCGTGACCGGCAAGGCGCCGCCGGTGTCGCCCGACTGGGGCGTGCACACCTGGCTGTTCAACGTCGACGACGGCACCTTCACCTTCCTGGAGAACGTGCTCGGCGAAGTGATCACGTTGTTCCCCGGCAAATACATCCACCTGGGCGGCGACGAAGCAGCCAAGGACCAGTGGCAGCAGTCCGCGGCCGTGCAGGCCAAGCTGCGCGAACTCAAGCTCAAGGACGAGATGCAGCTGCAGAGCTGGTTCATGGGTCGCCTGGGCCGCTACATCGAGACCCAGGATCGCCGCCTGATCGGCTGGGACGAGATCCTCGAAGGCGGTCCGCCGGCCGATGCCACGGTGATGTCGTGGCGCGGCACCGACGGCGCGATCGAAGCGGCGCGCGCGGGCCACGACGTGGTGCTGGCACCGTCGCCGGACCTCTACCTCGACCATATCCAGAGCGACGCCGCAGACGAAAATCCCGGCCGCCTGGACGTGTTCACGCTGAAGGACTACTACGCCTACGACATCGTGCCGGCGCAGCTCAATCCGGAGCAGGCAAAGCACGTGCTCGGCGCGCAGGCCAACCTGTGGACCGAGCACCAGCGGACCAACGAGCGCATGCAGCGTGCGGCGTTCCCGCGCGTGGCGGCATTGGCCGAGAACGTGTGGACGCCGACCAGCCGCCACGACTGGCAGGACTTCCTGCAGCGCATGGTGCCGGACATGGCGCGCTATCGCGCCAGCGGCTTCCAGGCGTCCGACAGCGCCTTCGCCGTGCGTTTCGCCGCGGCCCCGGCGGCCCACGCCACCGAGGGCGAGGGCAAGGGCACGTTGACGCTGTCCAGCCAGAGCCAATTCGGTGAGATCCGCTACACCACCGACGGCAGCGAACCGACGGCGGCGTCGCCGGTGTACAGCCAGCCGCTGACCCTGGCCCTGCCGACGACCGTCACCGCCAACGCCTTTGTCGATGGCATCGCCCTGGCCGCTCCACGCAAGTTCGCCGTCGACCTGCGCAGCCTGCGCGCACGCGGGAGCCATGCCCTGCAATCGTGCAAGAAGGGCCTGACCCTGCGCATGGAAGACGACGCGCCGGCCGCCGGCGAGGGCAGCGAGCGCGCCCTCGTGCTGGCCGACGTGTTCGACCCGTGCTGGATCTACGACGACGCCAGCCTCGACGGCATCACCCATATGGAAGTGAGGGTTGGCCAGCTGCCGCACAACTTCCAGCTGTGGCGCGATGCCAGGCAGGTGGTCACGCGTCCGGCCAGGATCCCCGGCGGCGCGCTGGAAGTGCGGCTGGACGGTTGCGAAGGCGAGCCGGTGGCGACGTTGCCGCTGGCCACGGCGCGCAAGTCCGACGGCCTGACCACGTTGCAGGCGACCCTGCCGGCCACCACCGGCAAGCACGACCTGTGCTTCATCTTCGCCTCGGGCGAGTACAACCCGATGTGGGTCGTGGACGAGGTCGCGCTGCTGCCCTGAGTCCTGCAGCCCCTCCCACAGCTTTGCCAGTGCTGCCCGCCGGCTTGCCGGGGGGCGGCCAATCGTCGGAATGGCACACGCCGAGCGTGACGCACCGCGCCATTTGCGGGTTAGGATTGGCTCGTTACAGGGGACCCCACACATGCTTGCTCGAAGCCTACTCATGACGGCCTTGTTGGCCGCCACCGGCGCCGTGTCGGCGCAAACCTTGCCCAAGCCGGCCGAGTTCTACTTCGCCGCCGATGCCAATACCGTCAAACCGGTGGTGGCGGTACGCGACACCGGCGACGTGGCAATGGAAAAACTCGCCAAGACCGTCGAGCGCAATCCGCGCGCCAAGGCCGAGGTCGCACAGCTTGCGCATCTGGCGATGGATGCCGGGCGCGCCGATCTCGGACGTCAGCTCTATACGCGCGCGCTGCGTGTGATCGATCGCAACGACGGCATGTGGCGGTCGGTGGTCTGGAACTATGGCTGGGACCTGTATCGCGCCGGCGACAGCGAAGGCGCGTTCGCGCAGTGGCGCACGTTGCTGGAAGCGCGCAGCGTGACCGCCTCGTGGATTCCGCCGACGTTCGCCATCGCGCTGTGGTCGCTGGACCGCAAGGACGAAGCCGTGCAGTGGTATGCCGCCGCGGTGCGCACCGAACCGCAGCAGTGGAACTCGGCGAGCCAGTTCGTGCGCCTGTTGCCGGAGTGGCGCGACGACGAGCGCGCGACGCTGGCCGAAGTGCAGGCGGCCTGGGCCGCCAATCCGCCGACCTGGCCCTGATGGGGTGGCCCCGCGTGCTGCGGGGCCATAGTGGTTCGCAACACGCCATCCGGCCCCGTATCGCCGTCAAATGGCCAGGCCGGCACGGTCGCCAGCCCCGCGACGCGCGCTAGGATGCGTTTTTCCCATGCGGATCACCCGGCATGCGTCTGCTGTTCATCGCTGTCCTCCTGAGCCTCCCTTTCTCCGCCATGTGCGCCGACCGCATCACCGGCAAGCCCTTCGCCACGCGCAGCGAGGTCTACGCCCCGCATGCGATCGCGGCCACGTCGCACCCGCTGGCGACGCAGATCGCGCTGGACGTGATGAAGGCCGGCGGCAGCGCGGTCGACGCGGCCATCGCCGCCAATGCCGCACTCGGCCTGATGGAGCCGACCGGCAATGGCGTCGGTGGCGACCTGTTCGCGATCGTCTGGGATCCCAAGACCAAAAAGTTGTACGGCTACAACGGTTCCGGCCGTTCGCCCAGGTCGCTGACCCTGGCCGAGTTCCAGCGCCGCGGCCTGACCGACATCCCGCCGCATGGCCCGCTGCCGGTGACGGTGCCCGGCACGGTCGATGCCTGGTTCGCGCTGCACGGCCGCTTCGGTCGCAAGCCCATCGCCGACGACCTCGCGCCGGCGATCCGCTATGCCCGCGAAGGGCATCCGGTCCACGAAGTGATCGCCTATTACTGGGGGCGCAGCGTGCCGACGCTGTCGAAGTGGCCGGGCTTCAGCGAGCAGTTCACCGTCGACGGAAAGCGCGGTCCGAAGACCGGCGAGATGTGGCGCAACCCGAACCTGGCCAACACCATTGAGAAGATCGCCCAGGGCGGTCGTGACGCGTTCTACAAGGGCGACATCGCCCGCACCATCGACGCCTACTTCAAGGCCAACGGCGGCTTCCTGAGCTACGAGGACATGGCCGCCCACCAGGGCGAATGGGTCGAGCCGGTCAGCACCGACTACCGCGGTTATGACGTGTGGGAACTGCCGCCCAACGGCCAGGGCATCGCCGCACTGCAGATCCTCAACCTGCTTGAGCCCTATGACCTGAAGTCGTACGGCTTCGGCAGCCCCGAGCACGTGCACCTGTTCGCCGAGGCCAAGAAGCTGGCCTTCGCCGACCGCGCGCGCTGGTACGCCGATCCGGACTTCGCCGCCGCGCCGGTGAAGAAGCTGATCTCCAAGGACTACGCCGCCCAGCGCCGCAAGCTGATCTCGATGGACAAGGCGCTCAAGGAAGTGCAGCCGGCCACGCCGAAGGAACTCGACGAAGGCGACACCATCTACATGACCGTGGCCGATGCAGACGGCATGATGGTCTCGCTGATCCAGTCCAACTACCGCGGCATGGGCAGCGGCATGGCACCGCCGGGGCTGGGCTTCATCTTCCAGGACCGCGGCGAGCAGTTTGTGCTCAAGGAAGGCCACCCCAATTCGTTCCAGCCGGGCAAGCGCCCGTTCCACACCATCATTCCGGCGTTCGTGACCAGGGCCGGCAAGCCGTGGCTGAGCTTCGGCGTGATGGGCGGGGCGATGCAGCCGCAGGGCCACGTGCAGATCCTGCTCAACCTGATCGACTTCGGCATGAACCTGCAGGAAGCCGGCGATGCGCCGCGCATCCAGCACGACGGCAGCACCGAGCCGACCGGGCAGGCGACGGTGATGAGCGACGGCGGCGAGCTCGATCTGGAGACCGGCTACTCCTACGAGACCGTGCGCGCGCTGATGCGCAAGGGCCACTCGGTGCGCTTCGCCGACGGGCCGTACGGCGGCTACCAGGCGATCATGGTCAATCCCAACGGCGGCTACGTCGGCGCCAGCGAATCGCGCAAGGACGGCCAGGCGGCAGGCTACTGAGAGGCCGAGGCGGGTCGTTGCCTTGCCCGCCCGGCGAGCCGTCAGTCCGCCGGCACCGTCCGCCCGTTGGCCCATTCGCGCAGCGACTGCACCTGCTCGGCCATCAGCACCGAGAGCGGCCGGGTCTGCTTGAGCTCGGCGCGCAGGGTGAAGTCGTTCAGTGGCGCCTGGGCCGCGTGCGCCGCGTACAGGGCCGCGACAATCGCCTGCTCGATCTCGGCGCCGGAAAAGCCGTCGCTGGCCGTGACCAGCGACGCCATCTCGAAGCTCGACGGATCCAGCGCGCGCCGGCGCAGGTGCAGGCCGAACAGCTGCTCGCGCGCGGCCGCGTCAGGCAGGTCGACGAAGAAGATCTCGTCGAAGCGGCCCTTGCGCAGCAGCTCCGGCGGCAGCGCATCGATCTGGTTGGCCGTGGCGACCAGGAACACCCGCGACTTGCGTTCGGCCATCCAGGTCAGCAGGTAGCCCAGCACGCGGCGCGAGACGCCGCCATCGCTGTCGCCGCCGTCGCCGGCCAGTCCCTTCTCGATCTCGTCGATCCACAGCACGCACGGCTCGAGCTGCTCGGCCGAACTCAATGCCGCGCGCAGGTTCTTCTCGGTCTCGCCATGGAACTTGTCGTAGAGCGTGCCGAAATCCAGCCGCACCAGCGGCACGCCGAAGCCGGCCGCGACGGCCTTGGCCAGCATCGACTTGCCGCAGCCCTGTACGCCCAGCAACAGCACGCCCTTGGGCGGATCGAGCCCGGGCGGCGCCTCACCGCTGGTGAACACGCCGCGGCGCTGCTCGATCCAGCGCTTGAAGCGGCGCGCACCGGCGACCTCGTCCATGCGCGCGCTGTCGTACTCGTAGTGCAGGTGGCCGCTGCGGTTGAGCAGCTCGAACTTGAGCTTGGCCAGCTGCGGCAGATCGCCCGGGCCGAGCGCGCCGTCGTCGTGGATCAGATGGCGGGTGATGCGACGCGCGTCGATCGGGTCGAGCCCGCGCAGGTTGCGCACGATCTGCTGCACGGTTTGCGCATCGACCTCGACCCGGCGCCCACCGTGTTCGCGCGCGTAGGCCTCCGCCTCCTCGCGCACCAGTTTGAGCAGGGCATTGGCGTCGGGCAGGCGCGGCGTGAAGCGCACCGCCAATGCATCCAGTTCCGGCGGCAGTTCGACCTTGTGGCCGACCAGCACCAGCACGTGCGGTTGGCAGTCACGGCGCTGGATGATGTCGCGCAGCAGGCGCTGGGTGCTGGCGTAGCCCAGGTAGGGATGGATATCGAGCAACACGTAGATGCCGCGTTGGGTGGCATCGCGGATCGCATGCAGGGTCGTGGACGCATCGGGCGCGACCTCGGGCGGATCTTCCCTGTCCAGGTCGATCCGGCGCAGGCCCTCGGTGATCGACCAGCGGTGCAGCGCGCGCCACACCTGCATCAGCGCTTGCCGGAACAGTTCGACCACGCGCGCCTCATCGCGGGTCTCGATGACGATCAGGGGAGTGTTTGCGCGGATCAGCGCGGTCAGGTCCTGCAGTTCGCTCATCGCGTGTGGCTTTCCGGGGCGTCCGTGTCGGTGATTGATGATAGCGGCAGCACTGGCGGATTACCGGCCCTGAGCGTGGGCGCGAAGCACCGAAGTACCATGCCCACTCCCCCGCACGGACCCGAACATGGCCTTCGACGCCTTCGCCCTGATCCTGGCGATGCTGGTGCTGGGCTATGTCTTCCAGCGCCTGCGCGCGTTGCCGGCGGATGCGGGGCGGACCCTGAACCTGGTGGTGCTGTACGTCTGCCTGCCGGCGGCGGTGCTGCGCTATGCCCCACGCCTGCAGCTGGAACCGGCGTTGCTCGCGGTCGCCGCGGTGCCGTGGCTGCTGCTCGGGGCCACCGTGCTGCTGGTGGGTTTGCTGTCGCGCTGGCTGCGCTTGCGCCGCGACGAGCATGCCGTGCTGCTGCTCACCGTCGCCCTGGGCAACACCAGCTTCCTCGGCTATCCGCTCACGCGCGCGCTGATCGGCGAGCACGCGCTGCCATACGCGGTGGTCTACGACCAGTTCGGCGTGTTCCTGATGCTGTCGACCTTCGGCCTGTGGGTGCTGGCGCACTACGGCGGCGAGCACGCGCCCAGTGCGCGCGACATGGCGCTGCGGGTGCTGAAGTTCCCGCCGCTGTGGGCGCTGCTGGTCGGCTTCACGGTGATGCCCGAGCACCCGCCGGGCTGGATCGAAGGCGGCCTGCAGCGGCTGTCCGAAGCGCTGTTGCCGCTGGCGATGCTGACCATCGGCTTGTCGGTCCGCCTGACCCTGCCGCGCGACGAACTCAAGCCGCTGGCCGCCGGGCTGGCGCTGAAGCTGGCGCTGATGCCGGCACTGGCGGCGCTGCTGGTGCCGCTGCTCGGGCTGCAGGGCGAAATGGCGCGTGCCACCGTCCTGGAGTCGGCGATGCCGCCGATGGTCACCGCCGGTGCCCTCGCCATCGGCCACGGCCTGGCGCCGCGCCTGGCCGCGGCGATGGTCGGCTATGGCGTATTGCTGTCCCTGCTGACCCTGCCTTTGTGGGCGCAGTGGGGGAGCTGACCCTGCCCGGGCCGTCGACGCGATGGTCGCGCCCCGGGCCCCGGTGTACGCTGCGGCTTCCATCCAGAGGGAGTTCGCATGAAGACCGTGCTGGTGGCCAGTTCCAAGGGTGGCGTCGGCAAGACCACGATCGCCACCCATATCGCCGCGCAATCGGCCATCGACGGCCTGCGTACCGCGCTGGTCGATGCCGACCCACAGGAATCCTCGACCCGTTGGGCGCAACGCCGCGCATTGCTCGACAGTGCCGTGCTGCCGCTCGACGGCACCCGCCGCAAGGCCTGGCGCAAGCATCTGCCCGATGACACCCAGCGCCTGGTGATCGACGCACCTGCCGGCGCGATGGCAGACGATCTTGACAGCTTCCTCGACCAGGCCGATGCCGTGATCGTCCCGGTGCAGCCCTCGGCGCTGGATATCGAGGCAACCGTGCCGTTCCTGGACTCGCTGGCCCGGCACCCGCGGGTGCGCAAGGGTTCGCTGCGCGTGGGCCTGGTCGGCAACAAGATCAAGCCGTGGACCAATGCCTCGCAGCAGGCGCTCGAGCTGCTTGCCGCCTGGCCGTACCCGGTGGTGGCGCAGCTTCGCGACAGCCAGGCCTACGTGGTCCTGACCGGCCTGGGCAAGAGTCTGTTCGACTACCACTCCGCGCAAGTGCGCGAGCACCAGGACGACTGGCAGCCTTTGCTGAAGTGGTTGAAGAAGGCGTGAGGAGAAAGTTGATCAGTTCGACATCACGCCGGTCGAGGATAATGCACGCTCGATCTTCATCCGATTCCTCGGTCCAGACGCGAAAAGGTAGCGACGCGAATGCGTGAATTGATCCTGCTGCGCCATGCCCACGCCGAACCTGCCGGTAACGGCCAGGCCGACCTGGACCGCCCCCTGTCGGCCGAAGGGCTGGCCGAGGCCGAAGCGGCCGGCCGCTGGCTGGCGGCCAACAAGCTGGTGCCCGACTGCGTGCTGTGTTCGCCTTCGCGGCGTACCCGCGAAACCCTGGAAGCGGTGCTGGGCGCGATCGGTTATGTCGACCAGCGCATCGAACCGTCGATCTACGAGGCGACCCCGGGCACGCTGATCGCCCTGGCCGATGCCCACGGCGAGTCCGAGCGCTTGATGGTGGTCGGCCACAACCCCGGGCTGGAACGCCTGGCCGCGCTGCTGCACAGCGGCCAGTCCGGCGATTACCGCGGCATGCCGCCGGGCGGCATCGCGGTGCTGAGCGTGCCGACCGAGACCAGCCTGGAACCGGGAGTGGCCCAGCTCAGCGCTTTCTGGTGGCCGTGACGACGAGTTCGCGATGCGCCCGGGTGGCGCTGTTGTCCTGCGTGCTGATGTCGTGCCTGTTGTCGGGTTGGCCTGTGCTGGCCCGCCAGGCGGCGGCGCCTGCACCGTCTGCCGCGCCCGCGGCAGCGACGCTGCAAGCGTTCGATCCGCATTACACGCGCTTTGGTTTCGAGCTGCGCACCCGCTGGGGCCAGCGCGTGGTCGGCGTGTTCCCGCAGTATGAGGGCGAAGTGACGCAGTTGCCGGACGGGCGCCACCTGGTCCGCATCGTCCTGCGCACTGCCGGAGTCGTCGTCGGCGGGTCCGAACGCTACACCCAGATGGCGCGCGGTCCTGGCTTCTTCGATGCGGAACGCTATCCGTTGATCGAGTTCGAATCCGACCCGCATCCGGAGCTGCTGATCCATTCCGGTGGCCGCATGCGCGGACGGCTGACGATGCACGGCGTCAGCCGCATCGAGTCGTTCTACCTGGCGCCGGCGACGTGCGACCGGCCGGGCAAGGACTGCGAAGTCGTCGCCAGCGGCAGCATCAGCCGCGCTGACTACGGTCTCGATGGCTGGCAACTGGCCCTTACCGACCGGGTCCGCTTCACCATGCGCGTGCGCGTGATCGAGGCCAGGTGATGCCCAGGCACCTGCGGTGGACGGCGGTCGCATTGGCGCTGGCGGTGTCCGGCTGCGCCTCGCTGTCCAATGCCGAGCGCGACCGCGCCAGCGCGATGGTCGTGGCAGCGCGGCCGACCCGTCTCGATTGCGTCCGCGACGACGCCTGTGCGCAAGCCTCGCCGCTGCGCCAGCTGGCCTCGCGCGCCTTCGCCGGATCGACCGCGCAGGCGCCGCGCCATTACGCGCTGATCCTCGATGTCGGCCCGGATGCATTGCTGGCGCGCATCAACCTGATCCGCAGCGCCACCACCGCGATCGACCTGCAGACCTACATCTTCGACGAGGACGATGCCGGCCGGCTGGTGATGGACGAACTGCTGGCCGCCGCGCGCCGCGGCGTGCGCGTGCGCGTGCTGATCGACCAGTTGTCGGCGCTCAGGCATGTCGACACGCTGGCGGCGCTGGCCGCCGCCCACGCCAACTTCGAGTTGCGCCTGTACAGCCCGGTGCTCGGCCGCGCCCAGACCAGTTACCCGCAGTACGCCCTGGCGGCCGCATGCTGCTGGAACAAGCTCAACCAGCGCATGCACACCAAGTTGCTGCTGATCGACGGCGCCGTCGGCATCACCGGCGGTCGCAACTACCAGGACGACTATTACGACTGGGACGACGAGTACAACTTCCGCGACCGCGACCTGCTCGTCGCCGGCCCGGTTGCGCACGTGATGGGCGAGGACTTCTCGCTGTTCTGGAACGACCGCCGCAGTGTCCCGGTCGAGCGCCTCAACGATGTCGGCCATCGACTGCTCCATGGCGGCGTGCCGCCGTTGCCGGCGGCGGTGTACGAGCGGCCGCAACGTGCGCAGGCGATGCAGCGCGATGCCGCCGACACCGCCCTGGTCGAACAACGCCTCGCCCAGCAGGCACTACTGGTCGGCGACGTGCGTTACATCTCCGATACCCCGGAAAAACACCACAGCAATGGCGCCGACCAGCAGGCGGTGGCATCGGGATCGCTGCGCGAGCTGATCGAATCGGCGCACAAGGAAGTGCTGCTGCAGACACCCTACCTGGTGCTGTCGGACGCGGCGCAGGAGATGTTCCGCCAACTGCACCAGCGTCCGCGCGAGCAGCGGCCGCGCGTGATCGTCTCGACCAACAGCCTGGCCGCGACCGACGCCTTCATCGCCTACGCCTTGTCGTACAAGTACAAGCGGCGCTACCTGCGCGAATTCGGCTTCAACATCTTCGAGTACAAGCCCTTTCCGCGCGATGCGCCGATCGATGTCGCCACCACCGGCGCGACCTTGCCGGCATTCGACGACGCCGGCAGCGCCGACAGCGAAGCAATCCCCGACGGCCCGGGCCTTGACAGCGCTGGCCTCGACAGCCCGGACGCCGACCCGGCGTCGCTCGAGCCCGCGCTTGCCGGCGAAGGCATCGAACCCGGGCCGCCAGAGAGCGAAACGGCGACGCCGCAGCAGGTGCACCGCGAGCTGCGCGAGCGTTACGACCGTCGCAGCGCGATCGAACGCCAGCAGTACCGGCGCGCGCTGTCGCGCGAGTACACCGCGCTGCGCTATGGCTCGCGCAAGGCCAACCAGCCGGTGCCGCTGGAACGCGCCGGCGTGCGCATCGGCATGCATGCCAAGTCGATGGTGATCGACGAGAGGATCGGCGTGGTCGGAACGCACAATTTCGATCCGCGCGGCGACCACTACAACACCGAGAGTGCGGTGGTGATCGAGGATCCGGCGTTCGCCCAGGCGTTGGCGCGCAGCATCCGTCGCGACATGGAGCCGGCCAACTCGTGGGTGATCGCGCGCCGCGACAAGCCGCCGGTGTTCTCGGGCCTGGATTACTCGATCGGCAAGATGTTCGAGGCCATGCCGATCTTCGACCTGTGGCCGATGCGCTATGCCACCAGCTACGAGTTCGTGCCCGGACCGGAGTGCCCGCAGCCGTTGTTGCCGAGCGATCCGGGCTTTCGCGCCTGCTACACGCCGGTCGGGGACTTCCCGGAAGTGGCGCTGGGGCTGAAGGGCATCACGACGCGGATCTTCACCGCGTTCGGCGCGGGGCTGGCCCCGATTCTCTGAGGCCCTGTCGTCCCGAGCGCAGCGAGGGACCTGCTGTTGAAGCGCTCAGCGCCCCTCGGAAAGCAGGTCCCTCGCTGCGCTCGGGACGACAGCCGGCCCCATTTCGCGCACTGGCCACTTCGCCCCCCGCCCGCAGCGCCCCGTTCATCCTGCTGACCGTGACGCTCGTCACTGTCCCCGTTGGCCCGGATCGGGGGTCTTCGGGCCGTCAGCGTGACCGCGAGCGCTCACCCCTGCCATCAGTCATGGCAACGGTTCGCTCGAAATAGCTATCTATATCAGCAAGTTCCGGATGCGGTCCCGCTTCACCAGGTAGGTCTTCGGTGGGGTGACTTCTGGCCCATGGCGGAATAGATCTGGTGTTGTAGTCTACCAACACACTAAGTCACTCCCCCGCTGACAAAGGACACCGCCATGAACGCCATCCGCCTCTCCGCCCTGTTTGCCAAGCCGGTAGCTCCGGCCCGCCTGACCGCCAACCTGCTCAATGCCGCCCCGGCCCGCCCGCATCGCGAACGCGATTTCGGCATCGGCTACGGCAACAGCAGTGGCTACGCCAGCAATCGCCGCTACACCTCCGAGTGGGGCCCGACGCGCTTCCGTTGCGCCTGAACCGCTACTCGCCACACCGCAAGACCTCTTCGCCAGGAACACGCCATGAACGCCTTCACCCGCACCCCGACCGTTCCCGTCCCCGTCTCCGCTCCGCGCTCGAACGTTGTTCCGATGCCGCAGCGCCATGTTCACCGCGAGCGTGACTTCGGCGTCGGCTACGGCAACAGCAGCGGTTATGCCAGCAACCGCAGCTACGCCCAGGACTGGATGCAGCCGCGCTTCCGCTGCGCGTGATCCGAGCGAAGAACACAACGAATGAACGTATCGAATGACGCTGTCGCAGCAGCAGTAGCTCCACCCGAAACATCAGTAACACCACCGCTCCATACAAGTCATCTCTCGCTTCCCCCTGGCCCGGGGCCGGCACGTCGGACTCTCTCCGTGGCGACGCGCCGTCCTCCGGGCCAATTTTTTTCTCGGTAACTCTGCTGTCCGCTCCTCTCTCCTGAGCCGCCGCAATGGCTGGCAGCCAGCGCCCACGCTGGGCTAAGGTGGCGAAATGAGCGACGACACCACCCCCGCGCCGCAACGCTCGCCGTTCCGCGGAATCCCCGATCTGGCCGACCTCAACGCGCTGTCCAGGGGCACCGCGATGGAACCGCTGGGAATCGTCTTCACCGAAATAGGCCCCGACTTCGTCCGCGGCACCATGCCGGTCGACGAGCGCACCCGCCAGCCCTATGGGCTGCTGCACGGCGGTGCGTCGGTCCTGCTGGCCGAGACCCTGGGCAGCAGCGCCGGCAACCTGTGCGTCGGTAGCGACGAGGTCTGCGTCGGCATCGAGATCAACGCCAACCATCTGCGCGCCGCGCGCGATGGCGTGGTCACCGGCACCGCCCGCCCGATCCACGTCGGCGCACGCACCCAGGTCTGGGACATCCGCATCGAAGACGAGCGCGGCCGCCTGGTCTGCATCTCGCGCCTGACTCTGGCGGTCGTGCCGCGCACCTAGGACCACGCTGAGCGAGCCATCTGTCGTCCCGAACGCAGCGAGGGACCTGCTGGTGCTGTTGCTGTTGCTGTTGCTGTTGCGTGTGCGTGTCGGGCTTGCGTCTGCGTTGCGGCGTCGTCCGCCGGGCCGGGGATTGCTCCGCCCCTTCGTCGGACATCCTGTCCGAAGGCGGGGCGCGGGCCATCCATGGCCCGCTGCTCCGCAATCCCCGGCCCGGCGGACGACGCTTCGGCACGTCGATGCACTGTGCTTCGTTCGCCTCGCTAACCACAGCGGCCAACTGGCAGCCGCTCAGCTGGGAGAAGAACCTTCTGGCTGGCCTGCACGCGGGGCGGGGCGCGTTGTTCCGGACACAGGGAACCGGAGCGGAACCATGCGCACTCAGGGAATGTGTCTCGCCGTGGTCCTGGCAGCCGCGGCAACGCCGACCACGCCAATGACGGCGATCGCGCAGGACCTGCGACCGGAGTCGCTGAAGCTGTACGGCGGCACCTATTCGCCCGATTGTGGCAACGCCGCCGCGCCGCAGGTGCGCATCGCCGCCGACGGCCTGCAGATCAGCGCCAGCGGCAAGCGCGTGAGCACGCCGGCGCGCATGGACTCCTACACCAGCTTTGGCGGCGCGCCGACTTCGGCCGTTCCTGAGGGTTACAAGGTCGAATTCATCGGCGACGACTTCTCGCTGTATGTGTTCGAGGACGCCAAGGGCACGTATGTGCCATTGGAAGGCTACGTACCCAGCGCTGCCGCGGTGGTCGGCGGTCCGGCGATGAAATCGCGCTTCGGCCGTTGCGCCGGCACCTGACCTGGGTGACCGCGAGCCCGGTCGATCGGGTCCGTGATCACCAACCCGCACGCTACAAGCACGCTTCCCCTGCACGGCTGCCTGCGCGATGCTGTCGCGTCGCCAGCGCGACCCCACAGGCGAGGAGGCTGCATGGAACTTGGCATGATCGGTTTGGGCCGGATGGGCGCCAACATGGCCGAACGGCTGGTGCGCAACGGCCATCGCGTCGTGGGCTTCGACCCTGGCGCGTCAGCGCGCGAGCAGGCCGCCACGCGCGGCATCGAAGCGGTGGCGTCGCAGGCGGAACTGATCGCCGCGCTGCCGTCGCCACGCGCGCTGTGGCTGATGGTGCCGGCCGGCGACCCGGTCGATCGCAGCATCGATGAACTGCTGCCGCAGCTCAGCGCCGGCGACACGATCGTCGATGGCGGAAATTCCAACTACAAGGATTCGATGCGGCGTGCGCAGCGGCTGGCCGAACATGGCATCGCCTGGGTCGACTGCGGAACCAGCGGTGGCGTCTGGGGCCTGGCCGAGGGCTACAGCCTGATGATCGGCGGCGACGAGGCGGCGGTCGAGCGCCTGCGGCCGATATTCAGCGCGCTGGCGCCCACGCCCGACAGCGGCTGGGGGCGGGTCGGACCCAGCGGTGCCGGCCACTTCGCCAAGATGGTCCACAACGGCATCGAGTACGGAATGATGCAGGCCTACGCCGAAGGCTTCGCGATCATGCAGCGCAAGGCCGACTTCGGCCTCGACCTGGGGCAGGTGGCGCAGATCTGGCGCCACGGCAGCGTGGTCCGCTCGTGGCTGCTCGACCTCAGCGCGGGTGCGCTGGAGCGCAACCCGCAACTGGACGGCATCGCGCCCTTCGTCGCCGACTCGGGCGAGGGGCGCTGGACCGTGGCCGAGGCCATCGATCTGGATGTGTCGGCGCCGGTGATCACGCTGTCGCTGCTGGAGCGGTTGCGCTCGCGCGAGGACGACTCCTTCGCCGACAAGTTGCTGGCGGCAATGCGCAACGAGTTCGGCGGCCACGCCCTCCGCAAGAGCTGAGCGGGCTCCAGCTGAGCGGGCTCTAGCTGAGCAGGCTCTAGTGAGCATCTGGCTCTCGCCCGGGCTGCCGGGCGGGGCTCATGTCGCAGTGCGGCAACACGCAATCCCGCAGCCGGGTAGTCTTGCCGCCGGGCATCCGCCCTTGGGGAGGAGAGACAAACATGACCACCGTTGTCGCGTCGTCGCGTCCCACCAGTTTCTGGATCATCGCCACGCTGGCGCTGGTCTGGAACCTCATCGGCGTCTGCATGTTCTACCTGCAGATGGCCGCGACTCCCGAGCAGCTGGCGGCGATGCCCGCCGAGCAGCGCCAGATCCTCGAGGCAACGCCTTCATGGCTCAACGCCGCCTATGGCGTGGCCGTGTTCGCCGGCGCACTCGGCGCGATCGGCCTGCTGCTGAAGAAGCGCTGGGCGGTAACCCTGTTCCAGCTGTCGCTGGTCGCCCTGGTCGTGCAGATCGCCGGAGCCTTCATCGTGACCCCGGCATGGAAGCTGATGGGTCCGATGAGCCTGGCGATGCCGGCCCTGATCCTGGTCATCGCGCTGTTCCTGCTGTCGTATGCGCGCAAGGCTGCGGCGCGACGCTGGATCGGGTGAGCGTCTGTAGACGGCGCATCGCCGCTGCCCGCGGCGATGCGCCACCCGATGTCACCGTGCCGTCTCGACCTGCCGCGGTGAGCCCCGGCCATTGCGCGCGACATCGTGTTCCGCGCTGACGGCGTGGCCGGTGCATCCGGCCGACTCGTAGGCGGCCTGTGCGTCGGAGTAGGCGTGGCCAGGGTCCGCCGGACCCTGGGCGAAGCGGTGCCTGCGTCGCGACCCATGCATTACATGTGCCAGTTCGAAGCAACGAAGGTGGTAGCGGCTCCTGGTGTCCTCCTCCGCCACGATCGTTGCGATCTCGGCCACGCCGTGGCGCGCCAGCAGTGCGCCCACCAGGCGATGCCCGAAAAACAGGTTGGCCACCGCCAGCAGCGTCATCGCTGCCAACACTGGCAACCACACACCGCGCGGCTCGATCAGCACGACCAGTGACGTAACTGCCCCCACCATCAGCATCGTGACCAGCATCTTGTGTGCGGCCGCCTCATGCAGCGCGGCAATCAGCATCTCCATCCCGCTTCCGTGCGCCCCTGTGTCCCGAGCGCGGGAGGATAACGACCGGCATTCACGCTCGCGACACGACCAGGCCGGGGTCGGACACGCGTCCAGATGCCGTGAAAGGCACCTGTGAAACAATCCCTCGACCCGCCACCGCCACCGGCAATGGAACCGACCTGATGGCGATAAAACTGCTGAGTAACCGCGCACTCAATCGTGCCCTGCTGGCGAGGCAGGGATTGCTCAAACGCCAGCGCCTCGCCATTGCCGACCTGCTCCATCGCGTCGGCGGAGTGCAGTCGCAGGAGCCGCGGGATCCGTACGTGGCGCTGTGGTCGCGCCTGACCGGTTTCACCAGCGAGAAGCTGCACGCAGCCGCGCAGCGCCGCGAGATCGTGCGCGGAAGCTACCTGCGCTCGACCATCCACACCGTCGCCAGCGCCGACTTCCTTGCGTTTCGCCCGTTGCTGCAGCAGGTGATCGATCGCGAACTGGAGACCGCGCACTGGCGGTCGATCAGTGGCGGCTTCGATCCCGACCGGATCGAGCCGCTCGCGCGCGCGCTGATGGCCGAACGGGCGATGAGCGCGCAGGAACTCGGTGCCGCCTTGCTGGTGCACTTCCCCGATGCCGACAAGGCCGGTCTCGGTCACTGGGTGCGCACGCGCGTGCCACTGGCGATCGTGCCGAGCGACGACCGCTGGGGCTACTCGCGGCCGCCGCGCTTCGCGCCGGTCGAGCAATGGCTGCAGCAGCCACTGACGCCTGCCGGCATCGCCGAGCTGCTGTTGCATGGCATCGCCGCGATCGGCCCGGCCAGCTCCGCCGACCTGCGCAGTTGGTCGGCGCTGCGCGGCATCAGGCCGGTGCTCGCGTCGCTGCGTCCGCAGCTGCGCGTGTTCCGCGACGAGGCCGGTCGCGAGCTGTACGATCTGCCCGATGCCGCCGGGCCGCGCGCGGAAACGCCGGCGCCGGTGCGCTTCCTGCCCGAGTACGACAACGTCTTCCTGTCCCACGACGACCGCGCCCGCATCATCCTGCCGCAGCACAACCACCACTTCACCCAGTCGGCGAACGGTCGGCGCCTGCGCGCGGTGCTGGTCGACGGCTTCGTCCGCGCCGGCTGGTCACTTGCCCGCGACAAGGGCCGGGCCAGCCTCCAGGTGCGGATGTTCGACCGCTTCGATGCCGGCACGCGCAATGAGATCGCAGCCGAAGCGCAGGCGCTCTTGCGTTTCCTCGAGCCCGACGCGGATGATCACGCAGTCGAATTGACGCAGTCGAATTGAAGTGATCGCAACGGAGATCCGGATGAAGGCAAGCATCGCAGTACTGGCCATTGCCTTGATGGCCGTCGGTTGCGCGAGCGCGCCGCCGGCCGCGCGCAACCCGTTGGCCGAGTGGCGTCCATCGCTCAACTACAACGCCCGCAGCGCGCAGATGATCATCATCCACCAGACCGAGATGGAATCGGCGGAGGCGGCGCTGCTGACCCTGCAGACCCGCAACTCCACCGGCCGCGTGAGTGCCCATTACCTGATCGGAAAGGACGGTCGCCTGTACCAGCTGGTGGCCGAGTCCGATCGCGCCTGGCATGCCGGCGCCTCGCGCTGGGGCGGCGTGGCCGATCTCAACTCCGGCACGATCGGCATCGAACTGGACAACGACGGCGTCGCACCGTTCAGCACCGCCCAGATCGACACGCTGCTGCGGTTGCTGGGCGACATCACATCGCGCCTGGACATTCCGCGCCACCTCGTCATCGGTCACGGCGACATCGCGCCGACGCGAAAGCGCGATCCCAGCCCGCTGTTCCCGTGGCAGCGCCTGGCCGACGCCGGCTATGGCCTGTGGCCGCGAACACCACTGGCCCCGGCCCCGGCCGGCTTCGATCCGTGGGCGGCCTTGCGCCTGGTCGGCTACGACCTGCGCGATCCGGCAGCGGCGGTGCGCGCGTTCCACCGTCACTACCGTGGCAACGAAGACGAGCAGTGGCTGCCCGGAGACGCCGAGATCCTCCACGACCTGCAGCTGCAGCTGATGGAGATGCCGTCTGCGTAGAACGCTACGCGTTCTTGCCCGGTGAACCGCTTATGCGTTCTCCCGTGCGCGACGGAACCGGTAGACCACCGCGCCCACCAGCAGCGCGACCGCCGCGGCCAGCAGGTTGGCGATGCTGGCACTGGCGAGCAGGCCAAGACTGAGCGCGATCGCCGCGAGCGGAATCAGCGGGCCACCGGGCAACTGCAACGCGCCGTCGTGGTGGCCGTGGCGCTTGCGCAGCACCAGCACCGAACAGGCCGTGCCGATGTAGGTGCACAGTCGCGACACCACCGACAGCAGCGCCAGCTGCACGAACGAGCCCGACAGCGCCAGCGCGAGCGAGATCACGCCGATCACCACCACCGCGACCGCGGGCGTGTGCAGGCGCGGATGGATCGCGGCGAGCGAGCGCGGGCCATAGCCATCGCTGGCCAGCGCCAGCAGGTAGCGCGGCGCCATCATCACCGTATTGCTGGTGGTGCCGAGGATGGAGATGCTCGCGCCTACGGTCATCAGCAGCGCCAGCGTTTCACCGCTGAAGCCGGCCGCCGCCTGCGCCAGCGGCGTCGAGGAACCCGCAAGGCCGGGCAGCGTGCCCAGCGCGACCCATTGCACGCTGACATAGACCAGTGTGACGGTGGCGATCATGGTCAGCAGGGCGAACGGGACATCACGCCGCGGATTGCGGTACTCGCCGGCGGCGGCCGGCAGGTTCTCGAAACCGGCGTAGGCGAACAGCAACAGCAGTGCTGCTTCGGCCAGGGTCCTGGTCGAGATCGGTACGTTGGCCGGCGAGGCCAGCGCGGCATCGACATGGAAGGCGCCGATCGCCACGAACAACAGCAGCGGCAACAGCTTGCCGATCGCCAGGACCACGCCGGTGCGGGCCGCGGCGCGCACACCGATCACGTTGATCACGACCAGCAGGCCGAGCGATCCGGTGACGATCGCGATCCGCGGCAGACCCGATGCCGCCGCCGGCCAGTAATGGGTGACCGCTTCGGCCAGGCCGTTGCTGAGCGCGGCCGCGGTGGCCAGGCGCGTGAGCAGCAGCATCCAGCCGACCTCGAAGCCAACAAAAGACCCGAAGGCTTCGCGTGCATACAGGTAGCCACCGCCCGGGCCGTCGAAGTAGCTCGCGGCCTGGGCATAGCAGAGCACCAGCAGGCTGACCGCGAACCCGGCGAGCAACACCGCCCACAGACTCGCCGGTCCCAGCAGCGCCGCGGCGGCGGCCGGCAGCAGGTAGATCCCGCTGCCGATCACGTCGTTGATCGAAAGTCCGACGATCTGCCAGCGGCTGACCGCACGCAGCGTGGTGGTGGGGTGTGCCGCTGCCTGCTGGTCCAAGGGCGTTGCCTGTGCGAGGTCGATGCACCGAGAGTGCCTGATGCTGCGCTGCGGTTGCCACTGCGCCCCACCCCCTCCTTCCGGAAGCCGCGGTTGTTTCATTGACTTCGCGTGTCGCCGCGCCGGCATTGGCTGCGTGACACGACTGCAAGGGTCGGGCTCGGGCTGTGCCGATACCGGGCGGTGTCCGTGCCCTCGCCCGGTCGGGAGCTCGGTTCCGGACGCCCGCTGGAGGATCAGGTGGTTTCAAACCCGCTTGGGTGCGCAACTCCGCGTTCCTGACACGTGTAACGACACTGGGTCCCCGCCTTCGCGGGGATGACGGTCTTCCAGCAACGGTGAGAGCCCCTCTCCCGCTTGCGGGAGAGGGGTTGGGGTGAGGGCCGCCGAAGACCGTGCAACAAAGCCCCAGAGCGTCGTCCGCCGGGCCGGGGATTGCGCAGCAGTGGGCCATGGATGGCCCACGCCCCGCATTCGGACAGGATGTCCGACCAAGGGGCGGAGCAATCCCCGGCCCGGTGGACGACGCCCCTCCGCAGACGCAAGCCCAACATGCAACAGCAACAGCAACAGCAGGTCCCTCACTACGTTCGGGACGACAAGGCTTCACGCGAAAGAAGCAAAGAGCGGCCGGAGAAGCAAAAAAGCCGCCGGCTTTCACCGGCGGCCTTCGTCGTCACGCAGATCGCCGCGATCAGAAGTCGTAGCGGACCTGGATCTGCGCCAGGTCGAGGTCGGTGTCTTCGATCTCGAAGCGGCTGTACTCGCCACGCAGGGCGACGTGGTCGGTGAAGCGGTACTGCACGCCGACACCGTAGGTCGGGTCGGTGCCGCTGTCATCGGCGTTGCCGACCACGCTCGGAATCGCCGTGTCGATGTCCCAGCGCTGGAAACCGGCCTTGGCATAGGCGGAGAAGTTGTCGGTGATCGGCACCGTGCCAACCGCGGTCAGATAGACCGAACTGGCTTCGAGCTCCGGGCCATTGCCGCGCGGCTCGAGCTTGCCGAAGTCGGCATAACCGGCCTCGAGACCGAAATAGCGGTTGAACTGATAACCGCCGAACAGCGAGAACGCAGTGTCCTCGTCGTCGTAGTTGCCTTCGTCGACAAACGACTGGCCGACGCCGGCACCGGCGTAGAAACCCTTGTCCGCGGCCTGCGCACCGAATGCGGCGGCACCGGCGAGGACGGCGATGAGGGCGCGGGAAAGCATCTTGTTCTTGCTCATTGCTGTTCTAACTCCTGCAACGGTCACCGCGGCCAATCGGGGGAGGGAGCGGTGGCGTGTCTGCGATGGGCCCCGGCGGAATGCCTGGGCAGCCAGCGCTGCAGGGAATAAGTGGGTCTGCCAATGCGCGGCCCAAGGCCGGAGTCCGGGGATTCACTGTCCCGCGTCTGGAACACATGCGCGTGGCGACCTCGCGGCAATCTGGACTTTGCCGAATCTGGCGAAAAGGTCAGGGATGGCCGTAAAATCAAGCCGCTCGCAATACGATCGGCAGGTCCGCAGCCGGAACTGTGAACCTCGTCTGGTTGCCGCCGCGGGCGTGATGCTGTGTCGATCGCCGTGAGCGGAGCCCGACAGTGGCTGCGCCGGCGCGCCATTGCCCCGATCGATCCCCCAAATCTTCTGGACAAGTCAAAGCAAGGAGCCATGCAAATGTTTTCAAGGAATCTGGTGTTGGCGGTCGTCCTGGCGGGCACCTGCCTGGCCATGCCCACAGCAAACGCGGTGGACGACAAACCGTTCGACACGGTAGCGGTGATGGAAAAGCAGGAACGCATCCGCCGCGATGCCTTGGCAGGAGTCGCCGGATTCAGCTCGCTGTCCAGCGACAAGCGTCGCGAATTCCTGGAGCACCAGGATGCCCTGATCGGCATCATCGACGGTCGCCGCTACGAGGAACTGACCACCGAAGAGCGTGCCCGCGCCTCGGGTGAGATCGCCTGGATCGACTCGGTCACCCGCCAGGTCGCCGACGAGCGCATGGTCTGCGAACGCACCAGGAAGTCGGGCAGCAACCGCGTCGAACGGGTCTGCATGACCGCCCAGCAGAAGCGCGAGGCGCAGGATAACGCGCGCAGGGCGATGGAAGGCCGACGCACCCCTGCGCAGCTTGACTCGGGTACGCGCTGACGCGGTGACTGCGTTGTCGCGGAAGTTCATGCAGGCGCTGGCATAGTCGCCGGGCGGATGCCGTTCAGGCCTCCGCGGCACGCTCCGCAAGAGGGCGGCGCAAATCGTCGAGTGTGGTGCGAAAGGCGGCTTCGGCCGCCTTTCGCTTTGCTGGCGAACCGTGACGCATTCGCGGCGGTGAGCCGGGCCATGCGACAATGGCGGCCCATGAACGACGCTGTTGACCTCGACCTGGCCCGGCTGCGCCGCAGCTGTGCGCAATGCTCGCTGCAGGACCTGTGCCTCCCGGCCGGCATCGATGCCGACGAGCTGGTCCGCCTCGACGAGATCGTCCGCCGTCGTCGCACCCTTGCCCGCGGCGAGCGTCTGTTCCGCATTGGCGATCCCCTGGCCTCGGTCTTCGTTGCCCGCGATGGCGCCTTCAAGACCGTCAGCATCAGCGAGGACGGCGAAGAGCAGGTCATCGGTTTCCACCTGGCCGGCGAACTGATCGGTCTCGATGCCCTGGGCGAGGGCGCCCACCGCTGCGAGGCCGTGGCGCTGGAAACCGCCAACGTCTGCGACGTCCCGCTGGACCAGCTCAGTACCGTGGCCGCGCAGTTGCCCTCGTTGCAGCACCAGCTCCTGCGCGTGATCGGGCACAGCCTCAATCGCGACCACGACCACATGGAAATGCTGGTCCGGCGCCAGGCCAACGAGCGGATCGCCCTGTTCCTGCATGGCCTGGGCGAACGCTACCGCCAGATCGGGCAGTCACCGTCGGCTTTGCGCCTGCCGATGAGCCGCGAGGACGTTGCGCGCTACCTCGGCCTGGCGCTGGAAACGGTCAGCCGCGGCTTCACCCGGCTGCAGGAGGACGGCGTGATCGCGGTGCACGGACGACGCGTCGAGATACTCGACCTGGACGTGCTCGAACGCCTCGCGCACGGTGCCGACAGCAACGAACCCAAGCGCCACCGAACCGCCCTGTAGGAGCGAGCTCGCTCGCGAACCCCCGGGTCACCGCACCGTGCGTCGCCGGCTCATGCAGCCGACCCATCACGCAGGCAAACTGCCGCAGCCCAGCGCTGCCAGCAGCGAATGCAACGCCGGCACCCGCATCAGCCACGGCGCCGTCAGCGTCAGCACGCCCGCAGCCAGCACCAGCGCGGCGGCGGCATTGCGCCAGCGTGTCTGCAGCCAGCGACCCAGGCGCGCGCCGCTCATGGTCAGCGGCAGCATCACCGGCAACGTGCCCAGGCCGAATGCCGCCATCGTCAGTGCGCCGTTGATGGCGCTCACCTGCAGCCATGCCGCCACCAGCAGGGTCGTGCTCAGGCCGCACGGCAGCCAGCCCCACAACAACGCCAGGCCGAGCCGGCGCGCCCGCGTATCGGCAGGCAACAGGCGCTGCTGCAGTGGCCGCAACAGCTGCCACAGCCGGTTGCCCGGGCGCGACAGGAAGGCCAGTCGTCCCTGCCGATCGAACAGGCGCAGCGCCACGATCACCAGCACCACGCCGACCAGCATGCGCAAACCCAAGGCCAGCCCTTCGATGCGTGCCACCTCGACGATGCCGTGGCCCAGGCCGCCTGCGATCGCGCCGGCAATGACGTAGCCGCCCACGCGGCCAAGGTTGGCCTCAAGTGCGACCCGGCCGGGGTGGCCGGTCGCTGTCGCCGAGAATCCGGTGGCGATGCCGCCGCACATCGCCGCGCAGTGCACGCCGCCAAGCAGGCCGCTGAGCAGGGCCGCGCCGAGGGTCAGCCAGTCAATCGGCATCCGCGCCTTCCTGCGGTGGAGCCGTGGGCACGGGAGTGCCTGCGCTCGACGGCTTCCGCGCGGCAGGCGGCGCGTCCTCGCGCAGGATGTCGATGGCGGGCGTGTCGAGATCGTCGAACTGACCGCGCCGCACCGCCCACACGAATGCCCAGATCGCGACGCCGAGCAGGACCAGGCTGATCGGGACGAGCAGCAGCAGGATGGTCATGGCCGTGCCCCGCCCGCCGGGCGTCGGCCCAGGCGCAGCGCGTTGAGCGTGACCAGCAACGACGACAGCGCCATGCCGACCGCGGCGATCCACGGCGTGACATGGCCGGTCGCGGCCAGCGGCAGCGCCAGCAGGTTGTAGCCCAGCGCCCATACCAGGTTCTGGCGGACGATCGCCTGGGTGCGGCGGGCCAGTGCAATCGCCTCGGGAATGCGCGACAGCGACGGGCTGGTGACGACGAAGTCGGCCGCGCGCTGTGCCAGTGCCGCGCCTTCGGCCATCGCGATCGAGACGTCGGCACCGGCCAGGACCGGCGCATCGTTGAGGCCGTCGCCGACCATTGCCACGACATCGCCGCGCGATTGCAGGTCGCGAACGTGGGCCAGCTTCTGCTCCGGTGTCTGCCGCGAGCGCACCGTGTCGATGCCGATCGCGGCGGCGAAGCGCCGCACCGGCGCATGCGCATCGCCGCTGCACAGTTCGACCTGCAGGCCCTGCGCCTGCAAGGCCAACACTGCTGCATGCGCGTCTTCACGCCTGGCTTCGCTGACAGTGAAGCGGGCGACCGCGATGCCGTCGCGTCCAAGCCAGAGTGCACCGTCGTCCTCGCCGCCGGCGGCGAACTCGGCGCGACCCAGGCGCCAGCCCGCATCGCCGATGCGGGCCTCGATGCCATGGCCGGGAATGCTGTGCAACTGCTCGGCGCGATAGGTGCTGTCGATGTCGGAGAACGCGTGCGCCAGTGGATGGCCGCTGTCGCGTTCCAGCGCGGCGGCGATCGCCAGTGCATCGTCGGGATCGGCGCCGTTGAAGATGCTGACCGTATCAAGCTGGGGGCGACCGTTGCTGAGCGTGCCGGTCTTGTCGAACACGACACGATCGACGCGAGCCAGCGCCGACAGCGCATCTCCGCGCAACCCGAGCACGCCCATCCGCGCCAGCGCACCGTGTGCGGCGGTCAGTGCGGTCGGGATCGCCAGCGACAGCGCGCAAGGGCAGCTGACCACCAGCAAGGCCAGCGTCACCTCGAGCGCGCGCGACGGATCGTGCTGCTGCCACCAGGCGTATACGGCCAGCGCACACGGCACCAGCACCAGCACGAAACCACTGGCCACGCGTTCGGCCACGCGGGCCAGCGCCGGACGCTCGCCCTGCGCCTGTTCGACCAGGCGGGTCAGCTGCGACAACCGCGTGTCGTTTCCGACCCGGGTCACGCGGATGCGCGCGGCCTGTTCGCGGCAGATACTGCCGGCCAGCGCGGTCGCGCCGGGCGCGTGCTGCACGGGCGCCGATTCGCCGGTGATCAGTGCCTCGTCGAAGCCGCAGGCGTGGTCGAGCAGCACGCCGTCGGCCGGTACCGATTCGCCGGAGGCGACACGCACGATGTCGCCGACGGCAAGCTCAGCCAGCGCCACCTGTTCGCGCCTGCCGTCGTCGCGCTCGCGCGTGGCCAGCGCCGGTCGCGCCCGCGCCAGTGCATCCACCTGCGCACTGGCGACGCGCCGCGCGCGCTGCTCGAACATCCGCGCCACCAGCAACAGCAGCACGAACATCACCGCAGCGTCGTACCAGACATGCGGCCCGCCGCGCACGGTCTCGATCAGGCTGGCGAAGTACGCCAGCAGCGTCGACGACGCGATCAGCGTGTCCATGCCCAGGCGCCGGCCGCGCAGCTCGCGCCACATGCCTTCCAGGAACGGCCAGCCCGAGTAGAACACCACCGGTGTCGAGACGAGGAAGGTGATCCAGCGGAAGAAATCGCGCGTGGCCAGCGGCATCTGCCCGGCCGTGTCCAGGTACAGCGCTTCGGCGAACATCATCGCCTGGATCGCACCGAGCCCGGCCACGCCCATGCCGATCAGCCAGCGCCGGCGCTCCTGCTTCTGCGCCTGTTCTCGGGCATCGCCGGTGGCCAGCCATGGACGGTAGCCCAGCGCATTGAGGCGCGACATCAGCGTCGACAGCGCGACTTTCTGCGGGTCCCAGGCTACGACTATCCGGCCGGTGACCGCATTGGCGCCGGCATCGAGCACGCCCGGGATGCGATGCAACGCGCGATCGACCAGCCATGCGCAGGCGGCGCAGCGCATCGCGTCGGTGAGCACGGTGATCTCGCGTCCGCCGGGAACGTTGCGGCTGTGCTCGGCGAGGACGAGTTCGCGGTCCCAGCCGGCGAAGTCGCCGGCGTCGGCATCGACGCGACCGGCGGGCACGCTGCGCAGGCGGTAGTAATCCTCCAGCGCGGCCTGCCGGATCCAGTTCGCCGCCGCGGCACAGCCGCTGCAGCAGAACAGGTGGTCGCCGGAGGCAACCGTGCCCGCTGCCGTCAGTGCCTCGCCACAATGGTGGCAGACGGACGCAAGCGCACCGGCGTGGACTTCGCCACGGCGATCGTCTGGAGCCAGCGCGGTCTGCGAGACGCTCATGCCGACATCATCCCCCAATCATCGGGCTTTGATCGGACATTCATCTGGCCAAGGGGCGCCGAGCGATCAATCGTCCGCCAGCGCCGGAGCCAGGTGCGCGGCACGCTGCCCGGCCAGCAGCCGGCCACGCAGGCGCCAGCTGCGGTCTGCCGGCGACAGCTGCAGCAGCCAGTCGTGGTCGGTCGCGCCATTGAAGAGCACGGGTTCGACGTTGGCACGCCAGCCCAGTTCGCTCGGCATCAGGGTGACAGTGCGATCCTGCGCCGCTTCGCTGGGATGGGAAAGGATCAGCGTCAGCGGTTCGTCGCGATGCACGTCGCCATCGGCGAAGCCGCCGCCGACGGGCAGCAGCTCGATCATGTCCTTGCCCACGCGCACAACCGCCGACAGCTTCAGTGCCTGGGCGCGCGCATCCGGGCCCAGTTCGGTGACCTGGATCTGCGCGGTGCGCTGGACCGGATCGATCACCGCATCGGTGCTGCCACTGCGCACGGCCACCACCACCAGGCCGACGCCGGCGACGATCGACAGGATCGGCAAGCCGATCACCACCCACATGATCGGCATGCGCAACGGACCGGCGCGCTCCATCACATCGGCCCGAAGAAGGTGGAAGGCACTTCCGCCTGCGCGGCACCATCGATGCGCTGCACCTTGAAGACGATCTCCTGCTTGCCGCGCACGTCCTTCGGCGAGGACAGCGTCAGCGGCAGGTTGAGTACCTGCTCGGCGGGCGCGTCGATGACCTGGGCGCCATCGGTGGTACCGCTGCCGATCAGGGCGCTGCTCACCAGGGTAATTCCGGCCGGCGCCTGCAGGGTCAGGCGGAACTTCTGTGCCTTGACGTCCTTGTTGACCAGCTTGAGCGTGTAGCCGTTCTCGATCCGGCCGTCACCGGTCTCGCGGTACAGCGCATTGCGGTCGCGCAGCACTTCGGCGATCAACGGGCTGCGGTGGCCCACGCCCCAGGCCCAGCCCGCGCACAGCGCGAGCAGCAGCAGGCCGTAGACGAACACGCGCGGACGCAGCACGCGCGTGGGCTTGCCGTCGATCGCGTTCTGCGTGGAATAGCGGATGAGCCCCTTCGGGTAGCCCATCTTGTCCATGACATCGTCGCAGGCATCGATGCAGGCGCCGCAGGCGATGCACTCGTACTGCAGGCCGTTGCGGATGTCGATGCCGGTCGGGCAGACCTGCACGCAGATCGTGCAGTCGATGCAGTCGCCCAGTTCCTCCGGTGCGAACTTCGGCAGCGGCGCGACCTTGATACCCGAGTCGGTGACCGCGGTCGTTCCGGCGGCGACCACCGAGCCGATGATATGGTGCGCGGCCCGCATCGCGTAGTCATAGGCGGTGGCCGGATCGAGCAGGCCACGACGCTCGGCCGCGCCCTTCATGCCGCGCTTGCGCGGACCACGCGGTTCGCCGCGCATCGGGTCGTAGGCGATGATCAGCGTGTTGCGGTCGAACATCGCGCTCTGGAAGCGCGCGTACGGGCACATGTACTTGCACACCTGCTCGCGCAGGAAGCCGGCATTGCCCCAGGTGGCCAGGGCGTAGAACAACACCCAGAACAGTTCCCAGTTGCCCCAGCCCGGCGCACTGCCGATCAGCGGCGTGCGCGCGGCCAGGTCGGTGATCGGGGTGAAGAAGCCGACGAAGGTGAAACCGGTCCACAGCGCGAACACCAGCCACAGCGCGTGCTTGCTGCCCTTGCGCAGGACCTTGTTGCGGTTCCAGGGGCCGGCATCGAGTTTCATCCGCGCGCTGCGGTCGCCCTCGGTCCACTGCTCCATCCACAGGAAGACCTCGGTCCACACCGTCTGCGGGCAGGCATAGCCGCACCACAGGCGGCCGGCGAGGGCGGTGAAGAAGAACAGGGCGAGGCCGGCGATCACCAGCAGCATCGCCAGGAACACGAAGTCCTGCGGCCAGAAGTTCAGCCCGAACACGTAGAACTTGCGCGCCGGCAGGTCGAACAGCACCGCCTGGCGGCCATCCCAGCGCAGCCACGGGAAGACGTAGAACATCCCAAGCAGCACCACCACCGCGATCTTGCGCCAGGTCTGGAAGCGGCCATCGACGTCGCGCGGGTAGATCTTGCGCTCGCTCACGTACAGCGCGCTGCCGTCATCCAGCAGGTCGAGGGGGATCTTCTTTGTCATTGCAGGTTACTCGGCTCACTCCGGCGGCAAAGGCCGGTTGTAGCGACTGGCGGGGCGAAGCAGGATCCAGGTGAACGCGCTGGAGGCGGCGGTGGCCAGCCAGAACATGAAGAAAGCGATGCTGTAACCGAGCGTGCGGGTCAGGGGCAGATCAGGGAAGGTCATGTCGCGCAGCGCCAGCGGGTCGACGAAGGCGAAGAACACCATCGTCATCACCGCGGCCGAGAAGAAACTCGGCCACAGGATCGCCCCGAGCCGCTGGGCCAGCGGTCGGGGCGGATGATCGAAGCGCGGGGCGGTGTAGTCGGGCATCGCGTCACCGCGTCGCGGTCGTGGCGGGCTTGCCGGCGTGCGAGAGCGACCAGACGTAGGCGGCGACCAGGCGGGCACGGGTCTCGCCGATGATCGGCCGGTGCGCCGGCATGGTGCCGTGGCGACCGTTGGTGATGGTCTGGCGCAGGCTCTCGGTGCTGTTGCCGTACATCCAGTAGTCGTCGGTCAGGTTGGGCGCACCCAGTTCCTGGTTGCCCTTTCCGTCGACGCCGTGGCAGGCCACGCACACACCGTTGTAGAGGCTCTTGCCCTGTGCAGCCATGTAGTTGTTCTGCATGCTGTCCGGATCCGACAAGGTGCGCACGTAGGCGATGACGTAATCGACGGCGTTGTCGCCACCCATGCCGGTCAGGACCTTGCCCCATTCCGGCATCACGCCCTCGCGCCCGTCCAGGACGGTCTGCAGGATGCGATCGGGCGAGCCGCCCCAGTGCCAGATGTCGTCACTGAGGTTCGGATAGCCGATCGCGCCGCGTGCCGACGAGCCGTGACAGGTGGCGCAGGTGTTGCTGAAGATCGAGCGGCCCAGCGCCACCGCCTTGGGATCGCGCGCAATCACGTCGATCGACTTGCCCGCATACGGCGCGAAGGTCTGCTCGAGCTTGGCGTCGTCGCGGGCCTTGTCGGCGGCCTGTTCACCGGCCGAGGTCCACTTGCTGACGCCGGCGAACGCGCCCAGGCCCGGGTAGTAGATGAGATAGCCGATGGCGAAAGCGATGGTGATGTAGAACAGGTTGATCCACCACCGCGGCATCGGCTTGTTGTACTCGGTGATGTCGCCGTCCCAGTAGTGGCTGGTCTCGGTCGGCCCCGGGTCGCCGGGCTTGCGCTTGCCCGTCCACCACAGCAGCCACACGCAGCCCAGGATGTTGAGCACGACGATTGCAATCACGTACCAAGACCAACCCGCGCTCATTGCCGTGTCTCCTTGCCTTGCTCATCCAGCGGCAGGCGTGCTGCCGCATCGAATTCCTGCCTGCGCCGGGGACTCCAGGCCCAGATCCAGCCGGCCACGAACAGCACCAGCAGCACCGCGGTCACGATTCCGGACACCATGTCAGCCTCCCCTCGGTGCGTGCTTGCCCAGGCCCTGCAGGTAGGCGACCACGGCTTCCAGTTCGGTCTTGCCGTTGACCGCCGCCTGTGCGCCGGCAATGTCTTCGTTGGTGTAGGGGTCGCCGATGCGCTTGAGCGCGCGCATGCGTTGTTCGACCTGCGCGCCATCGACCCGGTTCTCGGCCAGCCACGGGAAGCTGGGCATGTTCGACTCCGGCACGACGTCACGCGGATTCATCAGGTGCACGTGGTGCCAGTCGTCGGAGTAGCGGCCGCCGACGCGGGCCAGGTCGGGACCGGTGCGCTTGCTGCCCCACTGGAACGGGTGGTCGTAGACCGACTCGCCGGCCAGCGAGTAGTGGCCGTAACGCTCGGTCTCGAAACGCAGCGTGCGCACCATCTGCGAATGGCAGTTGTAGCAACCCTCGCGGACGTAGATGTCACGGCCGGCCAGTTGCAGGGCGGGGTAGGGCTTGACGCCGGGCAGAGGCTGGATGGCCTCGGCCTGGAACATCAGCGGCACGATCTCGGCCAGGCCGCCGAACGACACGGCCACGGCGATCAGCACCGCCATCAGGCCGACATTGGTTTCGACTTTCTCGTGTGAATGACTCATGTCGACCTCAGGCGTGGGCGCGGGCAGTGTCCGGCGGCAACACCGGGGTCGGGACGAGATCTCCGGCCTGCTGCCAGGTACGGATCACGTTCCAGGCCATGAGGAACATGCCGGTCAGGACCACCAGGCCACCGGCCAGTCGGCCCAGGTAGTAGGGGTACGTCGCGTTGAGTGCCTCCACGAAGCTGTAGGTCAGCGTGCCGTCGGGGTTGGTGGCGCGCCACATCAGGCCCTGCATCACGCCGGCGATCCACATCGAGGCGATGTAGAGCAGCACGCCGACGGTGTGCAGCCAGAAGTGCAGGTCGATCGCCTTGACCGAGAACATCTGCTTCTGGCCCAGCAGGCGCGGCAGCAGCGAATACAGCGAGCCGATCGAGATCATCGCCACCCAGCCCAGCGCGCCGGCGTGGACATGGCCGACGGTCCAGTCGGTGTAGTGCGAGAGCGAGTTGACCGTCTTGATCGACATCATCGGCCCCTCGAAGGTGGCGATCATGTAGAACGAGATCGCGACGATCAGGAACTTCAGGATCGGGTCGGTCCTGAGTTTGTCCCATGCTCCGGACAGGGTCATGATGCCGTTGATCGCGCCGCCCCAGCTTGGAGCCAGCAGCACCAGCGAGAACACCATGCCCAGCGACTGCGCCCAGTCCGGCAGCGCGGTGTACTGCAGATGGTGCGGGCCGGCCCACATGTAGATGGCGATCAGCGCCCAGAAGTGCACGATCGACAGCCGGTAGGAGTACACCGGGCGCCCGGCCTGCTTGGGCACGAAGTAGTACATCATTCCCAGGAAGGCCGCGGTCAGGAAGAAGCCGACGGCGTTGTGCCCGTACCACCACTGCGCCATCGCATCGACCGCGCCGGAGTACAGCGAGTACGACTTGCCCAGCCCGACCGGGATCGCCAGGTTGTTGACGATGTGGAGCAGGGCGATGGTGATGATGTAGGCGCCGAAGAACCAGTTGGCCACATAGATGTGGCGGACCCGGCGCTTGACTATCGTGCCGAAGAACACGACCCCGTAGGCGACCCAGACCGCGGTGATCAGCAGGTCGATCGGCCATTCCAGCTCGGCGTATTCCTTGCCCTGGGTCAGACCCATGGGCAGGGTGATGGCGGCCGCCACGATCACCGCCTGCCAGCCCCAGAAGGTGAAGGCGGCCAGCTTGTCGGAGAACAGGCGAACGTGACAGGTGCGCTGCACGATGTAGTAGCTGGTGGCGAACAGTGCCGAGCCGCCGAAGGCGAAGATCACCGCGTTGGTGTGCAGCGGGCGCAGGCGGCCATAGCTCAGCCAGGCGGTGTCGAAGTTCAGCGCCGGCCAGTACAGCTGGGCGGCGATGAGCACGCCGACCGCCATGCCGACGATGCCCCAGAGCACCGTCACCGCGGCGAACTGGCGCACGATCTTGTCGTTATAGGTTTCTGCAGTTGCTTGCATGAGTGAATTCCCCTCCGCTCAGGCGGATCGGGCGCATTCTAGGAATGCGCGTTCCTGGCGCGTTTGACCTGGATCAAGTCGCGTCCAGGCAGTGCGGGTGGGCGAGTTTCCCCTTGCGCGCAGCGCTGTCGAGCCTAGAGCTCGGGGCGTGAAGACCGTTTCATTTCGTGACGGTCATGTGCCCGCGCCGTGGGGCTGGATGACGCCGGTTGCGATGCCGACCGCAACCATGCCGATGAGCGCGATCGACAAGCCGATCCGCCAGGTCAGGGCATTGACCGCGCGCTTGCTCTGTCCGCGATCGACCAGCATGTAGTAGAGGGCGGCGCCGAGGTTGTAGACGATCAGTCCGAGGAAGGCGACGACCAGCAGGGTTTTCATTGGGCGGGGGCCTTTATGAGGATGCCGGGAGTTGGCGGGCGCGCAGGCGCGAGAACCAGGCCCGGCGCAGGAGCAGGGCGGCGGTCATGACCCCCAGGTAGAGGCCGTAGGCGAGCGAGGTTGCCAGGACCTGCTTCCACATCGGACCGAATCCGGGGTCGGCGTTGCGCATGCCCCAGTACATGCCGGCGATGGCGGCGGCCGTGGCCAGGGCCAGCGCGGCCGAGTCGGCCAGGGCCCGTGCCGGCCCCCGCGGCTGGCGGGGGTACAGCCAGTACAGGACCGAGAGGATGGCGAACCAGGGGGCGAACAGGATCAGGGCCAGGTGCAGCTGCACGTCCGCGGACATGGCGGGTCGGGCTCATGGTGGGGAATGCGCGCAGTCTAGGCGGACGGTATCAGTCGGCATAGAATCAGAAATGGTGAAAAAAACCGTATCAGATGCCTCTCCCCCCGTAGGAGCGAGCTTGCTCGCGATCAGACCGTCCAGCGGCCGGATCGCCCCATCGCGAGCAAGCTCGCTCCTACGACGCGCGGGACGACGATGAAGCGCTACCAGGCCCTCGCCGACGACCTCGCCCACTCCATCCAGACCGGGGTCTTCCGCCCCGGCGAGCGCCTGCCGTCGGTGCGGCAGACCTGCGCTGCGCGCAAGCTCAGCCCGGCCACGGTGTTCCAGGCCTACTACCTGCTCGAGGCCCGGGGCCTGGTCGAGTCGCGCGCCCGCTCGGGCTACTACGTCGCGGCACGGCCGCGGCTGCTGCCGCCGGAACCGGAAGTCGCCTCCCGCCCGGACGGTGACTCGCGCAGCGTCGATGTCAGCGAACTGGTCTTCGAAGTCCTGCAGTCGGCGATGGACCGCGAAGTGGTGCCGTTCGGTTCGGCATTCCCGAGCCCGCTGCTGTTCCCGCTGCCGAAACTCGGTCGTGCCGTCGCTGCGACCGCGGTCGAGCTCGACCCGTGGAGCACGGTCGACGACCTCACCCCGGGCCTGGGCGAACTGCGCCGCCAGATCAGCCAGCGCTACCTGATCGACGGCATAGACGTCGCCGCCGACGAGATCGTCATCACCAATGGCGCGATGGAAGCGTTGACCTTGAGCATCGCCGCGGTGACGTCGCCCGGCGACGCAGTGCTGGTGGAATCGCCCTGCTTCTACGCCGTGCTGCAGACGCTGGAGCGCAACGGCCTGCGCGCCATAGAAGTGCCGACCCACCCGCGCGACGGCATCGGCCTGCCCGCGCTGGAAGCGGCGATCCGCCGCCATTCGCCGTGTGCGTGTTGGCTGATGCCGACCTTCCACAACCCGCTCGGCGCGACCATGCCCGAGGCCGGCAAGCGCGAACTGGTCGCATTGCTCGCCGAACACCGCATCCCGCTGATCGAAGACGACGTCTACGCCGAACTGCACTTCGGCCCGAAGCGGCTGCTGCCGGCCAAGGCCTTCGACCGCGAAGGACTGGTGATGCACTGCTCCTCGTTCTCCAAGTGCCTCGCGCCCGGCTATCGCATCGGCTGGGTCGCGGCGGGGCGCTTCCGCCAGGCGATCGCGCGCAACAAGCTCACCACCACGCTCAACACCAACGTGCCGGCGCAGCTGGCGATCGCGCGGTACCTGCAGCGCGGCAGCTACGACCGCCATCTGCGTCGCCTGCGTTCCACACTCGCAGCGCAACAGGAGCAGTACATCGCCGCCGTCGCCCGCCACTTCCCTGCGGGCACACGCGTCACGCGACCGCTCGGCGGCTACTTCGCCTGGATCGAACTTCCCGAAGGCAGCGATGCGCTGGCGTTGCAGCGGCAGGCCGTTCGCAACGGCATCAGCATCGCGCCGGGCCCGATCTTTTCCGCGCGTCGCGGCTTCGGCCATTGCCTGCGACTGAACTTTGGCCACCCGCTCGACGCGCGCGCTGACGCGGCGATGCAGCAACTGGGTGCGATGGCCGTTCAGACCCCGGTCGGATAGCCGTTGCGGCCGAGAACCCTCCGGGCTTCATCTTCCCTATAGGTGGCCTGCCTAGAATCCGGCGGATGAGCCGGTTCCAGCCCGTAGTGGTCGCCGTGCTGGCAGCGCTGGTGCTGTCGGTGGCCACGCCCGCGCAGGCGCGCAAGGTCTACCGCTGCGTGCGCGATGGCACGGTCAGCCTGTCGACCGCGCCGGAGCCCGGTTCACGTTGCAAGGCGCGGGAGATCGACGACAACGCCGTCAGTCTGCCCAACCTGTGGGGCAGCAGTGGCGCCGTCAGCGGCACGCTCTACCAGCGCGAGCAGGACGGCCAGATCGTCTACGGCACGCGCAAGCTGCCCGGCTCGGTGAAGGTGCTGGCGTTCACGGTGCCGGCGCCGCCGGGTGAGCCGGCCCATGCCGGCCTGGGCGAGGTGGGTCCGCCGCAGATCGATCGCTACCCGAAGCAGTTCCGCGCAGCCGCACGCGCCACCGGTGTCGACGAAGCCTGGCTGCGCGCGATCGCGCATGCCGAAAGCGGCTTCGATGCCAATGCCGTCTCGTCCAAGGGCGCGCAGGGTGTGATGCAGCTGATGCCGGCGACCAGTCGCGAGTACGGCGTGATCGATCCGTTCTCGTCTGTGCAGTCAATCGATGCCGGTGCACGCCACCTGCGCGTGCTCATGCGCCGCTACCACGACGACCTCACCCTGGTCGCAGCGGCCTACAACGCCGGAATAGGTGCGGTCACACGCTACGGCGGCGTGCCGCCCTACGCTGAAACCCAGGCGTACGTCGCCAAGGTGCAAGTGCTGCACGAGCGCTATCGCGCTGCACTGGGATCGAAGAAGCCGGTGTCGCCACGATCCTCCGCCGCAGTGCCGTGACGGTTCAGGCCAACGCCTTGGCCGACTCGTAGGGCAGAGGCGTGGCGCCAGCGGCAATCAATGTCGGTTCGAGCGGGTCGAGGAATTCCTTCTTGCCATCGAGCACGACCAGGATGCGCCCGGCCTGGATCTCGGCATCGAACTTGCGCCGTATCGGATCGGGTATCGACGAACCGACCAGCGCCGACGCCCAGCAGCCCACCGCCGCGCCAGCCACGGTCGCCGCCGCGGCGCCGGCCAGGGTGAGTCCGATCGGCGTCAGCACCACCGCTGCCAGACCCGCGAGCAGGCCAGCCGCACCGCCATAACCGGCGCCGCGCAGTGCCGCTGGAATCAGGTCGGTATCGGCTTCCTTGAATTCGTTGGGCACATCTTCCAGCTCGATGTCCGAGCGTGCCACGAGCAGGATGTCGTCATTGCCGACACCGGCGCTGCGCGCGGCGTTCATCACCGCCTGCGCAGTGTCCAGATCGGGAGTGCTGAATACATGGCGGATCTTCATCATTTCCCTCCCGGAATGTCACGGGAGCGCGCGCCAGGCTTGTGTGGCCGGACCGACGCCCATCGCTCGCAGCTGTGGTCGCCAGCTTTGCCGCGCCAAGGTTAGTGGCGCGTGATGAGCGTGCCGGAGATTGCCGCCGATGCCGACGGCCGTGCTGACGACGGTGCTAAGGTGCCACGCATCGGCAACCATGAGAGAAGGACAGATGGCTTCCACATGCAGGACCGCACTGCTTGTCGCGATCACGCTGGTTCTTGCTGCGTGCAAGGCGCAGGCGCCGACGCCTGAACCGACGCCGGCACCGCAGGTCACCGCCGACACCTCCGCGCAGCCGGCACGCTCGACCGATGCACCGCTGCCTTCGGAGGATGCGTCACTGTCACCGGCAGCGACGGCGGCATTGCCCTCGGCGTTCGTCGACAAGGTGTGGAAGGTCAAGCCGTCAGGCACGGTGGAAGCCGGCACGACCTACACGTTCCTCTCCGACGGCACGCTGGTCATCGATTCGCCCAATGGAACGCCGATGCACGGCCGCTGGACGTACGAGAAGGGCGCGCTGGTGATGGTCGAGGAAGGCATCAGTTATCCGACCGACATCCTCGCGATCGACGCTTCCCGGTTCCACCTCCGCAGCCACAACCCGGGCGCGCCGGTCGACATCGAGCTGGTGCCGGCGCCCGATCAGCCGCTGCCCAAACCCTGAAACGTGGAAGGGGCTGCCGCCCCGACCGCGCGGGAGCCAAGCCATGCTTCCCACCGTCGACGTGCAGTGCCCGTACTGCGGCGAAACCATCACCCTGGTGATCGACGACTCGGCCGGGTCGCAGAACTACATCGAAGACTGCCAGGTCTGCTGCCGCCCGATCACCGTGATCGTCGAATTCGACGAAGAGGGTGTGCCGTATGCCGACGTCCGCGGCGAGGACGAAGCTTGAAACGGCCAACTGCGGTCCCCGGTGAGCGCGCCTGTACCGTTTTCAGATTTTCGCGTCGGCGTTGCGCCGCTTGTCCTCGAACTTGATCAATCCCGCTGGTTGACGCCGTTGTTGGTGAAGGTTGTGTTGTGTTCAGCCAAGCGGGCTTGCCCGTGCGAGCGGAAACTTCAGGCTCCGTCACATTCATTCGCAAATCCGGTCACTCAATTGGGGCCGCGCTACCGGCATTCGCAGTCAGCGTGGTTAAGAAAACGCTGGTTTAACGACTGCCGCCGCAGAAGCGTTCATGCGGGCGCCGGCAAGGTGGGGTCGTGCGGCACGTCGGGGGCAACGTTGCCCCTCCCGCGCAGAGATCAGGTCTTCACGGCCGCCCACTTCAGGAGACACGCATGACCATCCATTCCCGCAAGCCGCTGCTCGCCGCTGCCGCTCTTGTCGCCGCTCTGTCCGCACCGCTCGCCTTCGCACAGTCGGCGTCCCCGGCGCCGACCCAGGACGCCGCCGCGGCCCAGGCCGAACCGGCTGGCCCGGCTGCCGCTGCTCCGACCGCAGCGCCGCAGAAGAAGAGCTGGGCCGATGTTGATTCGAACAAGGACGGCGCCCTGAGCAAGACCGAAGCGGCCACCGTGCCGGCACTGGGCCAGGTATTCGACAAGGCCGACGCCAACGCCGACGGCGCGCTGACCACCGACGAGTACAAGGCTTACGTCGCCAAGGTGCAGTCGGCCCCCAAGAGCGGCAGCGGCGGCTGACCAGCCAGCGTCACTCTCTCCCTGCAAGGGCGGCTTCGGCCGCCCTTGTTCTTTTGAAGGCGGCAGCGCAAGCGAGTCCGCCCAGTCAACGTCGTCCCGGCGAACGCCGGGACCCAGGCCCGCAACACATCCGCCTCCTCACCGTCGTCAGCCCCGACACCGTCATCCCGGCGAACGCCGGGATCCAGGCTGTCACTCCGGCCGGTCGCCGCCAACTTCTTGCTTGATGCCTCGAACTGGATCCCGGCGTTCGCCGGGATGACGACCTCCTTCATAATGCCCACATGAGTGCCATCCAGCTGATCGGCTTCGACGCCGACGACACCCTCTGGCGCAGCCAGGACTACTTCGACCAGGCCCAGCTCGATTTCGAACGCATCGTCGGCGCCTACGTCGACCTGCACGACGCCCGCGTGCACGAACGCCTCTACGAAGTCGAGAAGGGCAACATCGCCCTGTTCGGCTACGGCGTCAAAGGCATGGTGCTGTCGATGATCGAGGCCGCCGTCGACATCACCCAATCGCGCATCAGCGCCCAGGACCTGCATCGCATCGTCACCCTGGGCAAGGACCTGCTGCGCCATCCGGTGGAACTGCTGCCGGGCATCCGCGAAGCGGTCGAAGCCATCGCCGCCGAGTTCGACGTCGTGCTCATCACCAAGGGCGACCTGTTCCACCAGGAAGCGAAGGTGCGGCAATGCGGCTTCGCCGACCTGTTCCGCCGCATCGAGATCGTCAGCGAGAAGGATGCCGCCACCTACGCGCGCCTGCTCGAGGAATTCGACCTGCCGGCGGAGCGCTTCGTCATGGTCGGCAATTCCCTGCGCTCGGACATCGCGCCGGTGCTGGAACTGGGCGGCTGGGGCATCCACGTGCCGTATCACACGAACTGGGTCCACGAGAACGAAGCCGACGTCGCAGAGGATGCCCCGCGCCTGCGCCGCGTCGAGCATGCCGCGCAGCTGCCGGCGATGGTCAGGCAACTGGCGGCCGCAGCCGGCTGACCGCAAGGTACCCGCCAACCCCAACGCCAGTTAAGTGTTCCCTGGCCAGACCGGTTTCATTAAAAACCGGTTCACCCGCCTCGCCCCATCTTGATGCCGTGCCCGCCGGGGGGTGGGCAACCAAGGAGAATCAAGATGGCTACCGTCCTTTCCCGCTGGATGGCTACTGTGGTGTTGGCTGCCGGCCTGGGTACGGTCGCGATGGCGCCGACGCCGGCTCGTGCCGGCGATGGCGACGACTGGGTACGCGTGGTGGTGGATGTCGCCGACGTGATCTATCACGCCGGTTATCCCTATTCCCGCTATGACCGTGGTTACCGCGACCGCCTGATCGTGGTCCATGACTACGGGCGCCCGAGGTACTACCGCCGTGTCTATCGCGCCGGCCCGCCTTACGGCAACGCCTACGGTTACTACAACAATGGCAGGTGCAACAAGCACGGCAAGTGCACGACGCATTACTACGACGGTCGCTACGACCATCGCCGTGACCGCGTCTACTACTACTCCGACCGCGACCGTTACGACCGCCGCTACGACGGCAACCGTTACGTCCGCTACGACGACCGCTATCGCGACGACCGTCGCTACCGCCATCACGACGACGATTGATCGTCGTGAGGTATCCGACAACGGCACCGGATCGGTGCCGTTGTCGCTTGTGGCGTCGGGGCTCAACCCCTCCTGCCATGGCGCCACCGAGTGGGAGCGGCTTCAGCGGCGACAGCCGTCCCTCACACCGCCAGCCAAAAACTCGTATAAATGCCGGGCCAACAGCTTTCGGGCCGACGGCGCGGTTTCAGAACCGATTCACCGCCGCGCCTCCAGCATTGCCGCCATCCGCAGTTGAGAGCACACCGTCATGCGTTCCCCCTGGAAGTCGAGATTCGCCGGGCTGTTTGTCGCCGTGGTCGGCCTGTCCGGTGCCGGCGCCGCCTCGGCGCAGGACTACACCTTCGGCTGGAATCCGCGCAGCGGCGACGTCTGGGTCGACACCTGGGCGGGAGACATGAACCGTTACGGCAGCCGTTACCGCGACCCGTTCGTCGACGAGATGGTGCGTTACTACGGCGCCCCGCGTGACCTGGTGACCAGCCTACTGGTCGACAGGCGTTGGGCGCCGGGCGACGTCTACCTCGCCTGTTCGCTGGCATCGATCATCGGCCGACCGTGCCGTTATGTCGTCGACATCTGGGAACGCGACCATGGCCAGGGCTGGGGCAACGTGGCCCAGGGCATGGGCATCAAGCCCGGTTCGGCAGAGTTCCATCGCCTGAAGAAGGGTTTCGTGCCCAGCTACGATCGCTGGGGTCGCACGATCACCATCGATTCCGACCTGGAACGCGACTTCCCGGGCCGCGGCAAGGGCGCGCAGGACAAGTCGGGCAAGGGCAAGCCGGCGCAGGCGTCAGCGGGCAAGGGCAAGTCCAAGGGCGCCAGCCAGGGTCAAGGCAAGGGCAAGAGCCAGAGCGCCAAGGACAACGGCAAGAGCAAGGGCAACGGCAAGCACTGATTCATCGCCATGGGCCGCACTATCATGGCGGCATGAGCAACCCATCTCCCATCCGCATCGTCGACTACGCAGCGCGCTGGCGCGACGACTTCGCCCGGCTCAACATCGAATGGCTCGAACGCTGGTTCACCGTCGAACCGATCGACCGTGAAGTGCTGGGCGACCCCGAGACCCATATCCTCGATGGTGGCGGCCACGTCCTGTTTGCCGTGGACGCGGAAGATCGCGCCGTCGGCACTGTCGCGCTCAAGCGCGAATCCGAAGGTGTGTACGAACTGACGAAGATGGTCGTGACGCCGCAACTGCGCGGCGCCGGCGTCGGCCGCCTGTTGATGCAGGGCGCAATCGACGCCTTCCAGGCGCGCGGCGGCCACGAACTGTTCCTGGAGTCGAGCAGCAAGCTCGGTCCCGCATTGGCCCTGTACGAAAGCGTCGGCTTCCGCCACTACCCGGCACCGCGCCCGGGCTCGCACTACGCGCGCGCAGACGTATACATGGTGTGGGAGCCCGCGAGGTCAAAATAAAATCAATTAGTTATGTGGGTATGCGCGACACCTCCAATGACGCGGGAATTGCCGTTGAGTAATTCCCGGTATGTATGTACAGTGTGCACACAGGAGTGCTTGCATGTGAGTGCCCACATGGGAGCACCCAAGTGTCAGCACGCACAGGTAGGTAGAACAGGAGCACTCGCCATGAGCGCCGTCGCCAACAAAGTCATCAATTTCCGGGCGCCTGCCGCCAAGCAGGCGCTGATTGACCATGCCGTGGAAGTCAGTGGCATGAACCGTACGGAGTTCATCCTGGACGCGGTGTGCGAGAAGGCGCGTGAGGTGCTGGCCGACCAGGCCCAGTTTGCCCTGAATCGACAGGCCCTGAAGCGCTTCAATGCTCTACTCGATGCGCCGTTGGAGAACAATGCGGCGATCCGTCGCCTGTTGGCCGCGCCTGCACCCTGGGAGCGCTGAGCCTTGGTGCTTGGCGCCCCCGGCCCGCTCGGCGACGGGCATCGGCTGGACGGCTTCCAGTGCAGTGCGCCGGAACTGGCGAAGTGGTTGCTGGAGCGAGCGCGTCAGAATCAGGCGTCCGGTGCATCGAGGTGCTTCGTCGTCTGTGACGAGCAGCAGGGCGTTGTGGGCTACTACGCGTTGGCCGCCGGTGCGGTGTCTCATGAAGATGCACCTGGCCGCATCCGTCGCAACATGCCAGATCCGATCCCAGTCATCGTGCTGGGGCGCTTGGCCGTGCACGTGGACTGGGTCGGTCGAGGGATTGGACAGGGCTTGCTCAAGGACGCCGTGAAACGGACGTTGCAGACCTGCGAGCAGATTGGCGCCCGTGCGTTGCTGTGCCATGCCATCGGTGACGCAGCGAAGGCGTTCTATCTCAAGCACGGCTTCATCGCGTCACCCATCCACGACATGACGATGATGCTGCCGCTCAGGTAACGCTCAATCGCTCGCAAGAACGCTCGGCTGAAGAAGCTGTTGGCCGAGTCGATGCTGGAGAACGAGGTGACCCGCGAGGCGCTGCGAAAAAGTGGTGACCGCACCGGCCCGGCGGGCGCTGGCGCGGCATCTGGTGGACCAGGGGTTGAGCGAGCGACGGGCGCTGGCCGTGGTGCGCATGAGCGCCAGCTCCGTTCGCTACGAGCCGCGGCCGGACCGGAACGGGGAGCTGCGCGAGCGCATCCTGGCACTAGCCCAGCGGCACAGGCGCTACGGCGTCGGGATGATCCACCTCAAGCTCAGGCAATCGGGACTGTGCGTGAACTACAAGCGTGTCGAACGGCTGTATCAGGAGGCGAAGCTGCAGGTGCGGCGGCGCAAGCGGAAGAAGGTGTCGTTTGGCGAGCGGCAACCGCTGCTGCGACCGACCGTCGCCAATCAGGTGTGGTCGATGGATTTCGTGTTCGACCGGACCGCCGAAGGCCGGGTGATCAAATGCCTGACCATCGTGGACGATGCGACCCATGAAGCGGTTGCGATCGAAACCGAACGGGCGGTCTCCGGTCACATGCTGACGCGTGTGCTGGATCGTCTCGCGTTGAGCCGCGGCTTGCCCAAGGTGATCCGCACGGACAACGGTAAGGAGTTCTGCGGCAAGGCCATGGTCACTTGGGCGCATCACCGCGGCGTGGACCTTCGCCTGATCGAGCCGGGAAAACCGAATCAAAACGCCTACGTCGAGTCGTTCAACGGCCGGTTCCGCGACGAATGCCTCAACGAGCACTGGTTCACCAGCCTGCTTAATGCCCGGGCAGTCATCGAAACCTGGCGCCGGGAATACAACGAGGAGAGACCCAAAAAGGCACTGGGCGGTTTGACACCGTCCGCCTATGCGCAACGCCTGGCCGAGGTTCGGCTACAGTAATCCCGGACTCTAGATCGTCCCGCTACTGAAAGCGGTGGGACGTCGCCGGCACCAACATGGCTGCGCAGCAGCAGGCCGAGGCCTCGAGGGCTGCTTCCATTCGCGAGGCGACCAAGTATCAGGATCCGCGCGATGGGTGGCAGCCCAAACCAGTAAAGGTTGGCGACTGATTCCAGAGTCAGGCATCGACAAGACCGCGCCCGCATTGCCGGGCGCGCGCCCGCGGGACGCTAAGGCGCTGCACCAAAATCAATGATAGGGCCAGGCGACTGGCCATTGGCCAGGGCCCCTGACCGTTCAAGGGGCCAGGGACTACTCGACAGAAACTGGTTTGCAAGTTCGGAGGTACTGCATTGTCTGCCTGGGCATCTAGCTTGTCGGCAAATGTGGAGCTCGTCACGGCTTCTTGGGCGCGCATGCTTGACACGCCGGCAGGGTCGTACTGATCCTTCGCCTCGGGGCTCTACCAATGGAAGGGGTGAGGCACGTGGAAGTGCAGCTCGAGTCTCGTTGGGGCGATTCCCCATCAATCGCCACCTTGCCGGCCTTCGGGCCTGGCACTACTCGCCACCACCGGAATCCCCATCATAGGCCGCTAGCGCTGCGTCGGCGCTACATTCCCGGCTTCATCGAGCTCGCTCATGCAATAGGGAGATTGTTCATGTTGCGATTGGTTCTCGTCGTCGGGCTGTGGATGCTCACCATGTCTTCTGCTGCTGCGCAGTCTGCGCAGACGTGGGAGTTCTGTGCTAATCACGGTGTATCTGGAATCAAGGCTTGCTTCGGATCTTTGGAAGAAGCAGAGAGCTGGATGCGGCAGGACAGCGCTACATCGCCGCGTGGACGAAAGTTCCTTGAGCAGGTAGACGTCAGCCAGTCAAACTGGAACAACAATAGTCCCAAGTCATACATCTATCGGGTGCGTTCCAGGCCGGGAAAGCTGACGGGCCAGGAGTACGCGAAGCTGTACGAGTTCACCAGCTTCGGCGGGAACAGCGACTGGGTCTGCCACTGCGACAATGGAGTGCCAACCTGCCGCGGCGGATATGGCGACTGCGGACCTGGTCAGTGTCAAGGATGTCCCATCAGCAACGGAGACCTAAGCATCTTCAAAGAGGTTCTCTCGCGGGATAGCGGTGCGCCGGGTAGCGCCTGCAACGTCACTTTCACGAACGAGTCGGCCTGGCCGTCTCCGCCGCTGTACGCCGGTCGTCTGAGCACATATCCGGATGGTTCTGGCCCCACCGCAAGCAATGTCGGTGCCTATGAGTTCGGCAATGGGTATGGTGGATACGATGGCGTGTTCGCTGGATTCGATCCGAGGAGCGTTTACAACAAGACGTTCGAACGCAACTTCGGGGCCCGAAACTCGCAAGGCGTGTGTACTGGCAGCTCCCGAGAGAAGGCAGTGGCCTCGCGCGAACAGGTATACGAATGCGAGGCGGGGTTGGCGCCGTTGACCGTGAAGCTCAACGCGCAAGGTGGGTACATCCCGGCATCTCAGGTCGGAAGTATGGATGCCGTGTGCGCCAGTAACGAATCCGGTGTCATCGAAACGCGCCTGGTTCCGACGCGAGAGTGCTCGTACAACAACCCGTGCGTCCCGGCAACCGGTGCGAAGATTCAGCGGGAGGCGGATTTCAATCAGGGGTTGCTGGAGTTTACGCGCTACTACAACTCGATCCGGCTGAAGCTTTCCAATCGTATGATGGGGCCAAGTTGGAATCATCAGTATTCGGAGCGCATATACGAGCCCGCCAGCTCTCACGTTCTGCACGTTGCTGACGATGGCAATGTGGAGAGGTTTGATGCGGGTGCCGAGGTTGGCGGCTACTACTCCGTCAACGAGTACGGGGCTGTTCTACGCAAAGTAGGCGCAGGAGGTTGGGAGCTCAGGACGGGCGACGGACTTCTGAAGTCGTTCAATTCTCAAGGTCAACTCATCGCCATTGAACGCCTTGGTGATGCAAGCAGTCGCTTAACAATGTCCTATGCAGCGTTTCAGGAAATGGATGCCTCGTTGCAGGGCAATCCAGCCGGGGTTCTGGATCGAGTTACCGACTCGATGGGGCGCTCTCTGAAGTTCCATTATGGTGTAGTGAACGCCGTCGTCGGCTCGGGTGCCGTCGCAGTGGATCCTTGCGTAGATTCGTCTGACCAAGCGACCTGTCGTGGGCGGCGACTGCTTGCCGTAGAGTTGCCGGATGGGGGCGTTATTACCTACGGCTATGGTCTGAACGGTGAGCCGGTGGCTGTCGACTACCCCGATGGAACCTCCCGCAGCTATCACTACAACGAGCCAGCAAATATCTGTCCAGTTGGGGCAAATAGTTGTGCTTCTTCTCCCCCTGTCGGCGGGTTCCCGCATGCCTTGACGGGTATCAGCGATGAATCTGCCACTGGAGTGGTAAACCGCTTCGCAACCTACCAGTTTGACCATAAAGGTCGGGCGATATCTACCTTCCATGCAGGCGGGGCGGGTCTTTTGACGATCGGTTACGGATCAACTTTGTCAGGGGCCGAGACTGCCACGCTATCGTTCGCGGAAGGTAAGCAACTGGTCTTGGAGATTGCGTCGCGCAGCGGCATCTTCCGCAAACCATCTTCGAGGGTGGAGACCGCGGATGGCCAGTCCGTGCCAACGCTGATCTCATATGCCTCTGCGTCCTCGGCGTGGGTTGGGAGCACGACCGATGGGCGCGGTACCCGCACAGATACCAATTATCCGACGCTTCTGCGTACGGTGCGAAAGGATGCGCTCACGTCTTCTGGGGCCGTAACCGCTCAAACGAGAACGATCGACACTACTCGCGATGCCAGCACCGGACGGCCTTCCCTGGAGGTAATTTACGATTCCTCAGGCGCCGCAGTGGCCGAACGGGCATGGGTGCGGAACCCACGCGGTCAGCTTGTTTCACAGTCAAGTAAGGACTTGATCACGGCGCAGGTCAGGACTACGGCCTTTGCCTACTGCGAGCAGGTCGACGTGGATAGTGGGACGTGTCCAGTGGTTGGGCTTCTGGTATCCGTCGATGGGCCGCGAACGGACGCGCCTGACACCGTCACCTACCAGTACTACGCCACCGACCACGTTGACTGCGCCACCTCTCCAACCACTTGCGCCTGGCGCAAGGGCGACCTGTGGAAGGTGGCTAACGCGCTTGGTCAGATGACCGAGACGCTGCGATATGACGGTGCAGGCCGAGTGGTATCAGTGAAGAGCGCCGATGGCATCGTCACCGATTTCGAGTACCACCCGCGCGGCTGGCTGACAGCTCGCAAGGTGCGCGGTGCCGATGACGGCAGTGAGGCCGACGACCAGATCACCGGCATCGCCTACTATCCCACCGGCCTGGTCAGCAGCACCACGCTGCCCGACGGCAGCTTCACCTCCTACGTGTACGACGCGGCCCACCGGCTAACCGATATCGTCGACGCCGACGGCAACCGCATCCACTACACTCTGGACAATGCCGGAAGCCGCATCAAGGAAGAGTTCAAGGGCAGCGACGACAGCCTTAAGCGCACGCTGTCACGGGTCTACAACCAGCTGGGGCAGTTGCAGACCGCCATGGATGCCGGTAGCAATCCCACAGGCTTCACTTACGACGCCAACGGCAACACCGACACCGTGACCGACGCGCTGGGCCGAGTTATCGACAACGACTACGACCCGCTCAACCGCCTCAGTCGTACCTTGCAGGACGCGGCCGGCATCGCCGCGAACACGCAGTTCCAGTACGACACCCAGGGACGCTTGACTGAGGTCGTCGACCCCAAGGGGCTGAGCACCAAGTACCGATACAACGGGTTCGGTGACCTGAAGCGGCTGGAGAGCCCGGATACGGGCGTGTCCAACTACGACTACGACACCGCAGGCAACCGTATCAGCGCGCTCGATGCCAGGGGTGAGCAGGCCACATACAGCTACGATGCCCTCAACCGCTTGACTGCCATCGGCTACAGCGACACCGCTCTCAATGTTGGCTACACCTACGATGCCGTGCAACCCGACTGTGCCGCTGGCGAGACGTTTGCGGTGGGTCGTCTGACGCTGATGACCGACGGCAGCGGTGCTACCGTCTACTGCTACGACCGCTTCGGCAACCTGGTCCGCAAGGTGCAGACCACTAACGGCCAATCGTTCATCCTGCGCTACGCCCACACGAAGACTGGGCAGTTGAGTGGCGTTACCTATCCCGATGGCTCTAAGGCTGATTTTGTGCGCGATGGGTTAGGGCGCATCACCGAGGTTGGGGTTACGCCAGCAGGAAGCTCCAGGCAGGTTTTGCTGCGCGATGCTACGTACTATCCCTTCGGCCCGGTCCGTGGGTGGACATTCGGCAATGGTCGGTCGTTTATGCGAGTGTTGGACCATGACTATCGAGTGCAGGCGATTTCAAGCCAAAGCACATTCATGGGGAGCGGCGAGTTGAGCCTGGAGTACGACTGGGACGCGGTCGGGAATCTGAGCCGTCTCCAGTCCGGCAGTATGTGGAGCGGAGGGGCAGTTTCGTTTGGCTACGATGGGCTCAACCGACTGACTGACTTTCGAGATGGTTTGACCGAGATCGCGATTGAGAGCTATAGCTACGACGCTGCGGGCAATCGACTTAGCTTTGCGAACGCCAGCGGTACGGACGCATATGCCTACGAAGGAAGCAGTCATCACCTTATGGCTGTGGGTGGTGTTCAGCGGAGCTACGATGAGGCTGGAAACACAATTTCTATAGGTGGGGGCGCAAGAACGTTCTATTTTAATGCCACGGGACGTATTGCTCGGGTAGAACGCAATAACGTCTTGGCGATGCAGTACGCTTACAACGCCCGCGGCGAACAAGTGCGTCGGTTCCTGGGCAGTACTTCCACCACTGCGATCTTTGACGAGTCAGGACGCTGGTTGGGCGAGTACGACAGCTTGGGTGCGCCCAAGCAACAGATGGTCTGGTTGGACGATCTGCCTATAGGGTTGTTGGTCTCCGTTCCCACCATTTCTCCGCCTATTGCGATGCGGGGGCCGGATATCCCTCCGCCTCCTTCGTTGTTCTATCGCCTCCACTTCATCGAACCGGACGCTATTGGTACTCCACGTGCCGTCATAGACGCGGAGCGAGACGACGTTGTCTGGTCTTGGGATTTGATTGGCGAGGCGTTCGGCAATACGTCCCCCAATGAAGATCCGGATTTGGATGGTGTCAGCTTCAGATTTGATATGCGCTTTCCAGGTCAGCAACACGATGCAGCAAGCGGCTTGTCGCAGAATTACTTCCGCGACTATGAGCCAGGCAGTGGGCGCTATGTGCAGAGTGACCCCATTGGACTTAAGGGCGGAATCGCAACGTACGAGTATGCGCGTAGCGCGCCACTCATGTGGAAGGATGCGCGGGGGTTGAGCCCTATCTCATGCGCAAACATTCAAAGTCGTGTTGGTGTCGGCACTATTGGAACGATTCAATGCGATGGAAAAGGTGGGTTCGAGGTGGTGAACTGCGCTAGTTCGTGTATGCGCAGCTGCACAGCAGACCACGAGTCGCAGCATATTACGGACTACAAAGCCCGTTACGGCGCCAACGGCTGCGCCAATAGGGCCAGGGGGGATATCCCTGATGATGAGAACGCAGCTCCCTCTGACCTAACGCCATATGATCGCTTTAGAGCTATGAGTGAATGTCGGGCCTATGCCGCGAGCAAGCGATGTGCGCAGGGCATACTCAAAAGTAGCTGTGGCTGTGAGAAGGAGGCTAACGAAACAATTAATGCGGCTGATGCCCAGAGGAGGGATTACTCATGCAGCGCATATGGGCTTTGATCGCCGTAATGATTGTTGGCTGTAGTAGTGGGGATGGACTGGCGAGCCAAGAAGGCGCGGGGGCAGATTCGTCCTGTATAGAGGTGACTATTTCAGATCTCCCGATCTCTGAGGACGATTTGCGAAAGCGCATTTCCGAGCTTACGGGCTATGAGTCAGGGTATGAGTTGAAAAGGCCATGCAGGTATGGAGATGGGTATCTGCTTCGTGTAGTTCCACCCAAGGAGCGTCGTCATGGCATATTCACCATATTGTTCGCGATCGACGCGGACGGGGAAATGCGGGTAGTTCCATCTCAGTAGGATGGTCGCTGGCAAGGTGCTCTGTGGGAGCGTGTTGAGCTGACCAGAAGCTTCAGGTCAGCTCACTCCCCATCGCGCTCCACGACGCAAGGCACTCAGCGAAGCAACTGAACCACCCAACGAAGGATGCCGCAAGGGCCGATGTGTTCGATTACATCGAGATGTTCCATAGCCCGAAACGCCGACACGGTTCAAATGGCGACGTGTCGCCTGTAGAGTTCGAACGGCGCTACGCGCAACGAGGGGCCTGAGTGTCTACGGAGTCCTGGGCGATTCACCCGACATCTACTGCGGCTCCTGCAAGACCGACCTTGAGTCGCAGCTATCTCAGGCAGTTTCGGAGAGGAGGCGCTACAAATGCGACGCTTGGGGATGGTAATCGTTCTGACAGCAACCGTCGGCTGTAGCAGGGCGGGCGAGTGCCAATCTAGCACTGGGGTTGATGAGAAGGTGCCAGTCAGCGTCCAAACTGAGCTGCAGAAGGACGGAATGACTGACTTCCAGTTGATAGATAAGGTCTCCTGTAACGATGAAATCTATTGGACAGCCATACCCTCCAGTGTTCCGCCAGATGTTCCGCGGCCGCCTGGATTGGGTCGTTTGGTGGTCTTGGACTTAAAGACTGGCACCGTCGCTGTTTACAAGGGGCAGTGAGTAAGAAGCCCCGCTGAGGCGGGGCTTCTTTGTGGGCCTTAGTCGCGGTGTAGGCTTTCAGGTCGGAGCTGTGTGTATCGTTTCAGCTCCTGCCAGCTTTCATGCAGTGTGACGGTGGCAACCTGTTCGATGCTGTAGCCCTGTTCGAACAATCGAGACGCCGCCTCGTGGCGTAGATCGTGGAAGTGAAGATCCTCGATCCCAAGCGCTACGCACGCTCGCCGAAAGGCTGTTCCTATCGAGTCCGGCTTGAAAGGAAAGATGCGCTGGCGCTCTTTGGTAGGCTGACGATCGACCAAGGCCCACATGGCTCCTAGTAGCGGGAAGCGCTTGTGATTTCCTTCCTTTGCGCGTGGGTGTTTTGCATCCCGAAGGACTGCGGTTCGGGTTGCCGTGTCCAGGTCCTCCCAAAGAAGTCTTGTGATTTCCCCCTCGCGCTTGGCGGTTCCGACAGCGAATTCGACTATGTCGGCCATCGGTAGTTTCATTCGCCAGGCATTGGCATTGAAGTGCGCCTTCAGCCTCGAGAGCTCCTCGCTGGTTGGGCGCCGGTTGCGTTTGACTGACTTCGCAACCAGTCTTACCAGGCGCAACGAAGGGCGTGCCTCGGCTACCGGGTCGTGGGGCAGGGTGAGCTTGCCCATCGACTTGGCCACTTTGAGCATTTCCGACAGATAGCCGAGCTCGACATTCATCGTGGCGCCGCTGCATGCCGGTACGCGGTGTCCGTCTTTGTTGATGTGCTCGCCCTGGCGCCTCTTCCTCGTGTGCTCAATGACATCTGCAGCTGTGAGCTTGCTGGCGATCTTGCCTCCCAACCCTTCCTTCACCCTCGACAGGTTTCCTCGCTGTGTGAGGCTGATCCGCTTCAGTTGGCCGACGTAGGTGCTGTACCAATCTACGAGCTCTGCGACGGTGGCCCCGTCATGTTCGGCGACGCCACGAGCTTCCTGGTCCGCCAGTTCGCGTTCTATCCGGTCCGCCCAGGTGCGGGCAGCGCTGTTAGTCGGAAAGGTTCTCGACTTGGGCGAAAAGCCTTTTCGGCGGACAATGGCTCTCCACCGATCGCCGCGCTGTTGGAAGGTCGCCATCGTTGTACCAATTTGAAGTGGTACACGAATGGTACAGCGAGGACGGGAATGGGCGGGAGAATCCGGGATGGCGCAGGATCAATCGAGAATCATAAGTGACTGTAGATAAACAGAAAACGTTGAATCCGCAGGCTATCCGATTGTCGGTTGCGCCCATGATGGACTGGACCGATAGTCACTGCCGAGTGTTCCACCGTCTGCTGGCCCCGCATGCGCGGCTGTACACCGAGATGGTGCACGCCAATGCGGTGATTCACGGCGATCGCCCGCGGCTGCTGGCGATGGATCCGATCGAGCACCCGGTGGCGCTGCAGCTCGGCGGTAGCGAGCCGGAGCTGCTGGCGCAGGCGGCGAAGATCGGTGCCGAGTGGGGGTTCGACGAGGTCAACCTCAACTGCGGTTGCCCGTCCGACCGCGTCCAGGCCGGACGCTTCGGCGCCTGCCTGATGCGTGAGCCGCGGCTGGTCGCCGACAGCGTCGCGGCGATGGTCGAAAGCTGCGAAGTGCCGGTGACGGTTAAGTGCCGGCTCGGCGTCGACGACGACCACGACTGGGACCACTTCCTTTCCTTCATCGATACCGTGGCCGATGCCGGTTGCCGCATGTTCGTCATCCATGCGCGCAATGCGTGGCTGAAAGGACTGTCGCCGAAGGAGAACCGCGAGGTGCCGCCGCTGCGTTACGACTGGGCCTACCAGCTCAAGCGCGAGCGGCCGCAACTGCAGGTTGTCGTCAACGGCGGCATCGCCGGGCAGGCCGAAGCCACCGCGCATCTGGAACACACCGACGGCGCGATGCTAGGTCGAGCCGCCTACCACGATCCGTACCTGCTGCATGAGCTCGACGTGGCCTGGTTCGGCGGCGAGGTGCGTAGCCGTGCCGAGCTGTTGCGGTCGATGCGGCCGTACATCGAGGACCAGCTGGCGCGCGGGGTTTACCTCAAGCACATCACGCGGCATCTGCTCGGGCTGTTCGCCGGCGAGCGTGGCGGCCGTGCGTTCCGCCAGGTGCTCAGCGAAGGAGCACACAAGCCGGGTGCGGACTGGTCGCTGATCGAGCAGGCGCTGGCATTGACCGAGTCGTTCGCGTCCATCGAGGCACAGGCTTCGTAGGAGCGAGCTTGCTCGCGATTTGTGACGCCGGATGGTATGGCGGCTGGGTCGCGAGCAAGCTCGCTCCTACAGTGGGACATCGGGCATGATCGGGGCATGATCAGTCGCGACATTTCCGCCTTCGTTGCCGTCGCCCGCACCACGCCCGCCGACTTCGGCCCCGCGACCGCGCGCGCCGCCTTCCTGGTCGCGCCGGACGGTTTCCGCCTCGCCGAGCAGTCCGCCGCCGACAACCGCTACATGGCAAACGCCGCCGGCTTCGATGCGGCCGGTGCCAGCGCCGAGCACCGCGAGCTGCATCGCGCGCTGTCGCAGGTGCTGCCGACGGTGTGCTTCGCCGGCGACCCGGAAACGCCCGACGCACTGTTCCCCAACAATGTCTTCGCCACCGCCGCAGGGCGCTACGTCGTCGGCCGCATGCGCCACCCGGTGCGCCAGCGCGAGGCCGAGCGCGGGGACATCCGCGCCTTCTTCGGCGGCGTGCTCGACTACGCCGAGATCGACCTGTCGACCCAGCCGCACCCGTGCGAACTGACCGGTGCACTGGTAATCGACCGTGCCCGCGGCCTCGGCTTCTGCGGGCTGTCCGAGCGCTGCGACGAAGCCGGTGCCCGCCTGATGCACGAGGCCCTCGGCCTGCGCGCGACCTTGATGTTCGACCTGGCACCCGGCGAGTACCACACCAATGTCGTGCTCGCGCTCCTGGCCGGACGCGCCGCGCTGGTGTGCGCCGGTGGTTTCGCCGATCCGGCGGTGGTCGAGGCCATCGTCGATCTGTACGCGCCGCACGCGCTGCAACTGTCCCCTGCCGAGCATGCAGCCTTCGCCGGCAATGCCATCGCCCTGTCCGATGACGCGGTGTGGATGAGCGCGCAGGCGGCTGCGGCCCTTGGCGGTCCCCATCGGGAAGCCCTGGCCGCCGCAGGCTTCGGCCTGCGCAGTGTCGGCCTGGATGCGATCGAAGCCGGCGGCGGATCGCTGCGCTGCTGCGTCGGCGAAATCTTCTGAGAGCCATTGGCAACGGTGGTCGGGCTGAATCCCGGCCATGGCGTGATGGAAAAGTTCAGACCGGATTCACCGCATCGTTCCGAGAATGCACTCTCGTCGCACGATCGTGCGATATTGCCCAGTTGAAGTCTCCGCTCCGAGCATGATGACGTTGATCCGCCGACCCTTCGCCCTGCTGCTGCTCGCCACCCTGGTGGTTGGAGGCGGCGACGCGTTGGCGCAGGACCGGGGTCAAGGTGGCGGTCGCGGCCAGGACCGTGGTGGTCAGGGCCAAGACCGCGGTGGCCAGGACCGGGGCCACAATCGCAGCGCCGATCGCCGGGAACTGTCCGATTCGGTACGCCGGGTCGAGCGCCGGACCGGCGGCCAGGTGCTGAGCGCGGAGCGGGTGCCGTACGATGGTCGCGATGTGAATCGCGTCAAGGTGGTCGATTCCAGCGGTCGGGTAAAGATCTACATGGATGACCCGCAGACACGTGACCGCGGCCGCGACCGTGACGAACCTACACGCCGCGACGACGACTGAACCGCCACGCTCTGGCCAGCCCGTCCGGGGAAGCGGCCGAGACACGACAGACATTGGAGTCCACATGCGAATTCTGCTGGTCGAAGACGAAGCTCCGCTGCGCGAGACCCTGGCAGCCCGCCTGAAGCGGGAAGGCTTCGCGGTCGATGCCGCCCAGGATGGCGAGGAAGGCCTCTACATGGGCCGCGAGGTACCGTTCGACCTGGGCATCATCGATCTGGGCCTGCCCAAGATGTCGGGCATGGAGTTGATCAAGGCGCTGCGCGACGAGGGCAAGAAGTTCCCGGTGCTGATCCTGACGGCGCGTTCGAGCTGGCAGGACAAGGTCGAAGGCCTCAAGCAGGGCGCCGACGATTACCTGGTCAAGCCCTTCCATATCGAGGAACTGCTGGCGCGCCTCAACGCCCTGGTGCGTCGCGCCGCCGGCTGGAGCAAGCCGACCCTGGAGTGCGGCCCGGTCGTGCTCGACCTTGCCGCGCAGACGGTCAGCGTCGCCGGCAGCAACGTCGACCTGACCAGCTACGAGTACAAGGTGCTCGAGTACCTGATGATGCACGCCGGCGAGCTGGTCTCGAAGGCCGACCTGACCGAGCACATCTACCAGCAGGACTTCGACCGCGACTCCAACGTGCTGGAGGTCTTCATCGGCCGCCTGCGCAAGAAGCTCGACCCGGACGGCGCGCTCAAGCCGATCGAGACCGTGCGCGGCCGCGGCTACCGCTTCGCCATCGCGCGCAGCGGGGACTGACCGGCCCCCGCACGCAACCGCTGACAGGCGTCTGATGACAGGGGCGCGCCGCGCCGCGGCGAGTGATCGCCAAGGCGCGGTAGCGTTAGTACGCTTGCGGCGCATGCCGACGATCGCCATCGCCATGACCTTCCCGCCCGCGCCGACGCCGGGTCCGCAGCCATGAGCTGGGGACAGCCGCGTTCGTTGCAGGCCCGGCAGCTGCTGGGCGCCAGCCTCGGACTGATCGCCTTCCTGGCGCTGGCCGGTTACGCGCTCGACCGCGCCTTCCTGGAAACGGCCGAAAGCAACATGCGCCAGCGCCTGCGCAGCCTGGCGCTGGCCTACGTTGCCGGCGGCGAGTTCGCCCGCAACGGCGAGTTCATCCCGCCCTACGAAACGGTCGACCCGCGCCTGGACCGGCCCGGCAGCGGCCTGTACGCCGAGGTGATCCTGCCCAACGGGCACTGGGACTCGGCCTCGGCGCAGGGCCCGTCCCTGCCGGCCGGGCAGATGCTGGAGGCCAACCAGGAGGACTTCGAAGGCCCGCTGCCGATCACCGAGATCAACGGCCAGCCCGGCGAGGCCTACCGCTATGGTCGCGGCCTGATCTGGAGCGCCGGCGGCGATGCCAAGTCGGAGTTCCCGTACACCATCTACATCCTCGAAGACACCACCGCGTTGAGCCGCCAGGTCAGCGTGTTCCGCCAGGCGTTGTGGCGTTACCTGGGCGGCGCCGGCTTCATCCTGATGCTGTTGCAGGCCGTGGTGCTGCGCTGGAGCCTGCGTCCGCTGCGGCGCGTGATCGACGAACTCAAGAAGGTGCAGCGCGGCGTCGCATCGCGCATGAGCGGACGCCACCCGCGCGAGCTCGAACCGCTTACCGAAAGCATCAATGCCTTCATCGAGAGCGAGCGCGAAAACCTCGACCGCCAGCGCAATACGCTGGCCGACCTCGCCCACAGCCTGAAAACACCGCTGGCGGTGTTGCGTGCGCGTGCCGGCGAGGACATCTCCGCCGAGGAACTGCGCGAGGAAGTCGACGCCCAGGTGCGACGCATGAGCGACCTGGTGTCGTACCAGCTGGCACGCGCGGCGCGGTCGGGCCACATGCTGTTTGCCGCGCCGCTGGAAATCGAAACGTATGCCGACCAGATCGTGCGCAGCCTGGAGAAGATCTACGCCGCCAAGGGCGTGCTGTGCGAGTTCGATATCGAGGAAGGCGTGAAGTTCTACGGCGAGCCGGGCGACCTGCAGGAAGTGCTCGGCAACCTGATCGAGAACGCGTTCAAGTGGGCGCACACGCGCGTGTTGCTCACCGCCAAGCGCGGCGAGATCGCGCCCAACCGCCGCCCCGGCCTGCTGCTCGCCGTCGACGACGACGGCCCGGGCGTGCCGGAGGACAAGATCGATCTGGTGCTGCAGCGTGGCGTGCGCGGCGACGAGCGAGTGCAGGGCCACGGCATCGGCCTGGCGACCGTGCAGGACGTGGTGCGCAGCTACCGCGGCACGCTCGACGTCAGCCGTTCGCAGGAACTGGGCGGCGCCCGCTTCGAAGTAGTGCTGCCGCCGGGCCTGTAGGAGCGAGCTTGCTCGCGATCAGGCGACCATCAGGGCGTGAGGGGGATCGCGAGCAAGCTCGCTCCTACGCGAAGGGCGAGGGGCCGTAGAACCTGCGCATGTGCGCCGCCACTTCCGGCATCTCTGCCTCGAGCAATTGCGGATCGCTGAAGTGGTACTCGGTGGCGACGGCGAAAAATTCTTCCGGCGCTTCGGCCGCATAACCATCGATGGCGGTTTCCTCACCGGCATCCACGCGCGCGGCAAAGGCGTCGTACGCCGCCTGGAAATCGCGCGCCCATTCGCGCTGCCAGGGGCGCGGCAGCGGCGGCGTGCCATCGAGCAGGCCGTCGAGCACGTCGATCTTGTGCGCCATCTCGTGCGCCGCCACGCAGAATCCCGCGCGCGGGTCTTCGCAATCGGCGGCGACATCGGCCCACGACAGGATCACCGGGCCGGCTTCCCAGGCTTCGCCGATCAGATCGTCCTGCCACTCGTGCAACACGCCGGCGGCATCGACGTGGCTGCGGTTCACGCGAAAGGCATCGGGGTAGACGATCAGTTGAGACCAGCCGCGCAGGCCTTCGGCGCCGAACTCGATCAGCGGCAGGCAGCACAGCGCGGCGAGCATGCAGCACTGGACCGGGTCCAGCACCAGCTCGCCGATCGGGCTGATGGTCTTCTCGTGGAGGAAGCGCGCGGTGAGTTCACGCAGGCGCGCTTCGCGTTCGGGATCGAGCCTGGACAACCACGGAACGCGCGCGCGGGTATCCAGCCAGAGCGCGTCGGGGACCGTGTCAGGGGAGGGCCAGAGGCGTCGGAACAGGCTCAGCAAGGGCGGGTAGAGCGGACGCCGTGCTTAGCGGAACATGCCCGGCAGGAAGCTGTGCCAGCGCGGCGACTGGATGCGGGCATTGCTGCCGGCGGCGTCGCTGTGCAGGGCCGGCTTGGCCTTGGTCGCCCGCGCCGCCGGTGCTGCAGCACGCGCCTCGGGGCGTGCTGCTTCGCGCTCCATCGCGATCGATTCCGGGCAGCTGCCGCTGTTGGCGGAGCTGAGCTTGATCTCGCGCGCAGCCGAAGTCGAGCTGGCGACCACGATCAGCAGGCACAGGCAGATCCGGAACATGACGGATTCCTCGGACGGGCCTGAGGCCAACGGCTTCAGGCAATATCGGAATATAGCGCGAAAACGGTGGGTCGTTCTGGCCGTTGGGCGGCCGGTGCCGTGGTGCATTGCAGCAACTCTCCTTGTGCTCACTGCCGAAACGGATACAGCCTCTGGTCCTTCACCGGGGCAGACCCCCGGGCGATGCTGCATGGCTATCTTCTCTTATCGATGCAGTCCAGGGGCGGATGGTTGCAACCGCTCGGCGCGCCGGGGCGTCGTCCTGCCGATTCGGTGCCCGGTCCGACCGCATTCCACCGGTGTCGAAGGGGCGGGAGCGGCCAGCTCCCCCCCGACGCGGCTGCCCAGGCCAGGCCCCTTCGACACCGGCATCCTCGGATACGGCCCGATGTACCGATGCCGGCCACGAGCCGATGGCATCGGTTCAGTCGGCGAGCGCCTGACGCCGGGCTTGCGGCCTCGCGCATAATTCGCCGCATGACGCGTGCCCTTCGCCCGCAACCGCGCCTGCGGTTGTTCCTCCCGTTGTCACTGCCCGCCGGCCGCCAACGCTCCGGACGCCCGGAGCGCGGCTGATGGATGACCGCGCCTTGCTGCAGCGGCTGATGGCCGGGCCGGCTTCGGGCGACGCCCTGGCGCAGGCCAGCGGCCAGACCCGGGCGGCGGTCTGGAAGCGCATCGAAGCGCTGCGTGAGGCCGGAATCGCGATCGAAGCCCAGGCCGGGCGAGGCTATCGGCTGGCACAACCGATCGACCTGCTCGATGCGGCCGCGATCCGCTCGCAGCTGCCGGCCGAGGCCCGTTCGGCGCTGGCAGGGCTGGAAACGGCCTGGACGATCGACTCGACCAATTCCGAGCTGCTGCGCCGGCCCACGCCGGAGCACGGCGCCCTGGTGCTGCTGGCCGAGCGCCAGAGCGGTGGGCGCGGGCGTCGCGGCCGCGAATGGGCGTCGCCGCTGGCCGCGCATCTGTATCTGTCGCTCGCCCGCCAGTTTGGCGGCGGCCTGTCCCGCCTCGGTGGCCTGAGCCTGGTCGCCGGCATTGCCGCGGCCGAAGCCATGCAGGACTCGGGCTTTGCCGGCGTGCGCCTGAAATGGCCCAACGACCTGGTGGTGGTCGATCCCGACGGCGCGCTGCGCAAGCTCGGCGGGATACTGGTCGAAGGCGGAGGCGAGCACGCCGGACCGGTGCGCGCGGTGATCGGACTGGGCATCAACGTGCGCATGCCAGCGGCCGTGGCCGCGCAGATCGACCAGCCCTGGTGCGACCTGGCCTCGCTGGCAACGCTGTCGCTCGCCACGACGCCACCGGATCGAAATGCCCTGGCCGCAGCCGTGCTGGCGCGATTGCTGCAGGCGCTGGAAGAATTCGATGCGATCGGGCTGGCCGCTTTCAGCGCACGCTACGCCGCGCTCGATGCACTGGCCGGGCAGGATGTGAGCGTGCATGGCGCCATGGCGACCGTGCACGGCACGGCGCTGGGCCTGGCCGATGATGGCGCCCTGCGGGTGCGCCTGGACAATGGCGAGGAACGGCATTTCCATGCCGGTGAAGTCAGCGTGCGCCGCGGCGCAGGACAAGGGGACGGGGTATGACGGCGTGGTTGTTCGACCTGGGCAATACCCGGCTGAAGTGCGCGCCGCTTCGGGCCGACGGACGTGCCGGCGACGCGGTCGCCCTGCCGCACCGCGAGGACGACGTGGCCGCCGCACTGGCCGAACTTCTGCCCGAGCGCATCGACGTCGCCTACCTGGCCAGCGTCGCCCATCCGGCGCTGCGGGTTGCGGTGCTCGATGCGCTGACCGCGCGCTGCCGGCGCATCTCCCTGGCCCGCACGCAGATTCAATTCGGCACGGTACGAATTGCCTACGCCGACCCGCGCAAGCTCGGCGTCGACCGGTTCCTGGCGCTGCTGGCGGCCCATGCCCGCATCAGCGACTCCGCGCTGGTTTGCGGTGTCGGCACCGCCCTCACCATCGACCTCATCGACGCCGATGGCCGCCATCTCGGCGGACGCATCGCGCCCTCGCCGACACTGATGCGCGAAGCGCTGCACGAACGCGCGCCGCAGCTGCCGCAAAGCGGTGGCGACTACATCGACTTCGCCAGCGACACCGAGGACGCGCTGGCCTCCGGCTGCGACGGCGCCGCGCTGGCGCTGATCGAGCGCAGCCTCGATGCGGCGCGCCAGCGCCTGGGCCGCGCCCCGCAACTGCTACTGCACGGCGGCGGCGCCGAAGCACTGGCTGCCCACCTGTCGAACGCGACCCAGGTCGCAACCCTCGTGCTCGAAGGCCTGGCGCAATGGGCCGGCGCCGAAAGCGCGCCTTGAGCCGACTAGAATCCGATCCATGCTGATACGCGCCCTGGTCGTCCTGCTGATCGTGCTCAATCTCGGTGTCGCCGCGTGGTGGATGCTGCGCGCGCCGCCGCCGTCACCGTCTGCGATCGAGCAACCGCTGGGCGTGGCACGCCTGCAACTGGCCAGTGAAGTGCAGCCGCCGGCCAGGCCGGCTCCCGCGGCGGTATCGGCCGATGCGAAGGCACCGGTTGCGGCGCCTGCCCCGGCAGTGGCGCCGCCCAAGGACGTCGACGCGCCGAAGGTGGCTGCCGTCATGCCTGCGCAGTGCTACAGCTTCGGCCCGTTCTCCGACGCTGCCACGGCCAAGAACGCGCATGAAGTGCTGATGGCGGTGGCGACCCGGGTGGTTCCGCGCGAAACGCGCACCGGGACGACGCGCGGCTACCGTGTGCTGCTGCCGGCGGCGGCCAGCCTGGCCGACGCGCAGGCCACCGCCCAGCGCATTTCCGCCGCCGGCTTTGGCGACTACTTCATCGTCCGCGAAGGCAGCGAAGCCAACTCGATCGCGCTCGGTCGCTACCGCAGCGAGGAATCGGCCAACCGCCGCGCCCAGTCGCTGGTGGCGGCAGGCTTCCCCGCGCGCGCCGAACCGCTCGGCGAAGGCCGCGCTACCTATTGGCTCGACCTGGTACCGGGCCCATCGTTCGACACTGCCCGCGCGCAGGCCGCCGTGCAGGTCGCACCGCGCCCGCTCGACTGCGCACGCCTGCAATGAACGACGACGCAAGCACGCGACTCGCCACGACAGGCTAGAATGCGAGCCTTGCCGGCATAGCTCAGTTGGTAGAGCAACCGCCTTGTAAGCGGTAGGTCGTCAGTTCGATTCTGACTGCCGGCACCAGGATCCGGATTCACTTGATCCGAGTCGTTTCAGTGAATAATCAAAAACCCCGCTGACGCGGGTTTTTTGATGTGGATGCGGCCTGCAAGCGGAATGCGGCCGACGACGCGGATGACTATTCAGTTGTAGCCGCGGCTGCGCCTACTGACCCGGCCGACGACTTTGTCGCCTTGGACGGAGTGGCACGGAGCGCATTGTTGGCGGACTTTGCAACCTTCTTGCAGTTCCTGATCGATGGGTTTCGCGAAGATCAGGCGATAGGCTCGCCAGACAATGCCGTTGGTCAGCAGCACCCAGTCCACGTCCTGATTTGCGGCGTAGTCGATAGCCTGCTTGACGTGCTGATCCTTCAGATCGAGGCCGATGGCCTTGACCTCGATCAGCGTCTGCAGCTGTGTGTCGATCTTGATGGCGAGGTCGCAGAACGTGCCCCGGATCGAATGCTCGGAAGTGACGTCCGAGTATTTGTCAGCCGAATACGTCGGCGAGCATGTCTTTGATGATCGTTACCGCTTCGCCGACGTCCCGCGTCCTGGCCGCGGTCAAGATCGGTTGATAGCGCTTGATGCCGGCGATGAGGCGCTCTGAGACCTTCTTCGGAACTGCGGCCAAACGTCCCCCTGTGGCCAGCCCCCCCGTCCGGCGTACGTCAGGAACGGTGCAAGCCTAACCCATTGAACGTAAAGGGCTGCGGCTTCGCTGGCTCACACATCATTGCCACTATTGAAGACTGCGTCACGAACCTGGACCATGAAGTCGTTGCGTCGAACTATCAAATTGATAGGATGTCAAAGCGGGTGGCCAGTGACGGTTGGCAAATTCAGGACCACAGCAGGTCAGCTGCAATCGCGAGTTCACGCTGCAGCGCAGAGCTCTTCCAACGTGGTGTTCATCCCGCCTCCGCGTAAGAAGAGCATGGCTGGGATGATGCTGTTTCAACAGGTCATGTCCTGTCTGAGAACAGGAAACATTGTTGGCAAACCCAAGCTCACGGAAGATGGCTTGTGGGAATTTCGTATGGAACGATTTGCGGCCAATCAATGGTTCTCGCTGAAAGTTGCGGTCTCCGTGGACGGAGCCCGCATCGTCAAAATCCATGCAATCCTTCTGGAGGAATGAAATGTATCGGTACACAGGCAGTGGCCTGCCTAACGTGTTCCTGAAAAATGGCTACGAACTCGTCGATACACCTTATGGAAAAGGTGTCACGATCCATGATCTTGATGGCTTGCATGACGCCTTGGGGGAGGCGATCGTGTGTAGCCCTGAGCCGCTGGTTGGGCATGAAGTTCGATTCTTGCGTTGCGAACTGGATCTGTCACAAGCGGCGCTTGGCGGCCTGCTTGGGTGCAATGAACAATCCGTCGCCCGTTGGGAGAAGGGTCGAAGCAAGCAGGTCAACGCACCAGCTGAGCGCCTTTTGCGCGCGCTCTACAAAGAGGCAAAGCTGGGTGACAGGAAACTGGCGCCGCTATTGAAGTCCTTGCAGGATCTGGAAAGCACGCCCCCAGCGCCTCGAAAGTTCGTTGCAAGTGAGCGAAAGGCCAACTGGAGCGCCAAAGCCGAAGCAATGGTGTAGTTGGCAGCAATCCAGCATCTCGGAAGCCCGCCGCATGGCGGGCTTCTTTGTTGACCAGCTGCGCGGCGATCAGGTCCGACGGTACAGCAGCGTCCTGCAACGCTCGAACGCAGGTCGCAGGACCTTTTCGCGCCAGTCCGCTGTCGACGGGAAGACTGCGATCATCGCCTGCTCGAGCTGTTCGAATCCGGGCTGTTCTTCACTGACGTGGATGCCGTGTCCGTTGCACGTGAACTCCAGGAATGCCTCGTCAGTGGTCAGCAGGTCGATCTTGTAGCCCTGGATGTCGGAGACTGCCTGCCAGGCGACGAAGGCCGGGCCAACCGTGAAGCCGAAGGCAGTGACAACGATTGCGGGGCGCTCGGCCTTCGACGTTCTGGACAGGCGGTCCATTAGATTCGAGATGGTTCCCATGCACCCGTCCCGGTCTGGTCCAGGCCGGATGATAGGCAAACGCGAGCCGCCGCATTTCCGCTGTGCGGGAGCCGGGAACGACGAAGGTCTAAACTCGGCATGAGCAATCGCCGACGGCTGGCGCAAGGTCAGTCGACCAATCCAACCAAATCAACCGCTTATGTCGACAGCGCAGCGTCGACGGAGGCACCAGACAGGAACGTCACAGCATGAGTCGCAGCTATCCCGGGGTTTCGCTGATCGGTGCACCGACCGACGTGGGTGCAGGGCACCGCGGTGCGCGGCTCGGGCCCGAAGCCCTGCGCATTGCCGGCATCGGCGAGGCGCTGGTCAAGCGCGGCGTCGAGGTGATCGATCGCGGCAATCTCGATGGTCCGCGCAATCCCTGGCAGAAGCCGGTCGAGGGTTACCGCCACCTGGCGGAAGTCGTCGCCTGGAATCGCGCGGTGATGGACGCGGTGGCCGCCGAGCTCGCCGACGGCCGTCTGCCGATCCTGCTCGGCGGCGACCATTGCCTCGGCCTGGGGTCGATCACTGCCGTCGCGCAGCACTGTCGCCAGACCGGCAAGCAGTTGCGCGTGCTCTGGCTCGATGCGCATGCCGACTTCAACACCAGCCAGGTCACGCCGTCGGGCAACGTCCACGGCATGCCGGTGGCGTGCCTGTGCGGGCTCGGGCCCGATGCGCTGACTCGCCTGGGCGGCGAAGCGCCGGCGCTGCGTCCGGACGAGATCCGCCAGATCGGCATCCGCTCGGTCGACGAAGGCGAAAAACGCCTGGTCCGGCAATACGGCCTGGACGTGTACGACATGCGCTACATCGACGAGATCGGCATGAAGCGGGTGATGGAGGAGGCGCTGGAAGGCGTCGACGAGAACACCCACCTGCACGTCAGCTTCGACGTCGATTTCCTCGACCCGAGCATCGCCCCGGGCGTGGGCACCACCGTGCCGGGCGGTCCGAACTACCGCGAGGCGCAGCTGGTGATGGAGATGATCGCCGACACCGGGCGCATGGCCTCGCTGGATATCGTCGAGCTCAACCCGATCATCGACAAGCGCAACCGCACCGCCCGCCTGGCGGTGGACCTGGTCGAGAGCCTGTTTGGCAAGTCGACCCTGATGCGCGACTGAGCCGGCTCGCCCGGCGGCCGGCGCCGGCAGCTGAATTGTGGCTGACATCGCCGCGCCCCGGCCTGCCGGGAGCGTGGTGCGGCGCCCGCGTCGCCGTGCCATTCTTATGCCACCACTGCCAACGTCCCCGGGGACCCGATGAAACGCTTTGCCGCAATGCTCCTGCTCGCCACCCTGTCGCTGGCCCTGCTCAGCGCCTGCAACACCATGGAAGGACTCGGCAAAGACGTCCAGAAGCTCGGCCAGAAGGTCGAGGACAAGGCCGGCAACTAAGCGCGGACCGGCCCGCCGTTGCCCGCGAACCTCCTCGAAGGCCGGCTTGTCCGGCCTTCGTGCCATCCGGGCCCGATGGCTGGCGCCTGAATCGGGAGCGGTAACTTTCGCCCGTATCCACCCCGGCTTCACATGGTCTCGCGTCAGATGGATTCACGGCACGCGGCTTTGAGTGCGTGTCCTTATGCTTTCCATGATCCGAGGAGACTTCCATGAAGCGCTTGATGGCCCTGTTGCTGCTCGCCCTGTTCTCGATGGGCACCCTGTCCGCTTGCAACACCGTGGCGGGCGCCGGTAAGGACGTGAAGGGAGCTGGTGAGAAGGTCGAAGATGCCGCTTGCAAGGACGGAAAGTGCTGATCGTCCGGTGCGATTGCCAGCGCAATTGGTGAGCAGGAAAGGCCGGAGCAATCCGGCCTTTTCCTTTTTCTGTGGGCACTCGTTGGGCTTGCGTCTGCGGAAAGGCGTCGTCCGGCGGGCCGGGGATTGCTCCGCCCCTTAGTCGGACATCCTGTCCGAATGCGGGGCGTGGGCCATCCATGGCCCACTGCT